>CAXRIN010000103.1:0-25336 GCA_964230605.1 Flavobacteriaceae bacterium
ATAGTTATAACAACAGAAGACCACACACTAGTTTAAATTTTAAAACACCTAATTTTATGCATCAAAAAAACGAAGCAGAAAATCTACTTCGGTCTAATTAATTTATCTTTAAAAACTGTCAACCTATTTTAGGACGACTCAGTATATATAAAGAAACATCAAGCGAAACATTGCGTAGTAGGAGCAAATGATAATTTTACAACACTTGAGAATAGTACTAGTTTTTCTTTTATTTGTACCGCTATTAACCTTTTCGCAGATTGAATCCGTTACCGATTATAAATCTGAATTAGCGAATGGTAAATTAACAATTCAAGTAAGAAATGATAATGTAAAATACCTTTGTGAAAATCTTACTGTTATTAAGGGTGAAGTTCAATTGTGTGATAGTAATCCTAAAGTTCCCTATGAATACTTCATTAAAAGAAATATAATTGATAGTTCATGGCTAAATGATGTGTTAAGGCAATATGATGATTTTTTAGATGTTCAAGATCCAGGTTTGAAAACACTTTGGTTGAATTATGAAAAAAAAAGCGCTGAAACTTACAAAGAGGATTTTATAAGCTCTGAACAAAAAACGGGAATCACTTATAAACATCACGAATCAAGAAAGCATTTAATTGGATATACTTTGGCGAATCCAAGTGGTAAAGCTTATGCTGATGATAAGAAATTTCAATTTCAATATGATTGGGATGAAAATATAAAAGGAAAGTATGAAGCTTTTTATATAGACGGGATGAAAAAGTTTAAGCATACTTATGAAATTAACAGAATCATGTCTTTAGATAAAGGGCTTTCAGGGAAAAGTAAATCTAGTATTGATGCACAAATAACTGGATCTATTCAGTCTTTTCATCCAAACGGGAAAAAGAAAGCTATTGTAACTTATACAGATCGATTTATTTCTGAAAAGTCTGAACAGGATGAAAGCAGAAAGCTTGTAAAAGCAAGACGAAGTGGAGAAAAGTTAGTTTATAATGAAAACGGGAAATTGTTTTGTAAAGGGAGTTTTAATATCAAAGGCATCGATGGGAAACTGGAATACTACGGGCCAAAAGGATTGGTTGTTATAAAAGAGGAAACTTATAAAGATGGTGTCCTTAATGGTAAAGTCACAGAGTATTTTATGGATGGTTCTGTAAAATTGAAAGGTCAATACAAAGATGGTGAAAAAATAGGCGAGTGGGTGGAGTTTGATGAGAATGGAGATAAAATAAAATCTTGAAGTGATAAGCCTTTCTGTTTTACACCCGCTCCACTTTTCAAGGGGAGCTCCCGAAGGGTGAGGGGATTAAACTAAATCTTTATTAAAAATAACTTCTAGCTGCTTATAAAGTTCAGGATGCTTTTTCACCATCATTTCTGGGTGTTCGAAAAAGTACTCGGTAACTACAGCAAAAAACTCTGCATCATTAGTTAAAGCGTAGTTGTTGATTTTAGCTTTCTTCTTTCTTATTTCCTTTGATTTAGATCTAATTAATTCTAGCCACGGACCAATTTGAGTTTCATCTAGTAATACATTTGGAATTCCGTCTATTTTGCCGTCTTGTTTATCAATGATATGTGCAAATTCGTGAATACCAACATTTTTCCTATCTGTATTATTTGAAAACGCATGATATAAAGCATCTTTTGCTAAAATCATTCTGCCTTTTCCATAGGGCCTTCACCAACCAGTCCATTAACATATGATCCTTTAAATTGACCTTGACCAGGAATTGCTTTAGGATAAATTATTACCTCATTTAAAAAATGATATTCCCAATTTTTGAATCTGAAAATTGGAATAATAGCACTAATTCCAACAAGTAACTTTTCAATTCCAGATACTGGCATATTTTCAAAACCAACTATACTTGTTGTATTTATAAAGTGCAGAACTCTCGACTTAAATTCCTCTTGATCATTTTTTGCTAAGTTTTTATAGAATTTAATCTTTTCCTCTATGTAAACCTCCCATTCTTCAGGCATTTCCTTGTGTTGTCTAAGCTTATTAAGTTTTATATTGTTTCTTATAGCAAATACTAAAACAAAAGTGAATACAACTATAATTATCGAGTAAAGCATCTTTAAAATTAGGTAATTACGCCTAATTCCTTGCCAACTTCCTTAAATGCAGTTATTGCTTTTTTTAGTTGTTCAGAAGTGTGTTGTGCAGAAAGTTGAACTCTTATTCTGGCTTTTTCTTTTGGCACAACGGGAAAGCTGAAGCTGATAACGTAAATCCCTTTTTTTAGAAGTTTTTCTGCAAATTCGTTGGCCAGTTTTGCGTCATACAACATTATAGGTACAATTGGATGAGTGCCCTCAATTATATCAAAACCCACTTCTTTCATTTCTTTTCTGAATAAAGTCGTGTTTGTTTGAAGATTTTCTAGAATGGATATATCGGAAGAAATCATATCTATAACCTTGATTGTTGATGCTGTAATTATTGGTGCTAAAGAATTAGAAAATAAATATGGTCTTGATTTTTGGCGAAGTAATTCGATAACTTCTTTTTTAGCTACAGTAAAACCTCCGCTAGCACCACCTAATGCTTTTCCAAATGTTCCTGTAACAATATCAACTCTACCCATAACTCCACAGTACTCTAGAGAACCTTTTCCAGTTGGGCCTATAACTCCTGTAGCATGGCTGTCGTCTACCATTACCAATGCATCGTATTTTTCCGCTAAATCGCAAATAGATTGAAGGTTAGCTATAATTCCATCCATTGAAAAAACACCATCTGTTGCTATTAAAACTCTTCTTGATCCTTGCGCTTCCTTTAGTTTGCCTTCAAGATCACTCATATCGTTATTCCTATACCTAAGCCTTTTAGCTTTACATAATCGTATACCATCAATTATTGATGCGTGATTTAATTCATCGGAAATTATACAATCGTTTTCATTAAGTAATGGCTCAAATAAGCCACCATTAGCATCAAAAGCTGCAGCATAGAGAATGGCATCTTCAAATCCCAAAAAGTTTGCGATTTTGCTTTCAAGTTCTTTGTGTATAGCTTGAGTTCCACAAATAAATCTTACCGAAGAGAGTCCATAACCCCACTGATTAATAGATTCATGAGCGATTTTTAAAACTTTTTCATCAGAAGAGAGACCTAAGTAATTATTAGCGCAAAGATTGATGACCTCTTGATTCGCTGAATTGATTAATGTAGATTGTTTTGAATTGATAACTCTTTCAGATTTGAATAATCCTTTAGCTTTTAATTCATCAATTTCACTTTGAATATCTTTGTAAATACGTTTCATTAAGCTGTCTCTATGTTTGGATATTGATTTGGAATAAGTTGATCGAGAATGACTTGAACCATTTTTGATAAATCATATTCGTGCTTCCAACCCCAATCTTTGCGCGCTTCGTCATCATTTATATATTGAGGCCATGAATCAGCAATCAATTGTCTGTGATCTTGGAAATATGTCATTCTAAAGTTTGGAATGTGTTTTTTTATTTCTTGTGCTATTTGATATGGGCTGAAAGATATTCCTGCAAGATTATAACTTGTTCTAATTTTTATTTTGTCCTTTTCCGAACGCATTAATTCAATGGTTGCTCTAATTGCATCATCAATATAAATCATTGGTAGGGTAGTTGGAGCAGACAAAAAACAATTGTAGGATTCGTTTTTTACTGCATGATGAAATATTTCAACAGCATAGTCTGTTGTTCCTCCACCAGCATTGTTTTCTGGACCAATAATTCCAGGGTATCTTATTGATCTTATATCTAAACCAAACTTATGATGATAATAATTACACAAGTTTTCTCCGGCCAATTTATTCATTCCATACATTGTTGTTGGAGTTGAAATTGTGTTTTGATTGGCAATCCCATTTTCAAAAGGTTCTGCAAAAACAGCAATAGAGCTAGGGTAAAATATTTTGTTGATATTGTACTCTTTGGCAATGTTTAAAGTGTTCATTAAACCATTCATATTGACATTCCATGCTAGTTGATTGTTGATTTCCCCTTTACTTGATAAAATTGCCGCCATATGGTAAACTTGAGTAATTCCATGCTTAACAACAACATCAACATAATCACTATAGCTTGTTACGTCAAGCTTTTCATATTCAGGAAAATTAAATTTGTTTTCTGATATATCAGACGTAATGATCTGACAATTGCCAAATTGCAACAGGTACTCATAAAGTTTTGTCCCAACTTGTCCGTTCGCTCCTGTAATTAAAATCCTCTTTTTCATCTCAAAACCTTATTAAAGAACATACTTAAGTGTATAGTATAAAGTACGTTAAGAATTAGATTATTGTTATTTTGAACTCTAATTATAGAATAGCGTAGAATAATTATGGTTAGTAAACTAAATGAAATTTTAGGTATAAAACATCCCATCATAGTTGCTCCAATGTTTTTGGTTTCAAACGAAGATATGGTTGTAGAGGCTTGCGAAAATGGCGCAACAGCTGCTATTCCAGCTTTAAATTACAGGTCTTACAATGAGCTGAGAGAAGCTATTCAGAATATCAAGAAAAAAACTAAAGCGCCATTCGGTATTAATCTCATTGTAAACAAATCTAATCCAAAGTATCAAAGACAACTTGAGATTATTTTGGAAGAAAAGGTTGCTTTTATAATTACATCTTTAGGGAATCCAAAAGAAACAATAGAGAAATGTAAGCCTTTAGGTATCAAGGTTTTTTGCGATGTGGTTGATTTAAAATATGCGCAAAAAGTTGAAAGTTTAGGAGCGGATGCTGTAATAGCAGTAAATAATAGAGCAGGTGGGCATTGCGGCCCAACGGATAGAAATGTTCTTTTAGATGAACTGTCGAAAAATATAAATATTCCAATAATTTCAGCTGGAGGTGTTACTTCTAAAAATGATATTGATGAAGCTATTGAGCACGGCGCATGTGGGGTTTCGGTAGGAACAATATTCTTAGCGAGTAAAGAAGCTCCAATTTCAGCAGAGTATAAACAAGCATTAATTGATTATGGAGAAAAGGACATTGTTTTGTCAACTAAAATTTCAGGTTCTCATTTAACCGTAATTAATACACCTTATGTTCAAAGTATTGGGACAAAGGCAAGTTGGCTGGAAAAGCTTATGCATAAAAACAAATGGCTTAAAAAGTATATTAAGTTGTTTATTGCCTTAAGAGGTATGAGTAAAGTTCGAAAATCTGCATTTAATGCAACCTACAAAACAGTTTGGTGCGCAGGACCAGCAATAGAGGAGGTGAAGTCTGTTAGACCTTTAAAAGAGATACTTTCTGATTTAATATAGATTTTTGTCTTCCTTGTTTGCCCACATTTGAAAAGCTTTAATAGCTTCGTCGCGACCAATTTGAATAAAAGGAATTTTTCTGTCTCCCATTTTAACTTCTAGCTCCTTGTAAATAAAGTCGTCATCAAAGTTAATGTCAGCAGCATCTTTTTTGGTACAACCATAATATACTGCTTTCGGTCTTGCCCAGTATATTGCTCCTAAACACATCGGACAAGGTTCACAGGAAGTATATAAAACACAATCGTCTAATTGAAATGTATTAAGGTTTTGACAAGCATCACGAATTGCTACAACTTCGGCATGTGCGGTTGGGTCGTTAGTCGAAGTTACTTTATTGTTACCTCTTCCTACAATTTCACCATCTTTTACAACTACAGCCCCGAATGGTCCACCCTCATTGGATAACATTCCATTAATAGAAAGTTCAACAGCTGCTTTCATGAATTTCTTATCCATAATTATTGCTTTACTGGTAAAGGGTAAAACTCAAATACGAAATCTCTAGCGGTGTTTTCTTCTATATTAACAACCGTTAGGACTAATTTGTCATCAGAAATTATACCATCCATTTTCACTTTTCCAAATTCGTTTTTTGCTTTTACACGAATACTGCAATTCCTGTCACTTGTAAAATATCTACCAAACAACATTCCTTTGCCAAGATCTTTGTTTACGAATAAAGAAGCCTTGTCTATGTCTTTTACTGAACTAGTTGTTACAACCGTATCGCCATCATGAAATCGTAAATAGATATTCGTTTCTTTGTCTAAATCAGCGTAATAAACTCCATTTTTCTTCACTAAACAGTCTTCTATTAATGAAGTGGATAATGAATCTGTTTGACTGTAAACGGCGGCCGATAAGAATAAACCAAAATAGAAAACAAGTGATTTTTTCATGCACTTTCTACGCTTAATAGTATTATTAGTTTCGGCTTTAATATACGAGATAGAATATGGAGAATCCTGTAAGGAAGACAATTCCAACATAGCTCAAATATTGTTTCCATTTAGGAGGTACAAATTCTTGTCCAACATATTTCTTTTGAACTAAAATGAAGTTTACAATGGCAACTATTGGGGCTACAATAAATGAAGTTGTAGTTGCAATGTCTACCAAACCTTTGAAACCAGCCAAATTAGCCGTGTCAGGATTGAAAACTAAGAAATATCCAATAAGGAAAGTAATGGTGGATAAGATTGAAATGGAAAGAATGTATTCTTTTTTTCTTGATTCGACATCAATATTTTTTCCTTCTAGGTATAGTAGTTCAATGATTCTTTCGCTTGATCTTGCATAACCATCCATAACCGCTATTGCAGTTCCAAACATAATACAAAATGCTGCAGGTCCGATAACCCATTTACTCCAGTCTCCAATCGCAGAAGTGTACATTTCTACAACTTTTGCTGCAAATGCACCCGACCCGGCAGGTAATGATTCCCCTGTTCCATACATTAAGTTAGCACCCAAAGTAACAAAGCAAAGAGCGAGTAATGCCGAAATAATATAGCCGAAGTTGAAATCAAATAAAGTTTCCTTTAATTTAGGTCGGTAACCAGTTTGTTTAATTCTGGCTACAGTCCACAAGCTATTCCAAGAAGATAAATCTAATGCGGTAGGCATCCATCCCATAAGAGCAATTACAAAGCCGATGTTGTCTTTATGGAAAATTAAATCAAGATTTAGCCAGCTTTCAGGTTTAGGTGCCGCTCCACCTTTAGATAAACTAAGGAAGAAGGCAAGTAATGTGGAAATTAAAAGAACCGCGCCTATGACTTTTATTAAAGAGTCTAGCAATTTATATTTTCCTCCAGCCAAAACAGTAAAACAAATAATCAATAGAATAATAGAGGAGGTTAAGCCAGATATTTCTACACCAAAAATAACCGCTATAAAATTGGACATGAATCCACTGGTTACAACAACCACAGCAGATGATACGAAAAACATTGTGAGTAATGTAATCCCTGCATATAGCCACAATACTTTCTTGTCTAACCTTTTATAACCATCAATTATACTTGTTCCTGTAGCATTTGCATAGCGAGAAGCATATTCGAAAAATGGGTATTTAAATAAGTTAGCTAATAAAATCACCACAACTAATTCAAAACCATAGCTTGCACCTGCACGGGTACTTTGAACTAAGTGAGAAACACCAATACAAGTGGATGCAAACAAAATGCCTGGACCTAAGGCTTTTAGAAGTGATTTTTGAGGCATGCTAATAAATTTGTGAGCAAATATAGCTGAAACTGATAAAAGTCATCTTTCGCTTTGAGGATTGTCATAGGATTCCCTTTGGTTATAAATCAAATTTGTAATCATAGAAAAGAATCCATGAAACTAGAGTCAATATCCGAATTACTAAATTTTCTTAATCCTAATAAAAGGGATGTTAAGAAATGTCTTGAGGCAATGAAGAGTTTAGATGTAGACTCTATAAAAATGAAGGGCTACACGTTTTGGAATAAAGAGGGCTATACACGCAACTTAATTTCTAAAACTGAATCGTTTGAACTTTTTGCATGTTGCTGGGAACCAGGTCAGGAATCAAGATTACATGATCTTAACGGTCAAGCAGGATGGATAAAGGTTGTTCAAGGAGAATTGGATTTTAGTGTTGCTAGGTTAGGAGAAGATGGAACGCCGGAAATTACCGATGAGACAAAATATACTCCAGGAGATTTATTTATTCAACAAGGAAAAAAGCAAATGTATAAGATGAAAAATAACTCGGGTGTCCGAGCAATTTCATTGCATTTATATTCATTACCAATTACTTATTATAACGTTCTGAATGGAGAAGGGACTGATGTAGAGAATCTTAGTGTCACTTACCACTCTATTAATGGGACTTTAATTTAAAACTAAACATCATGAAAGGAAACAAATTAACAGCTTTAGCAATCATTGCAGTAACAGCATTAGTGCCATTAAGAATTGCATATTTTAATGACTCTGCAGATGCAATGGGATTGAAAATTTTAATGATGGTTCTTACAATGGTTGGAGCAATTGCTGCTATTGCTGTAGGCGCTGACAAGTCAGGAGCTCATTAATTTCTCAGAGTAAGTTTAATTTTTAAAAGAGTTTAGCATGGAAGCAGTTCATATGTGGTTAATCGCTTTAAATATTGGAGTTCTGGCAGCAATAGGTGTATTGTCGGGAACTATTAAAAGTATGATTACCGAATTAAAAAGTAAATAGTTTTATTCTCTCTTATTGGCACGGAACTTGGAACTATCATGGCAAATCAAATGTTATGAAAGCTTTAGGTTCCGTTTTGCTATTTTTGCCTTTAATTGGTTTGTCTCAAAATCAATCAAATACTTCTCTTGTTTTAAAAATGTATGACCGAAAGGAAATACTTGTCTCAATAGACGGGGAGAGCTTTAATGCTATTTCACAATTGAAATTAGATAATATCGAAGCGGGGCGTCATGATTTAAAAATTTACACTTCTAAAAAATATATTAACCCAATTGACAACTCAATGAGTGAGAGACTAATTCCTGTATATAATGGTGAAGTGTTTGTTACCGATAATCAATGTACAACTTGTTACATTAACGAATATCATGAAAAAGAGGTCAGAATAACTCGTTAAACTTATAGCTACTTTTCATTTTAATTCCTCTTTCGCCCTCAATTAATGTACAGCACTCGTTGTATGCATCATGTTCGAAAAATAGAGTGATATTTTCGTTTATTGCTCTTTTTAAAAATGATGATTTCTCATCCATAGAGAGTAATGGACGAGTGTCAAAACTAGGTATGTATGGGACTTTAATATGGCCTACAGAAGGAATTAAGTCGGCGCAAAATGCAATTTTATTTCCCACATAATTGATGATCGGAATCATTTGACTTTCTGTATGTCCGTCTACCATAAATAATTCAATATTTTCACCAAGTTCTTTCCCTGTTTCAATAAAGTTTAAATGGCCAAGGTCTTTAATCGGCAACATGTTCTCTGAAAGAAAAGATGCTTTTTCACGGGGATTTGGATTGATTGCCCAATCCCAATGTTTTTGATTACTCCAGTATTTTGCGTTTGGAAAAGTGAGCTCAAATAAATCATTAGTCTGTTTTACGGCGCCACCTACATGATCAAAATGTAAATGGGTAAGTAAAACATCCGTTATCTCATTTACAGAAAAACCATGTTTATTTAATGAACTTTCAAGCGTATCATCTCCATTTAGATAAAAATGACTGAAAAACTTCTCAGATTGTTTATCCCCAATTCCTGTATCGATTAATATCAATTGATTGCCGTCTTCAATCAATAGTGACCGCATTGCCCAATTGCACATGTTGTTTGAATCAGCCGGGTTAGTTTTTTGCCAAATGGATTTTGGGACAACACCAAACATAGCTCCTCCATCTAATTTAAAATTTCCAGTTTCAACAGGGTATAAGTTCATAAACTTTTAGATTTTAACTAAATATAGGAACAGCTAGCCATTAAATTTATAGCCTTAAAGAAAAACTTCAGAAAATGAGAATTCATTTAATCGCAGTAGGAGGTAGTGCAATGCATAATATGGCAATAGCGCTTCATAAAAAGGGGTATAAAGTTACAGGTAGTGATGATGAAATATTTGAGCCTTCGAAAACAAGATTAAATAATCATGGATTACTTCCTCATGAAATGGGATGGGATGCTAATAGAATTACTTTAGATATAGATGTTATTATTCTTGGGATGCACGCCAGAAAGGATAATCCAGAATTATTAAAAGCGCAAGAATTAGGATTGAAAATCTATTCTTACCCTGAATACATTTATGAGCAATCTAAAGACAAAAAAAGAGTTGTGATTGGGGGTTCGCATGGTAAAACAAGTATGACTGCAATGACGCTTCATGTTTTGCAAAAATGTGGTGTTGATGTTGATTATATGGTAGGAGCTCAATTAGATGGGTTTGACACAATGGTTAAACTCACACACGAAGCTGAAATTATCATCCTTGAAGGTGATGAGTATTTAAGTTCGCCTATTGATTTAAGGCCTAAGTTTCATTTATACCATCCGCATATTGCAGTAATTAGTGGTATTGCTTGGGATCATATTAATGTTTTTCCAACTTTTGAAAACTATGTTGAGCAATTTCAAATATTTGCAGACAAGGTTGAGAATGGCGGGTGTTTAATATATTTTGATGGCGACCAAAACATTAATAAAATTGGAGAAGGGTTTAAAGGCAAGAAAGTTCCTTACAATGTTCATTCGAATAAATGTTTAGATGGTATTACCTATTTATTGGATAATGGGAATGAATATCCACTTTTAATTTTTGGGGACCATAACTTACAAAATTTGAATGCCGCTTTAAATGTTTGTTTAGAGTTAGGTGTTTCTAAAGAAGAATTTTATAAGCATATCCAAACTTTTAAAGGTGCTGCAAAACGTTTAGAGTTGGTGGATAAAAATGAATCTTGTAACATTTACAAAGATTTTGCACACTCTCCTTCAAAATTAAAAGCAACCTCAAGCGCAGTAAAAAAACAATTCACAAATAGGAAACTTGTAGCTTGTATGGAGTTACATACGTTTAGTAGTTTAAATGAAACTTTTTTAGAGGAATATGCAAATACAATGGATTTACCAGATGAGGCTTTCGTATATTTTAATCCTGCTACCATTGAGCATAAAAAACTTAAACCTATAAGTAAAGAACAAGTGTTTAAATGCTTCAATAGAAGTGATTTAATAGTTTTTACAGATTCGGCTGATTTGGTGAGTGAGTTAAAATCAAAAAGCTGGGAAAATACAAATTTATTGTTGATGAGTTCTGGTAATTTTGATGGAGTTGATTTTAATGAGCTAGCTGCTGAATTATTGAATTAATGCTATACCACAATGTTGATGTTGATAAAAATCTGGCACGATATTGAATATTCCTGTTACGAACTATTAATTTTCCGTTATCTGTAATAAATCTATTTATATGAGACTTATTCTATCTTTTTGTTTAGCAATTTTATTTACTAATTCTTTTGGTCAGAGTGGTGAAATCAACCAAACAAATGCCCAAGGTAAAAAGGAGGGTAAATGGGTTCAAAATCACCGCAATGGGAAAATTAAATATGAAGGTGTTTTTAAAAATGGAGTTCCTATAGGTGAGTTTAAAAGATATAATGAGAAAGGTAAATTGTCATCCACATTAGTTTATTCTGAGGATGGTTTAAGAACAGCGGCATATCTTTACCAAGAAAACGGAAAGCGTTTAGCTACAGGTGTTTATGTTAATCAGAAAAAAGATTCTTTGTGGCGATTTTTTGATAAAGATGGTGTGCTGTTTGCAGAAGAGAACTTCAAAGAAGGTATTCAACATGGTTTGTCTAAAGAGTATTATCCAAATGGAAACATCCATTTTGAACGTAATTATGAAGAAGGAAAAATAGTTGGGCTTTACAAAGAATATTATCCAAACGGTCAGTTAAGATCAAAAAAGACATATGAAAACGGTAATCCAACTGGAGCTATTGTTATTTATTACGACAACGGTGTTCCAAAGATAATGGGACGATATAACCAAGGACTAAAAAATGGTACTTGGAAGTTTTATGACAGACGAGCAAAAATTGTAAAAACTGAAGAGCATGAAAATGGTAATATGATTTATACTTCGGAAGAATTAGTGTCTTATTGGAATGATTCATTACAAATTGTGCGCACAAGAGAAAAGTTTGATAAAAATGGCAGAAGTTATTTCAAATCATATTATCCTTCAGGGGAATTGCATAGAGAAGGTTTCTTTTGGAAAGGACAAAAAGATAGTACTTGGAATTATTACACAAGGGAAGGTAGCTTAGATACCATAAGAACTTTCCATCATGGTAAACGCCAAGGGGTTTGGACTCATAAATACCCGAATGGACAAGTTAAGATTGAGGAAGCTTGGTATTTGGATAGAAGAGAAGGTGAGTATGTTGAATATTTTGAAAATGGAAAAGTAAAAATAAAGGGCAACTATCATGAAGGAAATAAGTCTGGCAAATGGGAGTTCTTTAATAATGAAGGAGCCTTAATTGAAACGAAAGACTTTGATAAAGAGTAGAAAACCAAAAAATACCCAATGCGTTTAATTTTCAGCCTTATAATATCTTCCTTTGTTTTATTTAGTTGTTCGAAAGAAACAACAGAATCTAATCTTAGTCAAACTTCTGATTATTATCCCATGAAGATTGGTTCATGGCATATTTACGATGTAGATTCCATAACTTATAATGACTTCACAGAACCTGTTACAATAGATACGTTTACTTACCAAGTAATGGAGGAGCTAACTGATACGTTTTATGATTTAGAAGGAAGTTTAAGTTATGAAATCACACGTTCCAAAAGAGCAGGTAATGATTCAGTAAATGTTGAGTCTCAACCTTGGAAAATTGCTGATATTTGGTGGGTTAAAAATTCAAGTGGAAATATTGAAAGAATTGAAGAAAACATAAGATATGTTTCTTTGTTAAACCCAATAAGGGAAGGCAAGTCCTGGGATGGTAATGTTTTTAATTATATGGATGCTTGGGATTTTACCTATGAAAATGTTGGGAAATCTTTTGAAGATTATGATAACACCATAACAGTTAATCAAAAGTTTGAAGATGTTGTAATAATATACAGAGACTATAATGAAGTTTTTGCGAAAGGAATAGGTATGGTTAGTAGAACAAGAATTGACGTTGAGTCTCAAGACATTTCAAATCCTCTTCCAATCCTTTCAAAAGCGGAGAAGGGATTTCAGTTTTTTCAAACTTTGAATAGCTATTATATCCCTGAGTAATAATGTACAAAAGCCTTGTTTTTCTGATTTTTTTCTTTTGTCAGTTAAACCTGTTTGCTCAAAGTGAATACCATTTTCTTGTAAATTTTAAGTTCAAAAATTCATCTTTTAGTTTATCTAGTCCAGAGACGTTTCTTAGTCAAAAAACAATTGATCGAAGAAAGCAATTGGGTTTAGAAATTGACTCCTCTGATATTCCTGTTAATTCATTTTACCTAAATGAATTAAGTACCAAATCACTAAAAATAGAAGCTAGGTCTAAGTGGAATAATTCAATCGTTATTTCTTCGAAATTGGAATCTATAAGTGACACAATACTAAGATTCTCTTTTGTAGATACTGTTATGCTGATTGGGGAGAAAACGTCGCTTAAAACTAATTCTAACAAACTCGACTATGGTTTATCTGAACTTCAAAATGAACTCGTTAATATAAACTATGCTCACAACAGAGGATTTAATGGTAATGGGATAGAGATAGCGGTAATAGATGCTGGATTTAAAAACCTCAATTCAATTCAAGCCTTTGATTCCTTATTTATTAATAATCAAGTAGTTTCTTCATATGATTTTGTTAGGGATGAATCTGTTAACTACAATATCCATGAACACGGTACTTCCGTTTTATCTGTATTAGGCGCAAATTCACCTGGTGAGTTTATTGGATGCGCTCCAAAATCAAAATACCATCTACTAGTATCAGAAGATATCAATCAGGAAAACCTTATTGAAGAATTTTATTTAATTGAAGCTTTGGAATATTGTGATAGTGCTGGTGTAGATGTAGTTAATATTTCTTTGGGATATTCAACCTTTGACGATGTTCGGTTTTCACATAATAAGAATGAATTTACTGGCGACTCAACAATTTTAAACAAAACTTGTAACACCGCTTGGAACAAAGGTTTGTTTATCGTTTCAAGCGCGGGGAATTCGGGAAGTAGTTCATGGCAAGTTTTAACAACACCAGCAAATGCAAATAATGTTTTTACGGTTGGCGCGGTAAATTCTTTTGGAGATTACGCTTCATTATCTAGCAAAGGAAATCCATCTGTTAATGCTAATCAAAAACCTAATGTGGCAGCCGTAGGACTAGGGACAAAAGTTGTTAGCTCTAACGGTAATGTTGTTTCCTCAAATGGGACATCATTTTCTAGCCCTCAAATTGCAGGTTTTGTGGCTTGTTTAAAACAAGCATTTCCTAGTTCATCTAATACGGAAATAAAAGAGGCTGTTGAAAAAAGTAGTAATCAATATTTTACTCCCGACAGCTTAATTGGCTACGGAATTCCTGATTTTGAAAAAGCTTATTGGATTCTTGAGAAAAAGGTACAAGACAATCCCCTTAGAGTTTTTCCAAATCCATCAAACGGACATATCGTTGTTTCTCTGAAAGAACCCGCTCAAAAAACTGAATTATTCAACTTAAAAGGTGAAATTGTTTTTGAAAATAGCTTAAAAGGGGAGGTGCTTACTTTTGATCTTCCTGAATTGGCACAAGGAATCTATATTCTCAAAATCACAACTAATAAAAGGGTCTTATCTGATAAAATCCTAATAAATTAATATTGGCACAACCTTTGAAATGTGAATTTCTTTTGAATGTATTCTTCGTAACCAAATTTGAAAACTACGTATAAGGGATATTATTTAAAAAATGAGAATAACAATTGACCCAAACAAAACATTATAAAATGAAGAAAATTGTAGTATCAGCAGCCTTATTAATTGGTGGTGTATCTGTTCAAGCTCAGTGTGGATCTGTAGACAAAGGAATGAGATCTATATTAACTAATAAAATTAGTGAGGCAGAAGAAAGTTTTAAAGCCGCAGGAAATGAAATTAAAGATGCTGAATCAAAGGATCAGCCAATGGAAGCAAAATGCTACGCTAAATATTATTACGGCTCAGGCCATGTGGCATTACAAAATTACCTAAATAATGAGCCTGAAGATTTAGTATCCAAAGTAGCAATGCTTGATAAAGCTGAGGGATATTTCGCTGAATTTTTCACTTTAGCTTATGAAGATAAATCCTTTAAAGCCAGAGCAATTACTGATTTAGAGTCAGTAGCTAATCAACAAAAAAATGTAGCTGTAGATTATTTTAATGAAGGGGATTTTGAAACAGCATTAAGACTATTAGAGAAAGCAATTAATAACAAAGCTAAATTAGGAGTTAACCACCTTGATTTACATGCGTATCAAAGTGCTAGTATTACTGCTAACAGACTAGGTGAATATCAAAAAGCAATTCAATATAATGATGTTCTAATTAAGAATCCTCAATTAAAGATCAACAACAAAGTAAACGATCAAGAGTTCAACTTGGTAAAAAAAGCCGAGTATTTAAATAATGCTGGAGAAGTTGAAAAAGCATTAGCAGTATTAGATTCAGCTCAAACCGTATTTCCAAATAGCATTTCTGTTAAGAAGAAAAAACTTCAAATATTCACTGAAACAAATGATGATGATTCAGCATTAACGTTATTAGAAGATTTAACTCAAACCGTAAAGGATGATGTAAAATACTTTGTTATAATGGGAAGAATTTATAATAATAAAGGATTCTCACAAAAAAGTTATGATGCATACAAGACAGCGCTATCACTTGATCCTAAAAATAAATATGCTGTTTTCGGAATGGGAGCTTATTATGTAAATAAATCCAATGAATACGTAAGTAGTTTGAATGGAGTAGGGAACTCTGCTTCAGATCAAGCAGCAAAGGCGCAAACTGTTGAAGAGCAACGTAAGAATTTTGATAAAGCAATTTATTATTTCAATCAGTATTTAGAGCTTGAACCAGGAGATAGAGGAGCATTAAACGCTTTAAAGAAAATCTACAAAGCAAAGGGTGACGATGCTAAGGTTGAAGAAATTAACAAGCAGCTAGTAGGAGAATAATTTTTAATAATTAAATTAACTTAGCGCTCTCTGAAAAGGGAGCGCTTTTTTTATGGATTTTTTTAAAACGATAAAGCTTACAATAATTGAGTTCAGAATTACTTTAATAGTAATATTCGCATCTTCTTTAGTTGTTGCAACAATTAATTTATTCGTTTCAAAGCCAACTTACACAGCGCAATTTATAATGGCCCCATATTATGAAATGGCTAATGATTTGGGGAATGAGCTTAAATTAATTGCAGACGGAATAAAAAATGAGGATTTCAATTTTATAAATAAAAGATTACGTACCAATTTAGATTATAGTAGTATTAATAATATTTCATTTCAAAAAAATGACAAGGGAGCTGACTTTAGTTTTAAACATTTCAATTTAATATTGAATATCGAAATCAGTGATAGTAATAGTGTATTCCTAAGTGAATTAAGTTCCGAATTAAAACAACTATGTGATGATTTTATAGCTGATAAAAATAAAACTTATCGAGGAATTGAAATCTGGAGAAAAAGAATAGTAGATATTGAATCTGGAGTATTTGATGAGAAAATTAAAAACTTCCCAACTCATAATTATTATAAAATTGTTGATTGTGATCGGCAAATTGTTTTAAATGATACTCTAATTAATATGATCATTCTTTCACAAACAAAAGCTGAATACGAATTAGGATTTAGCAATAATTATTATGAGGATTTTAATTCCTCATTAAGATTAAAACCTGAGGCTTTCGGTAAAATTGAACTTTTTCTTATTATTTGTTTTATTCCGCTTTTTATTACATTAATTCTAATTAGATCTTTCAAATATGAGTAGAGGCATCTATCTTCCGCAGTGTTTATCTCAAAAACAACTATTTAACATAATATTAATTATAAGTTTATTTAATGTATTTATTTATGTATGCAGTTATTCATATAACAATAAAAAATGTGTAATGTGTGAATGATATTTTAAAATGAGAATTTTTTTAGATTTAAAATGAGAATTTAATTTATTATAAAAATTTCTTATTAATTGTAATACAGCGCTTTAATGGAAAACAAGTGAATAAGATTAAGAATAACTTAGAATGAAGTTATGAATTAGATGTTGAAGAATTACAAAATTTTAAAACCAAAAATGAATATTGTTTTATTCAAAACCCATTTACAGAAATTTGACTAATTATGTTAAATGTGTAATGGTTAATTTAAATCTGGAATAACCGACATATTCAAAATCGGAATAACAACGATTCATTTGAAATCAAAAAAGGTCTTCTATTAGTAGAAGACCTTTCTTAGAGTGTTACCCGACAGGGATTTAAACCTCGACGGAATCAACTAAAAGAATAAACTAAAGTTACATTATCGATCAAACTCATAACAAGAAGCCTAAAAGTTAGACAAACGATAAGTTAAAAAGATACTTTGAAGTTCAAGTGATTTTGTAATTCTAAGTGATAGATTGACTCAAACTGTCTCAAAAAGTGCACTTACATAGTTGTAATGAGAAAATCAAATTTTAAAAAGTTAAAACCCTTCAATGGTATCATTCTTCGATAACACTAAAGGCATAAGATTAAGCCAAAACTGTGTTGATGTTTTAAAATATTTCCCTAATCTCCTCGCTGTTTCGTTATCAACTCTCCATTCATTCTTAAGAAACGCTTCAATTTTAACTAATTCAATCTCTGTTTTATTAGCAAGTTTTTTCGGAGTTAGTTTCGCTGGAATTATGAATTCTTCTTGTAATATCTCTCCAAAGCTGATTCTTAAGTTTAAAGCTTCACTTATATTATCCGAAATATTGTAATCCGCTATTTCATAAACTACATCATCATTATCAGGGTTTGAGAATAATAAGCTCCCCTCCTGCTTTTTATAACTTATTAATCTTGCCATATCCCAAATTTCAGCTTGGTAAAAGTTCTCTCCAATAACTACATCAGGAATCTTAATTTTATACAACCTTCCCATAATTAAGTCTTCTAGATTCAGTCTCTATTGGTCCTTCATTAGCTTGAAAGGTTTCAAAAACTACAATGGACAGCTTTAGCCATCTATTAAATTCGCTAGTCGGTTTTGTTTGATCTTTTATTGTAGATAATGCCATACCAGTTATTTCAGAAATATCCGTGTTGGTATAGCCCATCACTTTTTTCATATACTTAAATCTTTGGTGCCAATTTAATTTTGAGTCGTTATTTTCCTTTTCCATTTTCTTTGGTGTTTTTATTTCCTTTTAAGTAACTTCTTTTTAATTCGTTGTACGGTGCTGTAGCTTGTTCCTGTCATTTCAGAAACATCTGAGTTTCTGTATCCATCCATCAAAAGCCTTACAACTAATGGGTACTTTTTCTTATAGTGTTTAAGTGTGTAGGAATCCCCTTCTCTCCTGCCCGACTTGTTTTTACTTGCTTTTAACCCTGACAAAATTCGTTGTTGCATTAACTCTTTTTCGTGTGTTGCTAATGATGCTAACACAGCAACAATAAGATTTGCAGATGGATCAGCTCTATCTGGTTTGATGATCAAATCAATGTTCATGATGTATACTGAGATAGAAATTGAATTCAGCTCTTGAATACATTTTAAAACATCAACCGTATTTCTTCCTAGTCTAGAAATTTCATGAACCACTAAAACTTCAAACTTTCGGTCTTTAGCAAGAATTAGAATTTTTGAAAAGACTTTCCTTTTTGAATATGATGAAGATCCGCTGATCACTTCTGATTTTTTGGAATATACCTCCCACCCTTTTTTTTGGCACCTTTCCTCTAATTCTTCTAATTGACGAACTACATTCTGTTTACCCGTTGATACTCTGGTATATATAATCGCTTTCATGATTAAAAAGTCGGTCAAAAAAACATAAGAGGTTTTTCTGACCGACATGTTTATTGATTCCTGGCCGTATTTGAACGTTCTCTTAACTCAGTCACTTAAACATTAGTTTTTTTGACCATTTTTAAATTGCAGATTTACTTTTTCTTTTGCGAATTCGCTTCTTTTCATTTCTATAGACATCTTTTAAATGAAAATTGATTTTTGAAGCTATATCAGCGAAATTTGTTCGCTCCTTTGAAAGGTTAAATATGAATTGTCGGTCCTTTACTTCATAAGCTTTACATAAACTCACAATCTCTTCTTTTTTAGGCAAAAGGAGGTATTCCCAATAATTAACCCTTCTGTAGAATTCAGGAACACCAACTATACCTTTGTCTTTCCATTTGATAATGTGGTCCTCGAAATATTTAGGGCCAGCTATTACAATACCGGTATTTTCCTCAGTTCCATCCCTTAATTCATGTAAATATTCAAGGAACCTTGGCTTAAATTTTCCTGCCTCATCAATGATTAGTAAGTTTTTCTCATCAGTAGTTTTAAGATAAAAGCAAATGGTATTTATTAGGTCATATAGCTTATGTGATTCGTAATTACCTTCTAAACCTAATTCATTAATAATACCGATGTAGAATTGTTTTGGTGTCATACTTGCAGTAGCAGTAACATAAAATACATTCTCATTTTCATGTTTAAAATTTTTAAAAGCTGTCGTTTTTCCAGCTCCTGGGTAACCTACTAATCCAACCATTGTAGATTCTTCCAAAACGTTCTGACATAACTCCCTAACTGTTAAGAAATTTGAGGTTTCAATAATTATCTTCTTCTTCTTCATGAGATTTTACAATTTTAAAAGTTGGTTCTTGTTGATAAATATTATTTGGGTAATGCTTCCTATTTATTCTTTGTTTTCTTCTTCCTGAGCTTCTACTCTTATCGTTATTGGTGATAATTAAGTCTGCTTTTTTCTCCCGAACCATTGGAATGGGCATTTCTCTTTTCAAATCAGTAATCCATTTATCATATTCATCATAAAGCTTAATAATTGACCTGTCCTTTTTCAAGTAAGCAATTTTTACTTCTGTAAGATTTAATCTGAGGCGAAGCTCTGTATCATAAATAATGTATTGGAACTTATTCTCACTCCTAATTCCCTCAGTTAAAACAATCATCGAATTTTTAACCTTAACCGTTGCTTTATCCCAAAACAATAAAGCTATTTGACTCTCACTTAGTTTAACAGCTGATTTATCAAGGTTTCCAGCATTAAACTTCTCGTTTGGAGATGCGCGGTCTTCATACAGTCTTTCATTGTTGTATGCGTATAAACGTTTTGAAATTTCTGCTTTCAGCTCTTCAGTAGTTCTCATTCTTTTTAAATTTTCATACTTTTTTAAAATTTCCTTGGATGGTCTAGCTCCTTCCTTAGTACTTCGAATCCCTTCACCAATGTACCCATCTAAATATTTTAATTGGGTTGATTGGAAAGTACCAAAAAAACGTTCCACCTGAGCTTTACCACGAGGTTTTTCAGGTTCATGAGCTCTTATATAGCATCCTAGCGACATTAAGTTGTGCTCAAGCTCATTTATAGCTTTGTGCTTAAAAGCACTTCCGTTGTCTCTTAGTATTTCTTTCGGTATATAATTACAGTTCATGGCTGCATTTTCTATCGCACTCATAATAACCTTGTAGTTTTCACTTTTCCCAAAGGAATACCCCACTATTTTACGAGAGTGGACATCCATAACTACAAACATCCACATTATTGAGCGCTCATAATTTTTATCCCTACATGGAACTTGAATTTTAGTTCCATCAATTTGCCAAAGTGTTCCATTGTAATCAGGGTCTAGTCTCAATCTGTATGGTTCATAATTCATTTCTAACCATTCCTTTCCATACCTGAACCCCTTATTACTATTCATAAATTCCGGAGTTGAAATAATTGATCTAATTGAAGAATAACTAACTTCTTTATATCCATATTTTAAACACCACGAATTCACTCTTTTATGAATTTCAAGAGAAGAATATTGTTTAGTGTCTCTGTAATACTTTTGGATTTGCCTCAGAACTTTATCATTAAGTTCCTTTTTCGTTTTGATTTTACCATAAGCTGCATGAATCAAACATTTATGGCCAATAGTTTCAAATTCAGCAGTTCTTCTGTAGAACGTTTTATCTGAATTTATATCTAAAACATTAAAGTTCCATTTGGAATATATTTCCCAAAGTTCCTTTTTCTTATACTTAAGCTTTAGCAAATTATTACAAGCAATAAGCAATGCATGAGCTTTAGAAAACTTATGGAGAGAGTCAAAATCATGAAATATGCCCGAATAGTATTTTTGATAATCCAAAAAATCACTATTAGTAGCTTTTAAAAACATACTTAAAGCTTTTTTTTGTCTTTCATTATTTACCTCTTCACCAATAAATTGTAACAGTTCATTTTCAGTAGGAAGATTAAATCTTTGAATACATTTTAGAGGTATTGTATCATACCTTATCCATTTTCTACTTTTACTAATACTATCGGTAAAGAATTGGTATTTTAAAGATTTTTGGTTTTTAAACCTACTCATCCCTTGGCTAATGGTACTTTTTTTAAAGCCATAACCCATTAAGAAGGAACTGGTTACATGAACCTTTCCTCCGTAATCAACAACTTCCATTTTTATTGAATTAAAATTTTAAGCAATACAATTTTGGGCCCTATTTAAAGAACTTTCCCTTCAGTTGATAAAGAAATGAGGAGAATACCAAACTACTCTAACCATTAGTTATGGTGAGTACTGAAAAATTGAATCTTAAACTTTATAAAATAAAATGGTAGATTCTGTTGGATTGAAATCCAAAAAGAATTAAATTTGACATAAGCTAAAAAGTTTTAAAAAAGTGATGTTTTCAAGCGGCAATTTGAATCATCACTTTTTTTTTATTTTTAAGCCACAAATGTTCCTGAATTTTTCTTTACAATCAAAGCTATTTACAAAGGTCTAATTGATTTCTAATACAATATGGGCAAAATATAATTGGATTCTAACCCAATTCTAACCCTTTTGGTTTAAGCAGGCGGTTAATTGTAATTATCATCCCCTTAAAAGCATGGTGGTTTTCACCAATTTCTTCCATCCATTTATCAATAGGGACACCTAATTTTATTAGGTTGAAACTGAATTGACTTTTTATGTTATATAAAACTTGATTATTAATATTTTTTCCTTCTTTGTAAAAGGAGAATTCTAAAAACATATTTATATTTTCTTTCAAATCAATTATAAGTAAAGATTCAAGGGCTTTTAATGTAAAATAGAGCTCGTTTAACTTTAAATTCCAACAAATTTTTAATTCCCCATCCGAAAAGTATTTATCAAAATTCCTGTTGCTATAATTAATTACTCCAATTTCGTTAAAACCATGAAGAATAAATTTGAATAATTCAATATCAAGAATATGTACATCACACTCTTTTAAAACTTTCATATTAACCGATGTGGCTGCTTTGTTAGTTTCAGTAGTAATGAAACTCTGGATATTAAAATGATTTTTAATGTCGTTTTGGGTGTATTGATTGTTGTTTGATACACTATTGTTTGTTACATAATTCTGATAGATGTTACTATTATAATCTTGTTTAAATTCATTGAAATTTGAAACATTCCTGTTTGTTACAGAATTTTGATAGTAGTAATGGAAATGGTTTGTGTGATTATTTATAATAACATTGTAGTTGTTAGAAGATTGGTTAATCCTAACCTTCTCTTCTAACTTCTTAAGTCTTTTTGTGTACTCGGATTCTATGTGAAACACTAAACCTGATAAGTATTCTTCCCCTTCTTTAATTCTAAATTTTAACAAGTGAATTTCTGATTCAATTCTATTTTTCGCAATAATAAAATCTGTTCTAGGAAGATTGATTAGTTTATTAAAAGCATTAATCTCTGTTGTTATCCATAAACCACGTAAGGTGTGATTAATCTTATTCAATCTTCCTTTGTAATTAGATTTTAATATGGAATCATCCATTCCATTAATATATGAAACCAACCTTTCTTGATTTATATAAAAGAAGGAATTATAAAACAAATTTGGGTTTCGGCTGTAAACGGTAATGTTTTCCTCGTAGATAGACCTAAAGTGAAAAAATGATTTATAGCCTAAATAATTGAATACTTTATCTAATTCAATTAAATCTTGTTGATCGATAACCTCTCCAATGGAATACCATTTCTCAACCTCATTATAAAAAACATCGTTTTGGTAGGTTTCTCTTATAAGTGGAGTTAATGATAATTTCTGAGGTAAAGTAGTAACAAATCCTTTTAATTTATCTAACATCGCAGGGAGTGGAGAACTATTAATTTCTTATCAAAATAATGAGATATTAATTAATGAAACAATAATAATTCTAATAGTATTTACAAATTAAGTTTTAAAACTATTTGTTATTAAGTTTATTATAATACTTGTTATTAAGATTTGTCAATTTGAAATTAACGAACACTTTCAATTAGTGACAATTTAATTTTCATAGAAATACAAATAATTGAAAATAAATATTTTACACACCCAATACATACCTCAATTTACTTTGTAGGGTGAATTTCTCTAACCTTCTCTTCTAACTTCTTAAGTCTTTTTGTATACTCCGTACTCAATTTTGGGCCATTTTATTTTAGCTGGTTTAGACTTGCCGATTTGAAATCGATTAGCACTTTAAATTAGTATTTCTTTCTTTGTACTTAGAGTCGACTTCCTGATTTCAATCCAACAATCTTCATTGTAATTTTCGTCAAATAAATAATCCCTCCAAGATTGAACACTAAAGTAAAAAGGCATTTTACTTACAAAATACTTGTTTCTTAACTTTAGATGTTCTCTAGCGCTACTCCAAAAATAATCCTCTGGCCTAACAACCATATTAGCTCTTATAGGATTGAGAACAACGTATCATCATTCTATTATTAATAAATGGAATGTTTGTTTTAATGGTTACATGCGTATTAGAAGTTGAATTAAGCACCAAATATGCACTCGCTAAATTCAAACCAACGCCATTTGGTGTGGCAATAGCTCCATTTCCTACTAACACGTCTCCATCCACATGCAGTTTTGCGAAACTGCTTGGATATGCTGTTCCTATCCCAACTCTTCCAGCTGGGGTTGCGGAAATCAACTCATTTGTTAGCCCGCTTCCTCCTCGCACTCTTAAGGCATAATCATTGGGATTATCATTGGAAACATCAATCCTTACCCCATCTCCATTACCCGATCTCCTAAAGTAGGTAACTAAATCATGAGCAGGGTCCTGAGAAGCAACTGTTAATTGATTGGTACTAATAGTTTCATAAGTACCAATACCAACTTCGTTCCTTATAAAAGCGTCTCCTTCTACTGAAAGTTTTTGACCTGGTGTTGATGTTCCAACACCTACATTCCCTTCGTAATACAATTTATCGCCATCAACTTTCCAAACGCCATCGCCAACCTTTACCCAATTCACTCCATCGAATTGGTAGATCGCCAAATCATCCGTTGAATAAACCAACAAACCTGTTTCAGGATTTGCAATAGCATCACGCTCCGCATTGGTCATTCGTGGAATAAGAATCCCTTTAGTATTGGAAGCAATATCTAGTACAGCTGATGAGTTTGGTGTGGCATTATTAATTGATACCGACCCATCATCCTTAACCATGAACAAGTTTTTATCCTCGCTATCCGTAACTAATAATGTTTTATTTGCACCATCTGTGCTAATCCCTTCTATTTCCAATTTAGCGGACGGATCCTCTTCTCCAATTCCAGTAAACATGGAAGATTGAGCTAATAAAATATTGTTTGAAGCAATAGCAACAATAGCTGAAAGAATTATTTTTTTCATTTAGTTTAGTTTCAATTGAAGCCGCAAAACTAAATCAATAAAATCATTAAAAATAATATTGTAAAGTGGTGAAAAAGGAAATCATTGAAGCAAATTTAACTTCGGATAAAAAAGAGTAAAAATGATAAAAAAATAACTAAACGGTTTAGATTCATATATATCGAGAGGTTGAGAATTCTTCAATTATTTTAGCTAAACGATATTTTCACTCTTGATTAACTTAAAATTCACAAAAAAATAAATTGACAAAAATTGAAATGAATAAAGAAAAAACTCTTTTGTATTGTTTTAACATGACCTTACTACTTGTCGATTTGAAATCGATGAGACTTTTTCGACGATTTCAAATCGGTTATTTAAACGAATGGAAAAGACTTTTTCGCCAATTTCAAATTGGCTACTTAAAGGACCATTAAAGAGGAGAATAGAAATCAGTACTTATTTTTTATAATTGATTTTTTTTCTCCCTTATATTCTACTTGAATTGAATCAGGATAAATACCTAAAATAACGTGAGTTCGATCTAAGCATCCAATCCTAATCTTTCATTATCAACAACTTCCGATCTAAGTGAAGGCTTTTTTGGTAGAAAATGGTATGCAATAAGTCCACCTATTAAATTGACTAAAAAGTTGTCTACGCTT
>CAXRIN010000104.1:0-20677 GCA_964230605.1 Flavobacteriaceae bacterium
GATATCCTGCATTACTAAGTAAACAGACTTTCCAGCTTTTATCATGAACATCAATTCCTACAAAAGCGGTTGCGATAAAATTGTTTTGAGACTTTTCCATAGATAGATTGTAATAAAAGTCTTTTAAACATACAATCTGAATTTGTTTTTAGAAAATCTTAATTACACTCTGTTCACAAGAGTCGTAATATGCTTTAGCATTCCAGTTTTCTTTGATGAAAGCTGCAACCTTTGGGAAAACATCATGCATAATTGCTGCATTCATAACCAATCCCATTACCGTACCTGTGTGACCAACAAAAACCCCCATCTTGTTTTGTTCTGCAAACTCAACTAATGTTTCGAATTTTGGTTTAGGCAGAGCTTGTTGATTGATTTGAGCGCTCATTGTTATCGCTTTGAAAACCAATTGATCGTCATTAAGCATTGACCCGTTTTGGTAATATTCAAGAATTTCATTGAAAGCTACATAGTCTGCAGAGGTGTAGTTGAAATTTTGGAATATATCATAAGGGTTTAAAACTGCTGAACTGTCTGAATCAAAATAGATTACACCAAAAGCTTTTGGTACTAAGTTGAATACTTTTTCTCCAGTTAATGGATTGAAAATTCGATCAATCTCTTTATCTAAAACTGGGTCTGCAGGAAGAATTTTAGCTGTAATGCGATATAGAACTTCCTTGCCGAATTTAGTATTGTAATATTTATTAAGGGCTAAAAGCACACCCATGATGTTGGTTGAGCCCGCTGATAAACCTTTCCCTATTGGGATATTTGAATGTTGGACAACCTTTATTTTGCAATGAGAAGTAAATACAAAGTCCTTTACGTTTGAAATATCCTCAATTTCTGATTTCGAGATGTTGTTTAAATCTTCACCATCTACTAATTTTTGGTAAATATAAAGGGCAGGGAAAACGTTCTCAGGGATAGAAAATTCTGGCTTGTCTGATTCGTAGATGAAGGTTTTAGTGCAGAATTTGGTAGACGTAATACCTGGGATAATAAAGTCTTCGGTAGGTGTTAGCTTACCTTGAACCAATTCACCAATCTTCGCAAATACACAGCTGCGCGAGATGATTTTATCCGTCATAGTTCCTTTTCCTAATTTAAATTACCCATATCTGACTGAAAGCATGAATGCTTTGTAGAGGCAGATGAATCTAAAATAAAGATTAAAGAAACACGTGTCACGTTTTAGTATGAATTTTTTATAAGAATTTAAATTCCTTTCAAAACTCTTCTAATATCGTTGACTTCAGTCATTAATTGATGCAAATCTTCTTTTTTTCCTTCTTCGATTTTTCTTTTGAATTCTTGAAGGTTTTTAATGTAGGCGTCAAGGGCAGTGGTTAAGTGCTCTTGGTTTTGTTCAAATATTGGAGCCCACATATCGGGTGAAGATTTAGCTAGTCTAACAGTCGAAGCAAAACCTGAGCCTGCCATGTTGAAAATGTGCTTTTCTTCTTTTTCTATTTCTAAAACTGTTTGTCCAAGAACAAAAGAGGTGATGTGTGAAAGATGAGATACGTAAGCGATATGCCTATCGTGTTCTTGAGAGTCCATGAAAAGAATTCTCATTTTCAAAGCTTCATATAATTTTTTGCAAACTTCAACCGATTCAGGGTTGCTTTTTTCTTCATCACAAATGATCGTGATTTTCCCATCGTACAAACCATCAAAGGCAGCAGAAGGACCAGCATTCTCAGTACCTGCAATAGGGTGGGAAGCTACATAGTTTTTGCGGTTAGGATGCTTGTCGGCAACTTCGCAAATTCCTTCTTTCGTAGAACCCATGTCGATAATCGTTTGATGTCCTTTGACTTTATCCAAAAGAAGCGGTAAGATTTGTCTGGCCGCGTCCACAGGGATTGCCAAAAGGACCAAATCAGTTTTATCTAAAATTTCATTGAGCTCACAAGTTTCATCAGCAAAACCAAGATTAACAGCTTCTTTACAGTGCGCTTCATTTTTATCAACTCCAATAATTTTGGATGCGAAACCTCTTTCTTTTAAACTTATGGCTAAAGAACCTCCTATTAAACCTAAACCAATAACACCAACTACCATCAGACTATAAGTTTGCTTTAATTCTGGTTAATGCTTCTTTAATTATTGCTTCGTTAGCGCAAAGTGAAGCCCTAATGTATCTATCACCATTACTTCCAAAGATGAATCCAGGAGTGATAAATACGTTTGCTTTGTATAGAATATCGTCAACCAATTTCTCAACACTTTCAATCGAATCTGGCACTTTTGCCCAAACGAACATGCCAACACTGTTAGGATCGTAAGCAACATTTAAATAATCGAAGATTTCTCCAATTAGTTTTTTGCGTTCAGCATAAATCTTGTTTTGGTCATCATGCCATTGCATTGGATTAGATAATGCTTTAATTGCTGCCTTTTGTAAGCCTAAGAACATTCCGCTATCCATATTAGACTTAACTCTCAAAACTGTTGAAATGTAATCTGCGGCTCCCGTTAACCAGCCAATACGCCAACCGGCCATATTATGAGATTTACTCAAAGAGTTTAATTCTAAACAAACCTCTTTAGCACCGTCTAAGTTGAAAATGCTCTGCGGATTAGGGTTTAAAATCAATGAGTATGGATTGTCGTTGATGATTAAGAATTCCTTTTCTTTAGCTAAAGCGATTAACTCTTTTAAAACCTTATTGTCCGCTTGAGCACCTGTTGGCATGTGCGGGAAGTTTAACCAAAATAGCTTTACGTTTGAAAAATCCTTCTGTTTTAATGCTTCTATATCAACGTTCCATCCGTTGTTTTCATCTAAATCATAAAACTCAATTTCAGCATCAACCAAATTAGAAACCGAAGTATAAGTAGGGTAGCCAGGGTTGGGTACTAAAACTTTATCACCAGGGTTTAAAAAAGCCATGCTGATGTGCATGATTCCTTCTTTAGATCCCATTAATGGTAAAATTTCATTCTCTGGATTGAAGTCTATATCGTAAGTAGAATTCATCCATTGACTAATAGCTCCTCTAAATTCTGGAATTCCTGTGTAAGATTGGTACCCATGAGAAGTGGAAAGCTCAGCAGTTTCTGTAAGCGCCTTGATCGTTTCATCAGATGGGGATAAATCTGGACTTCCAATACCTAGGTTGATAATGTTTTTACCTTCAGCGTTAAGCTTTCTTATTTCAGCTAATTTCTTAGAGAAGTAATATTCTTTAACGTCTGATAATCTATTTGCTGGTTGAATAATCATTCTTCGTTATTAATGTCAATAGCTCCCTTTTTGTATTCACCAAGAATTTGCAGGTTTACCGCAATTCCTTCAATTACAGTAATGGCCTTTTTGAAACTAGAGTGAAGTTCCCATTCCATGTCTACATGGAAATTGTATTCGTAAGGCATTCCTACAATTGGAACCGATTGAATTTTAGTTAAGTTGATAGAGTAAGCAGCTAAAATGTTTAAGATCTTAGCTAATGCTCCCGGATCGTGTGGTAATTGGAAAAATAAAGTCGCTTTATTATCCGATTCGCTTTGATCGGGTTCTCTACTTAAAATCAAGAATCTTGTAAAGTTCTTTTTATTGGTCTCGATTCCCTTTGCAAGAATCTCTAAACCAAAAATTTCAGCAGCAGATTCACTTGCTACTGCGGCAATTCCTTCCAATTTATTTTCAGCAATTAACTTTGCGCAAATAGCAGTGTCTTCTTTTTCCTCTAAATGAACGCCGTCTAAATCGGTAAGGAATTTACTACACTGGCGAATAGCTATAGGGTGAGATTGAGCGACTTTTAAATCTTGAATCTTTGTCCCCGGCAAAGCCATTAAATTCATTTTAATTCTTAGGAATACTTCACCAATTATGTGGAAGTTGTATTCTTGAAGTAGGGTGTAGTTTTGAAGTAGAGATCCGGCAATTGAATTTTCAATGGCCATAACCGCGAAATCCGATTCTTCTTTTTTTAGGCTGTCACATAAATCCTGAAACGATAAACATTGTACCGTTTCTATGTCTTTTCCAAAGTACTTGTAAGCAGCTTCTTCATGAAAAGAGGATTCAATTCCTTGTATGGCAATTTTTTTCTTCAAAACGCGATTTTATAATTGCCCAAAGATATTTAATTCTATTGGATTTTAAAGTGCACGCAGATCCCTTGAATTCTAAGGATTATTTTGTTTAGCAAAGTTAAAATATCACTATTCTTATTTGATGATGATTTTAGAGTGGCTAATTTGATTGTTCATAGTATGAGCGGATATTATATAGCTTCCGGGATTTAGTTGAGAAATATTGACTTGTTTGGTTACATTTTCTTTTCTGAATACCAGTCTTCCATTTAAGTCGAAAAGTTGAATATCAAGAGGGAGTTCCGAAGAGAAGTTAATAATGTTATCAGCGGGATTTGGATAAATATCAAGCGAAATAAAATTAGGTGATTCTTTAGTTGATGTTAAGGTTGATAATTCTTGCATGAAGTTTTCACAGCCTTTTTGGTAAAGTGTAACATTTGGAAATGAGCAAGGTTCAAAATAGTAGTCATGATTATCTTCCATAAAACCAAGTCCTATGCCAACGCCCTCAATTAATTCGGCCCACTCTCCATTTAGCATCCCATTATTTTTGGTTAAGTATCTTTTCCTGTATGTTCCGCAGTATTCAACAGAATCAATCGAGTCCACAAGATGTGTGTTTTGAAAATATGTAGTGTGATTTCCTAATGAATCCTCTAATTCTAAATTAAAGTCGTACCAGATGAATTCTTCTCCTATTTCCTTAATATTATAAGAGTCGAAAGCAATCTCAGATAATTTGATAGCATAAACAGTTTTGTTAATGGAGTCGTTTCGAAAGCAAAATGAAGTTTTTCCATTTTTTAAAACTGTATCAAAATCATTATTGATATAATAATTAGCGTCTGGACCATATTCATAGTCTGAAATTAGGGACTCTTTTACTAAGCGGTAGTCTTTACCATTAATTAACGTGTCTTCAAAAGCATAGTAAACATAATTTGTTGTCCCGTTTCTCTCACAAAACGGAGCACCACCGAATCCACCAGCATGTTCTACCTTGCGAATCCAATAAGCTGAATCCTCTGGGAAAGGTGCATATTTTTGTGCGAAAAGATTAAATGCAAGCAGGGTTAGTAGTAGAGGTAGTGTACTTTTCATTTTATACAGGTCAATTTAACAATTAAGGTAATAAAAAAATGTTGTTTATCGGTGTTTTTTTGATCTGCGTGAGAAAAATTTCAAAAAATCAAAAGACCACAACGAAAAATAAAACATTCAAGCATCTACTTATAAAAAGTATCAATTTTAAGTAACGAATGAATACTTTTGAATTAACAACTAAAACCGTCATCATGAAAAAGAGAATTTTTGGATTACTCATCCTATCCTTTGGGCTTATTATTTCGGCCTGTAAGCAAAAGCAAGAAGAAACCAGTAGTTATGTAAATCCTGAGTTTAGTGCCTATGTAAGTGCCTTTACGTCAGGGGATGTTTCAAGAGGTAAATCTGTAAAGGTGGTATTAACTCAGCCGATTGATACTGCTAAGTTTAGAATAGGAGAAGCGTTACCTGAGAGTTTATTTGATTTTTCACCAAGTATGGATGGGGTGGCAAGGTATTCTGATCCATATACCATTGAATTTGTGCCTGAGAAATGGTTTAAATCGGGTGAGTCGTATAAAGTCGCTTTCGATTTGAAATCAATTAATAAAGATGTTCCAGAAGGCTTTGAGGAGTTTAGATTTGATTTTAAAACTTTCCTTTTAGATTACAATGTTTTCTTAAAAGGTTTCGATAAAAACAGTACTTACGAAAAAGTAAATATAGCTGGTGAAGTTGTTTTTACAGATGTAGTTGATACAAATGAATTGGCTTCTTTAATAAAAGTTGTTGGAGTTGAAAAGCCATCTATTCATTGGGAGGAAGTGAACGAAGTGACATATGAATTTACGCTTGAAAATTGTCCGAGAACTGAGCAGGAATACGTGGTGAAATTCAATTTTGATGGTGGTGATTTAGGGATTGAGAAAAAAGATTTTAAAGAGTATACCATTCCGGCCGTTGGTGATTTTAAAGTGACTGATGTAAATGTTGATAATGGAATTGAGCAATCGGTAACTTTTAATTTCTCTGATCCAATTACGAATAATCAAAAGATTGAATCATTTTTCCGCATTAGTGGTGGTGTGGCGTTTAAATCGGTTGTACTTGGAAATTCAGTTGTTTTATATCCTGGGAAAAGATTGAATGGAATTATAGATATTGAGGTTTTAGCCGGTTTGAAAAATACCAATGGTAACAAAATGGTGAATAGTTCTAAGCATAAATTGAGCTTTTATGCCATTAAACCTTCTCTCGAATTATTAGGTAAAGGAACTATTCTACCGAGTTCAAATAAAGGTTTGTTATTCCCATTTAAGGCGGTGAATGTTAATTCGGTTGTAGTTACGATTACAAAAGTATTTACGAATAATATCGGACAGTTTTTACAGGTGAATGACTTGTCTGGTACTTACCAAATGCACCGAGTTTCTCGCAAGGTGTTGAGAAGAAGAGTGAGCTTAAAATCTTTAAAAGATGTGAATCTTTCCGAGTGGAATGAATTTAATCTTGATTTGAGTGAGTTTGTAAATGTTGATCCAGGGGCGATTTACCGAGTGAATTTAGCAATCGACAAAAAAGGATCGAATTATCCGTGTAAAAAATCAGAGGATGATGATACTGAAGATTTGACGGAGTTAAATGTTGAGTCGGATTTTGATGGGTGGAACGAAGGTGCTTCTGATTATGATGGTTACTACAATTATTACGATGATTATGACTACGATTATGATTACGACAGAAGGGAGCGTGATGATCCGTGTTCTAATTCTTATTATCGAAACAAAAATGCAAGCAAGAATATCCTAGCGAGCAATTTAGGAATCACCGTGAAATCTGGACCAGATAGAAAATATCATGTTTATGTGGCCGATTTGTTAACTGCTCAACCAGTTCCTCATGTTGATGTTGAGTTCTTGGATTATCAGCAGCAGGTGATTGGAAGAGGAACAACAGACGGGAATGGTATGTCGGCAATTTCTCCAAAACGTCAACCTTTCTTGGTGATTGTGAAAAATGGAGACCAAAGAGGTTATTTAAAAGTGCGAGACGGATTGAGTTTGTCTACTAGTAAATTCGAAACAAGTGGAGAAACTCACAGAGATGGTTTGAAAGGGTATATTTATACTGAACGTGGAGTGCGCAGACCAGGGGATTCAATTTATGTAGGGTTAATGATTGAAGATCAAACAGGTAAATTACCACAAGAGCATCCTGTTCATTTTGAATTAGTTAATCCAAAGGGAAAAGTAATTAAGAAAGCGGTTTCGATTGGAGATAAAGATGGTATTCATGTTTTCAGAACGAAGACGGATATGGATGATCCAACTGGGAACTGGACTTGTAGAGCTGAGGTAGGTAATGCTACTTTTTACAAGGATATTAAAGTAGAGACGGTTAAACCTAATCGTTTGAAAATAGACATGGATTTCCATCAAAAGATTGTTACTAAAAATGATGCTCCAAAAGCAGATTTAAAAGTGGAATGGTTACATGGTGCAATTGCTATGGATTTAGAAACTAAGGTTGAAATGCATTTAGAGGCCGATTATAATAGTTTCCCAAAGCACCCTGATTATGTGTTTAAAGATCCTATTTACTCTTTTTCTGAATCTGATCAAATGGTTTTTGATGGAAAGATTGATAATGAGGGGAAAGCATCTTTCCAACCACAATTTAAAGTTGGACAGTTCGTGCCTGGAATGTTAAAAGCATATTTCAAAACTCGAGTTTTTGAAAAGACGGGAGATTTTAGTGTTGATCGTTTCTCAGTGAAGTTTTCTCCATATGATACTTATGTTGGTGTTGCTGTTCCAAAAGGTTCACGTTGGGGGAATGTTTTAGAAACAGGAAAAGATCACCAAATAGGAGTGATTGTAGTTGATGAAAAAGGAGAGAAGCAAGATAGAAAAGGTGTTCAGGTAAAAGTTTATAAAATTGAAAACCGTTGGTGGTGGGATAACTATAATAGAGACTTAGCTAACTATATAAATAGAACGAGCACTGAGTTAATTACGGATACAGTAATGGATGTAAAGAAGAATGGTTCATATTTCACTTTACGCGAGGAATATCCTGAATGGGGAAGGTATTTAATTAGAGTGACAGATCCTGTTAGTGGTCATTCGTCTGGGAAGTTAGTGACTGTAGACTGGCCTTATTGGAGAAGAGCGCAAAGGGATAATCAAGATTTTGCTACAATGTTAAATTTCCAAAGTAGTAAGAAGTCATACAAAGTTGGGGAGAATATTCAAGTTTCTTTCCCAACGGGAGGCGCAGAAAAGGCATTGATTACAATTGAAAACGGAATTTCTGTTCTTAAATCTTTCTGGGTTCAAACAAAGGAAAAACAAACCAGTTTTGAAGTTGAAGCAACCCCAGAAATGGCACCTAATGTTTATGTGAGTATTTCGTTGATTCAACCACATGGACAGACTAAAAACGATATGCCAATCAGGATGTATGGAACAGTTCCGGTAACAGTGGAAGATCCAAAATCACATATTCATCCAGTGATTGATATGGCAGATGAAATTCGTCCAGAATCAACTGTAAATGTTAAGGTGAGTGAAAAAGATGGTAGGGGGATGACTTATACTTTAGCGATGGTGGATGAAGGATTGTTGGATCTAACAAGATTCCAAACTCCTGAGCCTTGGGGATATTTTTATGCTAAGCAAGCTTTAGGAATTAAGACTTGGGATATGTATGATAACGTGATAGGAGCTTATGGTGCTGAGTTAAACCGTATCCTTGGAATTGGAGGAGATGGTATGAACAGAAAGAAAGGTGGGCAGAAAGCTAATCGATTCAAACCCATGGTAAAGTTTTTAGGTGAGTTCGAGCTAAAATCAGGAGAGACAGCCAATCATAAAATTGATATTCCAAACTACATAGGACGAGTAAGGGTGATGGTTGTGGCGAGAAATAAAAAGGCCTATGGATCTGCTGAGAAAAGTGTGAAAGTGAAGAAGCCATTAATGGTTTTAGCAACACTTCCAAGAGTTTTAGGTCCGAATGAAGAGTTGAATATTCCAGTGAATGTATTTGCTTTAAATGATGGTTTAGGAAAAGTGAATGTCACTTTAAAAACCAATAAACTGATTAAGCCTACGGCTGGAGCTACTCAAACTATTTCGTTCCAAAAAGCTGGTGATAAAATTGTTGAATTCCCAGTTAAGATAGCTGATGCGATTGGTTTTGGAAAAGTTGAGGTGATTGTGCAGTCTGGAAAAGAAACAGCTAAACATGAAATTGAAATTGATGTAAGAGCTTCAAATCCAGAATTTGATGATATAGTTGAGGCTGTGATAAAACCAGGGCAGACTTGGAAAAGCGATATTAAGTTCCCTGGAATCGAAGGGACAAATTCAGGAAGTTTTGAAGTATCGACTTTCCCTGCCATGAACTTAACTAAAAGATTAAGGTATTTGATTCGCTATCCTCACGGATGTATAGAGCAAACAACTTCCTCGGTTTTTCCTCAGTTACATTTAGACAAGTTGATGGATTTAACAGATCATCAAAAGAGACAGATTATTGAAAACGTAACGAGTGGAATTAACCGAATTACTAAGTTTCAAACTGATAGAGGCGGTTTTAGCTACTGGCCAGGAGGAAGTTCGGTTAGTGAGTGGGGAAGTAATTATGCAGGTCATTTCTTATTAGAAGCAAAAGCTGCAGGTTATAACGTTCCAGATTATTTGTTGAAAAACTGGGTGAGTTACCAAAAGGATATGGCGAAGAGATGGCGATACAATGGCGAGTACACATGGGAGTATAGCACACAAGCTTACAGGTTGTATGTGCTGGCTAAATCAGGAAATCCAGATTTCGGCGCTATGAATTTCTTGAAATCAAAATCTCATATGAATACATTGGCTAAATGGCGCTTGGCTGCAGCTTACGCACTTGCTGGTCAGGAAGGTGTGGCCAGAGAAATTACCAATGAGTTAACTACAGAAATTCAAGATTACCGTGAGTTGAGTTACTCGTTTGGTTCTGGAACAAGAGATAAAGCAATGATTTTAGAGACATTGATTGAGTTGAAGGAAAAAGATAAAGCGATTTTCTTAGCGAAAGATATTGCGAAAAATCTTGGAGATAGATATTGGATGAGTACTCAAACGACAGCTTATTCTTTATTGGCGGTAAGTAAATTCTTAGGAGAGCATAGATCTGAATATATGCAATTTGATTATCTCTTAGCTGGCAAGAATGCCCAGAAGATCAATGCTAAAATCCCAATTTATAAAGTGGATTTACAACCTGGTAAGGACGATAAAGTAACCATTACAAATACAGGAAAGAGTTTGTTATTTGTGAAATTAGTTCAAACTGGAACACCTACTACAGATGACAGAACAGAGCAACAAAGTCATTTGCTTATGGATTTGAAATACTATGATTTAGATGGTAGAAGAATCGAGCCTGATACTATTCAACAAGGAACCGACTTTAAAGTTGAGGTTACTGTAAAGAATCCAGGAACAAAAGGTTACTTGAGAGAAATGGCGATTAATCAAATATTCCCTTCTGGTTGGGAGATTCAAAATTCCCGTATGGATTTATACAATTCTGAAGAAGGAAGCCGAGCTGATTACAAAGATATCCGTGATGATAGGGTTTATACTTATTACGGTTTAGGAACTGGAAGCACAAAAACTTTCACAGTTAAATTGAGCGCAGCTTATAAAGGAAGGTTCTATTTACCATCAGTTGAATCGGAAGCAATGTATGATAATACAATTAATGCAAGGAAGAAGGGGAGATGGGTTGTTGTGGAATAAAATATCTTTTACCCCTATAAATTCAAACTTTACCTTTCAGTTAATAAACATCAAACGCGCCGAAAGGCGCGTTTGGCTTTTTAGTTCTTTTGTCGGATGTAATTGTCAGTCTGAGTCAGTCGAAGACTTGGTGCTATATTAATGATCCCTTCGACAAGCTCAGGGTGACATTAAATCATTGAATTTAAACGTTATTTAAATAGTGGCCGAAGAAAATCGGCTAAAGTAAATTCGGAAAGTTGAATTCTGTTTGAAAAACTAAAACTTCCCAGTTAATCTAAAATTAACCAAACGAGGGGTAAGGAAGTTAGGTACAGCGTATTCCTGATCATTGATGTCAGAAACCCACAAGTGACTAATTGTGTTTGAAATATCTAGTAAGTTGAATACCTCCATCCTTAATCCAAAATTGTTGAAGTGACGCAGGATATGATTTGGAGGCATCGTTACTTTTCCATTTTTGCGATATAGTTTTCCGTCTTCTACAAACTGGTAAGTGAACCCAATATCAACCCTTCTATAGTCAGGCATTCTTTCTGTATTTCTACCTTCTACCGAACCAGGTGTTCCGAAAGGTTGTCCAGAGGCATAAACTAAGTTTAAATGGACTTTTAATTGTTGAAAACGAGGCATTTCGTCTTGGAAGAATATTTTAACAGATATTCTTTGATCTGTCGCTCTAGGCATGTATCCACGGGTAAATTCAACAGAATCATGAACCGCTTGATCAATGGTGAAACCATTAATTATTTTCTCCCCGTTTGAATTGTAATAGTAGAAATAAGTATCATTAAATATGTCTTCCTCTGTTTTCATGTAGCTTGCGCTTAACCAAGATTCTAAACCTTTAATGAATTCTCCGTTTATTCTCGATTCAATTCCATAGGCATAAGCTTGTGCCGAGTTTTTGCCGTAATATCTTATTCTCACATTTTCTACATCAAAAGGAATGATATCGTCCATGTCTTTGTAGTAAGCTTCTGTTCTCCAAGTAAAAGGTCGATTCCATTTTTTGAAATCGTAATCAACTCCTGCAACATAGTGAATAGATTTTTGAGCTTTAATGTCGGTTGAAACATTTCCATCAAAATCTTTTAATTCTCTATAAAAAGGAGGTTGGTAGTAATACCCCCAAGCTAATCGGTAAGTGAAATGTGTTGAGTCGCGATAAGAGTTGCCCGCTGTATCCGTTTTCAAAGTTGAAGGAGCGTATGTTAAAGATGCTCTTGGAGAAATAACTGTTTGATTGTTGTAGTCCCAATGGTTTGCACGAATTCCCGTGTTTAAGTAAAGCTGACTCTGACCGTCTTTTTTCAAGAATCTCCAATTGTTTTGTATAAAGCCACTGATTCTGTTAGAAGAGAGTCTATTTTCAGTTTTTAAGTATTCCGCGAATTTTAAATTCACACTTTCTGTAAAAGGAACACTATATCCAGCTGAGTCTTGATTTTTCCACTCTAATAATTCATCATTAATTTCTTCATGCTGGTATTTTGCTCCCCAGCTGAAAATACCTTTTTTCCAAATGTTTTTACCCGTATGTTCTAAATTGTAAATAACAGCGTCGAGAAAGTTTCTAGAGTGGTCTAAAAATGATCCTTCCCCTAATAGAGCTGCTTCCTGACCAAAATCATCTTCTCCAAAATTGGTTTCTAGTTCATTTAATCGATAAGAACCTTCAATATCAAATGTTTCTTCTTCAGCTGTAGTGAAAGCGCTTGCGGTTAATTTTAAAATAGTTGAATCATTGCCAAATGGTCTGTAGTCTGTAGTAAATGCACCGAAGTTGGTTTGGAATCTACTTATTTCCTGCCCCTCAAAGGCAACGGTTAATTGGAATGCCTGACTAATTCCTCCAAATCTGGTGACGCGCGTTTGAGGAACCATTCGGAACTGATTTAAACTTGTGTTACCTAAAAATCCAAAAGACCATTTTTCACTTGCTCTAAAATCAACATAGGTTTGATAATCGAAAAACAACGGACGATAATCTGCCTGTGTTTCTAAACTTCCTAATAAGTAAGAATTGGATTTGTAACGACCACTCATGATATAGGATAGTTTTCCATGTTTATTTCCAACTGTAGCTCTAGCCCCAAGCATACTTGCGCTAAATGCACCAGTTAACGAGTCGGGAGAGAGGTAAGTAATATCCAAAACCGATGATAGCTTGTCTCCATATTTTGCGTCAAATCCACCAGCTGAAAAAGTGATGTCTGAAATCATGTCGCCATTCACAAAGCTCAGTCCTTCTTGCTGACCAGCCCGAACGAGGAAAGGGCGATAAACTTGAATACCATTTACATAAATAAGGTTCTCGTCAAAACTTCCACCACGAACTGAGTAAGAAGAAGATAGTTCGTTGTTACTATTTACAGAAGCTAGTGATTTAACAAATCCAATCCCGTCGTCACTAGCAGTTACAACATTTTTAGCCGCTTTTACATCAACCGAAATTTCAGTTGCATTCTCTTTTTTCTTCTCTTTTATAATAACAGGTCCAGTAGAGTTGTAAGCAGGTATTAATTTAATGCTAACAGTTTTTGATTCTCCTGGTTTTAAGGTAAAATCCTCTCCGAAAGGAATAAAGTTTAAGTGATTGTATGTAGCTGTTAATAGTTGATTAGCAGGAACAGATGCAGAAAAACTTCCAGAGCTATCTGTGGTAATAATTTTGTTGATTGGAGAGATGATAACCTGAACATTGAAAACAGGTTGGCCATTTTGTGATTTAATTATCCCTTTAAAAGTGGCATTTGATTGCGCCAGACTAATTACTGTACAAAGTAAAAATATGTTGAATAAAAGCCATTGGCGCATTGCACAAATTTAGGATTTATTTAGGTTTTAAGAGAATCAAAGCATTAACGATGTAATATCATAATAATTGTGCGTTATATGTATACCAGGTATACTTTCTTTTTTGATGAATACTTGGTATCTTATTTTGAAAATCACTGTAAAATATGGTATAGCTTTTGATTGTTTAGAGCCGTGGATAAGCTGTTGAAAAACATAGTATTAGTTTTATTCTTTTTAACTTTTCATTTTTCAATGGAAGGTCAAAACTATTTACGTACAAAAGTTGTTGATGGGGATACTTTAGCAGTTTGTGTTTTACCAACGGTGACTGTTGGTGGAAGAGATTACACCAAGCCACCTAAATTTAAAAGTAAACGCGAGTCATGGAGATATACCAAAATGAAAGCGTACGTTAAGAAAGTTTATCCTTATGCTCAACTGGCTTCGGAAAAATTAAAAGAATGCGAGGCTGAAATTCAGAAAGATCCAGAATCGAAAAGACAAGCGATGAAAAAAGTTGAGAAGGCTTTGCGTAAGCGTTACGGTAAAGAAATGAAAAGTTTAACGGTGACTCAGGGTAAACTTCTTTTGCTTTTAATCGATCGTCAAACTGGTTTAACTACTTTTGAGTTAGTGCAAGAATTAAAAGGTAATTTTAATGCTTCAATGTATCAGGGAATTGCAGTTTTGTTTGGTCATTCATTGAAACTCAATTACGAACCAAGAGGTAAACACTGGATGATAGAAGATATCGTTCAAAAAATTGAAATGGGAATCATATAATTATGGTGAAATTAACTGAGTGTCCAAGGGATGCAATGCAAGGAATAAAGGAGTTTATTCCAACTAATCTTAAAATAAAATACATCAATTCACTTTTAAAGGTAGGGTTTGATGTTTTAGACTTTGGGAGTTTTGTTTCTCCTAAAGCGATACCACAATTAAAAGATACTATTGAGGTATTAAAAGGCTTAGAGCTAGAATCGGATTCAGCCAAATTGTTAGCAATTGTAGCTAATGAAAGAGGGGCCAAGGATGCTTCAGTTCATGAAGAAATTTCAATATTAGGTTTTCCATTTTCAGTATCAGAACAATTTCAATTACGAAACACAAATTCAACCAGATTAGAATCTTTGGATAGGGTTAAGGCAATGCAAGAACTTTGTTTTCAATCCAACAAGAAGTTAAGAGTCTATCTGTCTATGGGTTTTGGTAATCCTTATGGAGAAGAGTATTCTCCAGAAATTGTTTTAGAATGGGCTAAAAAGCTAGAAGAAATTGGAGTGGGAGAGTTAGCCTTGTCTGATACAATAGGCGTTGCTAACGCAAGTAATATAAAACCACTTTTTACATTGCTTTCTAAAGAATTATCAAATATTGAAGTAAGTTCTCATTTTCATTCAGCCCCTCATAACTGGGGAGAAAAAGTTAGAGAGGCCTTTAATGCAGGTTGTAAAAGTTTCGATAGTGCAGCAAAAGGTTTTGGAGGGTGTCCTTTAGCCGAAGATGATTTGGTGGGGAATTTAGCAACTGAAAATTTAGTTTCTTATTTCAAAGAAGAATTAAATCCGAAATTCAAAATGGCTGCTTTTAAAGATGCTTTAATTGTAGCTAATGAAGTTTTTGGTTAATTACAACCACAACCGCCACCTGATTTTCCGCCGTTAGCTCCCTGCGATCCTTCACGATAAGTTCGTGCATTATTATGGATGTTTTCAGTATCAGATAGTCCAATTTCCATTTCTTCATCATTCACAAACGCCTTCTGATATTCAGGTAGCGTAGCGCATGAAGTAAGCAAAACTGAAAAAAGAAACATCCATTTAAACATATCTCAAAATTAATCAAATTTCTGTAGGGGCACAGGCCGGCCCCTACAGAAATTGATGTTTATTAATCAATAAATTTTTTCATTAAAACGGTTGCTACATGGCCTCCGAAACCGAAGGTGTTACTCATTGCATAGTGAAGTTCCTTTTCTTTTGCTTTTCCAAGTGTTAAATCCCAACCTTGGGCGAACTCATCAATTTCTTCGGAGTTGATAGTTGGAGGTACAATATTGTCTTTTAAAGCCATCACTGTTGCGATACCTTCAATTGCTCCAGCTGCTCCAAGTAAATGGCCCGTCATTGATTTTGTTCCAGATAAACTAAGACTCTCACGTTTTCCGAAAACTTTTTCAATTCCTACCAGCTCTGAAGGATCTCCAACAGGCGTAGAGGTAGCATGCATGTTAATGTAATCAACTTGATCAGGGGTGATTCCTCCTTCGTCTAACGCTTCTTTTATTCCTAATTGAGCTCCAAGTCCTTCTGGGTGAGTTCCTGTAAGGTGATAAGCATCAGCTTTTTGTCCGCCACCTACAATTTCACCTAATATGGTTGCACAACGTTTTTTAGCGTGTTCGTATTCTTCAAGAATTAATGCTCCAGCACCTTCACCCATTACAAAACCATCTCTGTTTACATCAAATGGTCTTGAGGCTTTCGATGGATTTTCATTTTGCGTAGATAATGCCTTTAAAGCTGAGAATCCACCAATTCCAGATTCGTTAATTGCTGCATCCGATCCTCCTGCAACAATCATATCCGCTTTTCCCCATTTGATGTGGTTAAAGGCTTCAATTATGGCAGTTGTTGATGTAGCACATGCTGATACTGGACAAAAGTTAACACCATGTAATCCGTTTCTCATGGAAATGATTCCTGCCGCAATATCAACTAATGTTTTTGGTATTAAATAAGGATTAAACCGAGGAGTTCCGTCACCAGCACCAAAAGCAGCTGCTTCATCATGAAAGGTTTTCATTCCTCCATTTCCTGATCCCCAAACTACGCCAATACGGTGTCGATCTAATTCATCGAAATTTGCTCCAGAATGTTGAATAGCTTCATCAGATGCAATAATTGCGAACTGCGTAAACTTATCGTAGATTCTTTGTTCTTTTCTGTCAAAATGATCTGCAGCATTGTAGTTTTTAACCTCACAGGCAAATCTTGTTTTGAATTTAGAGGCATCAAATTGAGTGATTTCAGCAGCTCCTGAAACCCCGTTTTTTAGATTATTCCAAAATTCGTTTAAATTATTTCCAATAGGAGTAATGGCTCCCATTCCTGTTACTACAACTCTTTTCATTTTTTTTAAGACTTTAGAAGGTGGAAGATGGAATGCAGAAAAAATAAAAGGAGGCATAGCCTCCTGTACATTACATCTTCTACATTCAGAATTCTACCTTCTGATTATTATGCCATATTATGATAAACGTTTTGTACGTCATCATCTTCATCGAATTTAGCTAATAGCTTTTCAACGTCAGCTTGTTGTTCTTCTGTTAACTCTTTTGTATCGTGTGGGATTCTTTCAAAACCAGATGAAAGAATTTCGGCTCCCATTTCTTCTAATTTAGCTTGGATAGCTCCAAAGTTCTGGAATTCTCCATAAACAGCAATTTTATCTTGTTCTCCTTCTTCCTCAGCTTTGTCTTCAAAAACTTCTTCAGCACCAAAGTCGATCAATTCTAATTCTAATTCCTCAACGTCTAAATCACCTTTTGCAATTGAAAACTGACATTGATGAGTAAACAAAAATTCAAGAGAACCAGAAGTTCCTAGGCTTCCTCCGTTTCTTGTGAAATATGAACGAACGTTAGCAACAGTTCTTTGATTGTTATTAGTAGCTGTTTCAACAAAAACCGCAATCCCGTGAGGTCCATAGCCTTCAAAGTTTACTGGTTTGTAATCTGCAGTGTCTTTTTCAGATGCTTTTTTGATGGCACGCTCAACATTTTCTTTTGGCATGTTGGCTGCTTTGGCATTTTGAATTACAGCTCTTAGTCTTGAATTTGATTCAGGATCTGGCCCACCTTCTTTAACGGCCATAACGATATCCTTACCAATTCGGGTGAATTGCTTTGCCATTGCACCCCATCTTTTAAACTTACGCGCTTTTCTAAATTCAAATGCTCTACCCATAATCTATCTTAATTTGGAAAGCCAAAAATATTAAGATTAGTTCAAAGTTTAAAGTTCAAAGCTTAAAGAATGGAAATAAAAAAGGGAAAACAGTGTTTTCCCTTGAATGTTTTATGAAAACAGATGGACTTATTCGCAAGTTTCTTTGATAACTGAAGAGATGTAAAGATTTACATCTGACCAAGTTTTAGAAACTCCATCTGGTCCTTTGTGAAGAGCCTCACACGCTTTGTTTAATGCTTCTAATCCAGCATTTGCGTTGAAGTCTAAAATGTCAATTGATCCAGCCAAAGCGATTGTGTCACCGTTAACAGAGTAATTTAAAGCGATTTCTTTAGTTACTGAATTTAAAGTAAGTTCAATTTGAACTTGATTTGAATCAGGGTTGAAAGCAATTACTTTTCCTGTGATATTTTCAGTGGCATCCATATTTCCAAAGTACTCATCTCTAATTCTTCTGTTTCTACCTAAATCGTTAGTTTCAATGTAGTTTACAGGAATTGAAAATTCAGCATTTCCAAAAATTTCCTCTGGAGTGTCTGCAACTTTTGTTGATTTTACAGTGAACTGTTTGAAGAATCCTTTAACCTCTTTCTTTTCAGTCGTTTTGAATCCGCCAAAAGCAATTTCTGTTGCGTCTTTATCATATCCCTTTTTACAAACCTGAGGAGTCTCAACTTTTGTTGTATCGTTAGCAGGAGCTTGATTGTTGTTCGGAGTAGTTTCTCCTCCACAAGAAGCTAAAAAAGCAGCTGTTGAAATAGATAATATTAATTTTTTCATTTTTTGTAATGTTTATTGTAGCTGCAAGTTTAATCAAAGCTTGTGGAATGACGAATTTTGGAAATAAAAACTTCTCAAATCAAAGATTAGTTTTGTTTATCACAATATTCAAATTGGTCATGATTTCTGTAGTGGCCGATGAGAATAGGCCATAATAAGAAGGGGTGATCTTGAAAGATTTTAATGAGAATTGAATTTTATTCAGCGATGAATTCAAAAGCTCCAGCGTCTGGCTTGGTGTCAGCTATTCTTGAATTCCCGTTTAAGTCGTTTTCAAGATTAATAGCATCGTTATTTACTTCGGTAAGATCGCCAATATCCTTTGCGAAAGAATTAGCTTCCAGGTTGAAATCACCACCGTTTTGATCGATGAAATTTGGATTTTTGTTCACGACGCAATTAATGAATTCTGGACTTTCGAAATCGGTATCTTCTTTATTGGCTTTAACCAAACAATTTTTGAATTGATAATTAAACAAGGCTTCGTCGCTTTTGCTTAAGACGATTTCATTTACTTGTGAGCCATAAATAATACAATTGGTGAAGTTCGCTTGTTCAAGATCTCTAGAGATAATATTTCTATCATTGTCTTCAAACCAGTTATTTAAAATAACGGCAGATTGGTCAATACCGCTAGGAGAGTAGTTGGCAAATGTACAATGCTTAAAATCGTATTTCCCACCCAATGAAAATGCTCCACAATAATCTCCACAATTAGCAAAAACGCAGTTGCTCCCTTCAATCCAAGCGCCTCTACCAGAAATTCCGATTCCACTACAGTTATAGATAGTGGAGTTTCTAATAGTCAAAGTTGGATTTGAGCTAAATGCTGGATTCAATGTATCGGCTTGAACACCCAAACGAGAGTTTTTTATAACCGCCCAATTTATTTCGTTATCAATGCTAAGAGGGAAGAGGTAAACTCCATACCATTGACCTGCAACATTTTTAAACCATGGTTCTAATCTATCACCCTCCAGAATAACAGGCTCTTCTTTGGTGCCATTTATTTTTAAAGAAGCTTTGTTTGAAGCTACAAGAGCGGCATTACTATGGAAATATACTTTTGTTCCTTTTTCAATGGTAAGTGTACAAGCTGTGTCAATCACAGCAATTCCATAAACAACATGAGGAGTATCGTTTTCCCAAACATCATCACAATCTACAAGAAATGAAGAAGCACCAGTATTCGATTTGTGAAAAATAGCATTTTGACCAAAAGCAACTAGTTGAACATCTTGGAAATTACCGTTTGTTGTAAATTCAATTGAATCAGTAATGACGAAAGGTAAATTGGTGTTTTGTGGGTCGACAGTTACATCTGCAAACACCCACATAGAGTCTTTAGCTCTAATTTCAATATCTTTAAATTCAGTTCCTGGAACACCATTTACATTTAATCTGAACTGCGAATTACTTCCGCTTGCCAGTTTAATCGATGAAATTTTAATTGAAGAATTGTGTTTGTTGTAGATTTTAAATTTTCTTGTACTTGATCCCACAGTAGTGAAAACGGTATCAAAAAATAAGGTATCGGTACTGAAGGAAACTTTATCCTCTTGATTAGTTGTTATTCCGTCCTTTTTGCAGGCGGTTAGAAAGAGGATGCTAACAAGAGTTATAATTGATAAGAATCTAATCACAGTAGGTAAAGTTAAGGCAAAAACGGAGGAGAAAACTATTTATTATCATTGATTTCGAACTGGCGCGAAAAAAAAGTGAATTAAGTTTGCTTTATATTAATTTATAACCGTATCTTTGTCGCCCATAAAAATTTGAGAGATGCAAAAAGAAATCCATCCAGAAAATTATAGATTAGTAGTTTTTAAAGATATGTCTAACGAAACTCAGTTCATTACTAAGTCATGTGCTGATACTAAAGAGACAATTGAATTAGACGGTGTTGAATATCCATTATTCAAATTGGACGTTTCTAATACTTCACATCCATTCTTCACTGGTAAATCTAACGTTGTTGATACTGCTGGTAGAATTGATAAATTCAAAAACAGATTCGCAAAACACCTTAGCAAATAATCTAAGGAGTTTCAAAATAGTTAAGCCATTCCTTTTGGGATGGCTTTTTTGTTTTCCATGTCCCGTCCTGAAATAAGTTGACACATTTACACTTATTATGGAAGAATACAACAAACAAAGAGTAAAGCGAACCCAACGCGATTACACAATGGCCTTTAAATTACTGGTAGTAGGTCAGGTAGAAAAAGGCGAATTCAC
>CAXRIN010000105.1:0-10331 GCA_964230605.1 Flavobacteriaceae bacterium
GAAAATCCTTTGCAAGAAAAAAGGAATTCATTTCACCGATCAAGAACTCCATGATATACGCAAGCTATTTTATGAGCTTGCAGAAATTGATGTGGAACATTATTTCAGAGTTCAAAGAGAAAAAGCATTGGCTAAATCCGATGAACAGAAATAGCCAATTAAGCCTTTTATATAGCCACTCCTACAAGTTTTGCATGGTGGAGAATTATGTCCACATCTTGCATAATAAAGTTCGATATTTGTCGGGTTTCTTGTACAAAAAAGCGAAACTGATTTCAGTTTCGCTTTTTTATTTCACAACTTTTACTTGTCTCTTTAATCCTATACCTTCAGTTCGTGGTTCAAGAATGAATACCTAGATGTGAATACAAATTCGTCTTCATACTTCTTATCAAAAAAAACGCCTCAATATTGAGGCGTTGTATAATATAGTAAGTTCTTTATTTTAACTTATCTTCTTCAAGATACTTTTCATATTTACTTTCTCACCAATTGTTGAGGCTAATTCAGTAATTGAAATTCTTACTTGATTCATTGAGTCTCTTTCTCTTAATGTAACAGTATTATCCTCCAAGGTTTGATGATCAACGGTTACACAAAAAGGAGTTCCAATTGCATCTTGTTTTCTGTAGCGTTTTCCAATTTTGTTTTTTTCGTCGTAAATGCATTCAAAGTCAAATTTCAATTCATTTAGAATTTCATTTGCTTTTTCAGGAAGACCATCTTTTCCTAAAAGAGGTAAAACAGCTACTTTATAAGGCGCAAGGAAAGGAGGGAATTTTAAAACAGTTCTTTCTGTTCCGTCTTCTAGTTTTTCTTCTTCGTAAGCGGTTGATAAAACAGCAAGGAACATTCTGTCAACACCAATTGATGTTTCTACCACATAAGGAACATAGCTTTCCTGCGTTTCAGGGTCGAAGTATCTTAATTTTTTCTTTGAATATTCTTCGTGACTACTTAAATCAAAATCTGTTCTCGAGTGAATTCCTTCTAACTCCTTAAATCCAAAAGGGAACTTAAATTCAATATCTGCTGCAGCATCAGCATAGTGAGCCAACTTTAAATGATCATGGAATTTATGAGATCCTTCAGGGAATCCAATAGCTTGATGCCATTGCATTCTTTTTTCTTTCCAGAACTCATACCATTTTTCTTGGTCACCTGGACGCACAAAGAATTGCATTTCCATTTGTTCGAATTCACGCATTCTAAAGATTAATTGTCTTGCAACAATTTCATTTCTAAATGCCTTACCGATTTGAGCAATTCCAAACGGTAATTTCATTCCGCTTGTTTTCTGTACGTTTAGATAGTTTACAAAAATTCCTTGAGCAGTCTCAGGTCTTAGATAAATAGTACTAGCACCCTCGGAAACTGATCCTATTTCTGTTGAGAACATCAAGTTAAATTGACGAACATCTGTCCAGTTTTTACTTCCTGAAATTGGGCAAGTAATTTCAAGATCTTCGATAAGTTGTTTGAAACCAACCATATCTTCATCTTCTTGAACTTTCTTTAGTCGGCCCTCAACTTCTTCAATTTTTTGTTTAGTCTCTAAAACTCTTGGATTCGTGTTTTTAAATTGATTTTCATCAAAAGCTTCACCGAATCGTTTAGCCGCTTTTTTGACTTCTTTTTCAATTTTAGCTTCAAGTTTATTGGCAATATATTCCTCAACTAGTACGTCAGCTCTATATCTCTTTTTGGAATCTTTATTGTCAACCAATGGATCGTTAAAAGCATCAACGTGACCAGAAGCTTTCCAAGTTGTTGGATGCATGAAGATGGAAGCATCAATACCAACAATATTATCATTCATTTGAACCACTGCATTCCACCAATAGTCTTTGATGTTCTTTTTAAGAGCTGAACCATTTTGACCATAGTCGTATACAGCACTTAATCCGTCATATATCTCACTAGATTGAAAAACGAAACCAAACTCCTTAGCGTGAGAGGTTACTTTTTTTAATACTTCTTCTTGTGTTGCCATGCCGCAAAAATAGGACATTTATATTCAATAATAATTATCGAGGACAGCTCTGATCTAAGAAATCGATACTTTTTTTGTGACTTTATTTAAGTTCTTGCATTATGTTAATATCAATGGCTTATAAAAACTCATTTGAGTTAACAATTGGCTGTTGAAATTATACGGTAGAGCAATATATTATTTTGTTACCAAAAAAAATATGTTTAGTTTTATCGGTTGATTAAGGTAAAATATCGGGTATTGAAACGAAAAATATTTAAAATGAAAAGGGTTTTATTAATAGCTACTGCAGTATTATCAGCGTTTGTGGGGGACGCTCAACAAGATGCTCAGTTCTCGCAAAACATGTTCATTAATAATACTTTTAATCCAGGAGCATCTGGAATAAAAGGAATGCATTGTTTTGATTTGATAGCAAGACAACAATGGATCGGGTTTGAGGGTAAGCCTGAAACTGGAATGTTGAGTTATAATGGGCCTTTAAGAGGGGTTGATAACATAGGATTAGGAGCTGTATTGGTGTATGATAAAATTGGATTCGAAAACAATATCAATTTTAAAATTAACGGAGCTTATCATTTGAATGTTGGAAGTAATGGAGGTAAACTTGGTATTGGTTTAGATCTTGGAATACTTCAAAGAGGAATGAATGGAAATGTGAAAGCAGTTGATCAAACTGATCCAACTGTTGCGATTAGTGGGACAAGTGATATGGGATTTGACGCAGGTTTTGGTTTATTCTATTACAGACCTGAAAAATTGTACTTCGGAATTTCTGGTCAAAAGCTTTTGCCTCAAACTTTAACTTTTGGATCTGCAAATCCTAAGGTTCGTCAACATGCTTATATTACTGCTGGATATTACCATCAAGCTACTTCTGATATTGTATTAAAACCGACTATGTTAGTTAAGACTGATTTAACGTCAACACAAATGGATGTTAATTTGTCTGCGGAATTTAAAAAGAAAGTTTGGCTAGGAGCTTCTTATAGAGTGCAAGATGCTGTTGTAGCAAACGTAGGTTATAACGTTCCTATAAACGGTGGTAAGCCAAATAAAAATGGAACTGTTTTTCAACCTCTTAAAGTTGGATTAGCGTACGATTTTACGACTCAAGGATTAAGAAATAAAGGAACATTTACTTCTTGGGATGATCAAGGTAATGTTGCTGATATTAATGATAATAATAGAAGTATTGGTTCGGTTGAGTTATACATTGGATACTGTATAGTTCCACCACCAGTGCCAGATTTTGATATTTATGTAGATCCATTATTCTTGTAATTTTGGAATTGTAACATAATATTTTTTCTGGCGTTTATTTGTGTGTGTTTGTGTGTGTTATGATTGGTGAAGTTGATTTTTTAGAAAAAATGTTTTAATTTTCCGCCCTGCGGATTTAAACTCGTGAAGTATGAGAAAGTTGCTTTTAAGTTGTGTAGTGCTTACTGCTGCGTTTTTAACTGGTTGTAAACCAGGTGCAAACGGTGAGTTAGTAGGTACGTTTAGAGAGCCATTTTTCCAAGAAGACCCATATGGAATGTTATTTATTCCTCTAGGTTCTTTCCATATGGGGCCAAGTGATCAAGAGATTACTTTTGCCTTAACAGCTCAGAAAAAGGTTGTATCTGTTCAATCATTTTATATGGATGAAACAGAAATCACAAATGATGAATATCGTCAATTCGTATATCACGTTCGCGACTCATTGGCTTTAGCTCTACTAGGAGAAGAAGAGCCTGATAAGTTTTTCATTGATGAAGGTGAATATCTTCAGAGATTAAATTGGAGAAGAGTTCCATGGGAAAACGAAGACTATGCTGAAGTTCTAGGTAATTTGTTTTATGGTGAAAATGACGAGCGTTTTTACAAAAGAAAACAATTTGATGCTAGAAAATTCAATTATGAGTATTGGTGGATTGATTTTAAAACAGCTTCTTTAAAAACAAAAAGATTCAGTCATCCAGATATGGCTGATGTAAATAAGAATACTAACATCTCTGCTTCATCGGAAACTTGGAAGTATGGTGATGGTATTACAGATAGAAGTGAGTTCATCAGAAGAGAAATTATTAATATCTATCCAGATACTTTAGCTTGGGTTCATGATTTTACATATTCATGGAACGAGCCAATGACTCAAATGTATTTCTGGCATCCAGTTTATGATCACTATCCAGTTGTTGGTGTATCATGGAAACAAGCTACAGCATTTTGTATTTGGAGAACTCACTTAATGAATGACTTCAGAAGAGATAGAGGGAAAATTATTGTTAATGACTTCCGTTTACCAACTGAAGCAGAATGGGAATATGCATCAAGAGGAAATTTTGATCAATCTCCATATCCTTGGGGAGGTCCTTACATTCGTAACAGAAGAGGTTGTTTTCTAGGTAACTTTAAACCATTAAGAGGTAATTATGTAGATGATGGAGGTATGCACACTATTGTAGTTGCTCACTACTGGCCTAACGGTTTCGGATTATATGATATGGCTGGTAACGTTTCTGAGTGGACTGCAAATTCATTTGAAGAGGCAGCCTACAATTTTGCTCATGATTACAACATGGATTATAGATATGACGCTTCATTTGGTGATCCACCAGTATTAAAGAGAAAAACAATTCGTGGAGGTTCTTGGAAAGATATAGGTTACTATATGCAAACAGGGGCTAGAACATACGAATATCAAGATACTGCTAAGTGTTATGTAGGTTACAGATGCGTTGAAACTTACTTAGGACGTAAAAAAGGAGATACAAGAGATTCACAGGTGTACTAATCATACACCTTTTCTCGTCTTGCTTATATAGTCTAAAACACTTATCTTAACACGACTTTTTATTAAGTACACTATAGTTTAATCATTTTGTTAATTTTTTAAATCAGTTTAGTTATGTCAGGTAGTTACAAAAAGAAGAAGATTATGAACATGGTTACCGGTTTCGGTGCTGCTATCGTAATCGTTGGGGCGATGTTTAAAATTCAGCACTGGCCAGGTGCAACAGTTGCGCTTATTGGGGGACTTTCAGTAGAGGCAATCTTATTTATCATGGGAGCTTTCGAACCACCACACATGGAAGTGGATTGGTCGTTAGTATATCCAGAGTTAGCAGTTGCTCATGATGAAGAGCATGGAGATGAGTTAGATGCTCATGAAGAAGGTACTTCATCACATTCTACTGCTGTTGCAACTTCAGGAAATGGAAATTCTGTTTCGCAAAAGTTAGATCAAATGTTGATGGATGCGAACATTGGAAGTGATTTAATTGAGTCTTTAGGAGAAGGATTAAGAAACTTCGGAGAAACTGCTCAAAGTTTAAATTCAGTTGGTACTGCAAGTCAGGCTACAGAGGGATTGGTTACTTCTCTTGAAAGTGCTTCTCAGAATGTAGATAAAATGTCTGAAGCATACCAAAAGGCTTCAGAGTCATTAACTGGTATTACGGATCTTAAAGGTGAAGGTACTTCATATGCTGAGCAATTAGTTGCAATGACTAAGAATTTAGGAGAATTAAATTCTGTATACGAGCAACAAATTGAAGCTAATAATGGATCAATGAAATTATCTTCTGATATTCAAGCTAATATCAACGAGTTGTTAGTTAACCTGTCAGATTCAGTTGAAGATACTAAGAGATACAAAACTGAGGTTGCTGCTTTAGGTGAAAACTTATCTAAGTTGAACACTGTTTACGGTAACATGTTATCAGCAATGACTATTTCAGGAGGTCAAGTATAATATCAATCATACGTTTTAATTAATTTTTTAAAAAACTAAAATTTTAGAATTATGGCAGGAGGAAAACAGACCCCCCGGCAGGCGATGATTGGTATGATGTACCTTGTACTGCTTGCTATGCTTGCGATGAATGCGTCGAAAGACTTATTAAATGCTTTCGTATCCTTAGATAAGGGGATAGCAAAAACTGTATCTAGTTTTGACCAAGCAAACGCAGGTTTTTACTCAACGATTGATAAAGCAGCAGCGTCTAGCTCTTCATATAAATCAGTACAAGAGCAGGCTAATAAAATTAGAGAGAAAGCTGCTGAGGTGGTGCAAATTATGGCTGATCATAAAGTGCAGTTGATAGCTAGTAATAGTGGTGCTTTTATGACGACTAAGGATACCGCTGGTTCGGAGGAATGGAGATCATTATTTGAGAACGGAATCCCGTTGAATAAAGATAATCAGGATATCGGAGGTGGATTTTATGTTGCTAATGGTGTTGATAGCGAAAATGCAGTCAAACTTAAAACCGCGTTAGATGAATTCAGAGATCTTGTAATTAATGTATTGGATACTGACAAGGATGAATCAAATGATTATTTAGTTGACCGTTATAAAACGCTTTTTAATACGGAAAAAGGACCAAATCCACTTGAACCTGGTGGGCCAGATGTTACATGGGCATCTAGAATTGCGGAACATATTCCTCTAGCGGCAGTTACGGCAAATTTAACTTTGTGGCAATCATATGTTAAGAATGCTGAGGCAGATGTTATTGGATCTATTGCATCTAAAATGGATGGTTCAGGTATGGTAGTAGATAAATCAAAAGGTGTTGTTCAATTTGATAATGGTTATGTCTTAAAAGATGATTCCGTAAAAGCCAAAATATTTTTAGCTGCATACAATAGTAAGGCTGCATCCAAAATATATGTGGGTGTTGTTGATAGTTCAAAATTTCTGGATAAGGAGGGAGCTCGCTTAAATCAAATTAGTTACCCTGTTGGAGAGACACCTACAGTTCCTATTCTTGGTACTCCAAGATTATTGAAGAATGATGGACAAGGTGGTGGTTTTTTTGAAACTGCTGCTACTGAAGTCGGAGCTCAAGTTGTAACGGGTGTCATAGAAAATAAGAACTCTAAAGGAACTTTCTATACAAGATTTAAGTCGAGTTATATGGTTGCTGAGCCTTCAGCTACTGTTGCTGCGACAAAAATGTCTGTATTTTATGTAGGCGTTGATAACCCAGTTTCGGTTTCTGCACCTGGTGTAGCTATTTCAGATATTGAGGTTACAGCTCCTGGTTTATCATTTAAACCAGAAAAGAAAGCAGGTACTTATAATGTAAGGCCTTCCAGACCAACGAACAATAAAGGTGTTGACGTTGTTGTTAAAAACAAGAATTCAGGGGCAATTTTAGGTAAATCAAACTTTAGAGTTAAGAGATTACCAGACCCAGCTGCTTCTGTTTTAGGATCGAAAGAAGGTTTAATTTCTAAAGGTAAACTAGGTGTAATATCTAGAGTTGATGCGAAGATGGAAAATTTCGATTTTGACCTTTCTGTTAGTGTAAAGCAATTTACTTTAACTGTAAAAGTTGGATCAGACCTTATGTCGTTTAAATCCTCTGACAATAAATTGACTCCTCAAATGAAGAAAATCTTAATGAAGGTTGGAAGAGGATCAAGAATTTACTTTGAAGATATCAAGGTTTCTATGCCAGGTGGTGCTAGAAAAGTTCCTTCATTAATCTTTAAGGTTAGATAAGAATAAAACAAAATATTATCCCTTCCGTACACGTTTTGTACGGAAGGGTTTAATAATTTAAAATGTGTGTGTTATGAAATCTGTTAAATTAGTTGCAATTCTAATGATGTTAGGAATTATGTCTTCTAACATTTCGAATGCTCAACAAGAAGTTTTAGATGGTATCTACGTAAAAGAACACCATCCTGCTAAAAGAGTTATTCCTTATACTCCTTTAAGAGAAGCTGATGTTATGTGGCTTAAAAGAATTTGGAGAGTTCTTGATTTAAGAGAAAAGATTAACCACCCTCTTTATTACCCTACAGAAAAAATTATGGATCGTCAGAGTATGACTCAATTAATCTATGAGTCGGTAATTAATCCTGATGCTCCTGCTACTATTACTCCATATGATGTATTGGATGATGAGTTTACAGTTAGATTAACTGTTGCTGAAGTAGAACAAAAAACAACTAAGGTTGATACTGAATTTGTAGAAGATGAATTTGGAGATTTAAAACCTTTACCAATTAAAGAAGAATTTGCTCCTCACGCTGTAAAAAGATACAGAATGAAAGAGGAATGGTTTTTCGATAACCAAAAATCAGTATTAGAACCTAGAATCATCGGAATGTGTCCTGTTCAGGAGAAGTTTGATGAGATGGGTGAGTATAAAGGGGAAATGCCATTATTCTGGCTGTATTTCCCAGAAGCAAGAATAGCTTTCTCTACAGTTCCAGTTTACAATCCACATAACGATGCGGAAAGAAGAACTTTAGAAGATATTTTCTGGAAGCGTAAGTTTAGTTCCTACATCTATAAAGAAACAAACGTTTACGACAGGAAAATTGATACTTACAAACAAGATTTAGATTTATTGCTTGAATCGAAAAGAATCGAACATGAAATCTTCCAATCTGAGCAAGATCTTTGGGAATATTAAAATTTTCCAATTATAATATTTAGATAGGCTGTCAAACTTGACAGCCTATTTTTTTGTTACTTTTTTGAATGATGATGTTATGTTATTAAACATTACATTATGAAATCCCTTTTTTCATTTCTTTTAATCTTTGCTTCATTATCAGTATTCTCCCAATTTTGCCATCCTAACCCGAGTGAAGTATTGGATGGTTCTTATTTACCTGATTATCGGGAATTAAGTGTTGTGCCATTTACACCGTTAAGGGAAGCTGATGTAATGTGGAATAAAAGAGTTTGGAGGGTATTGGACTTGAGAGAAAAAATTAATCATCCTTTATTTTTTCCTGTTGATCCCATACTAAGTAGAACTAGTTTTATGCAGATGGTCATGAATGCATTGACATGTGAATATGCGGAAATTGATTTAACCGCCTATGACGTTTTAGATGATGAGTTTACCACTCGTCTTTCAAAATCTGAAGTTATTTCAAAAAGTTTTTCAAAGGAAGAAATTACTTTTGAAAACGATATGGGAGAGATTGAGACTAAAACGGTTGATAATCCATTTGATTTTAGCTCCATTAAAAGGTTGAGAATTAAGGAAGATTGGTTTTTTGATAATCAGAAATCTGTAATGGAAGTCAGAATTATTGGTCTTTGTCCTGTTCAAGAGAAATTTGATGAAATTGGTGAGTATAAAGGTGAAATGCCACTAATGTGGATATATTTTCCTGAATTGCGTTTGCCTATGAGTAAAACAGTTATGTTTAATGCAAGAAATGAAGCTGGTATAATAACCTATGATCATTTGTTTCTGAAACGTAAATTTTCCTCATATATATTCAAAGAGTCAAATGTGTTTGATAGGAATATTTCAGCTTACAAACAGGATTTGGATTTATTACTTGAATCTAAACGCATTGAAGAAGAAATATTCACATATGAGCAAGATTTATGGGAATACTAGTTGGTACTTATTCATTCATCGATTACTTTCTTCAAGTTGTATATTAAAGACCAGAAATCAAGTTTTACTAAGGTGATATTTCTTAAATTAGGATTATCTAACCTTTATTGATGCGGTATTTTTTCTATTTTATTTCCTTTATCTGTTATTTCACAACATTCTGACTATGAGTTCAGCGTGAAACAAAATCAGGTTGAGAAAAACGCTTATGATTTTTCATTCAAATTGAACCCTGTATTTACAGATGTAAGCTATGATAATATGGTGCTAGGCTTTAACCCTAATTTGTTTTTCAGAATTAGTACTGTAATGGCTGTTCATGGAGAATTTTATGGTAGCTATTATAATTATAAACCTGAAACCATAATTGAAAACTCAACTGCATATAATGGTGTTATAGCTGGTGATTATGTTCCTTATTTAACTTACAATGGGGGTGCTACTTTTTATTTGTGGGAGGAAACATATGAGGGGCGTACAAAATTTTCTTTACCTAAAGAAACTCGTAATGGCCAAGCAAATAGTTACTTTCTTGAAGTTGATGGTGTAGAGAAAATCAGACAACTTGGTTTAAGATTAACTGCAGGAAAGTATCAAGGTCAAATTGCCGAAAAAGGATTAGAGTTTGAAGGGTATAATGAAGATACTTTGATTGCTAGTTTAGATAATCCTAATGCAAATAACTATACTAGTATTCATTATAATTTATTCACAGTAGGCTTTTCTTACGAGCAAATAAATCATCTTAAAATAAATATAAAGACTGATAGTTTAGGTTCAAGAAGTAAACTTAATCATTGGAGGGTTTATGCAGACTTTTTACTTGCTCACCTGAGCTCGATTCTTATTAGCTTGAAATTCAGTAAATTATGTTGGTAAAAACTTGTTAGGAAATATGGTGATTTGCAGAAAAATAGCGATTTTTATTACTTCTAAACAAATGAAAATCAAATATTTAACATGCAAAT
>CAXRIN010000106.1:0-8071 GCA_964230605.1 Flavobacteriaceae bacterium
ACTAATGCATCAGCAGAATCATTTAATGCTAAAATTAAAGCTTTTAGAGCTCAGTTTAGAGGTGTAAAAAACAAGGAATACTTTTTATTCAGATTAACAAATATTTATGCCTAATCCCCAACTTTTGTGCTTGACCCCAAACTTGCGGCTGAAATATTAAACCCAAAATTTGAAACTACTATATAATCCGTGTAGTCCCCTATGGTAGAAAGTACTGATGAAGAAATTGTTCTTGAATCATCCGATCCAATAATATTAGAAGTGTTACTCCAAGAACTTGAAGATCCAGCAATAGAAACTATGCTCACGCTACCACCAACGTTAGTTTGGCTTTTACAAATTATCCCAATAAGTAGCATGAAAAAAGTGTAGGTCAGTTTTTTCATGCCGCAAAAATAAAACTGAAAAAAGCTTCAAAAGGTAAACAGAACGTTAATTTATACCAACATTCAAAAACAATAACCCAAACGGGTATTTTTGAAGTTAAACTGGAAAAATAAAAGAATTAAAAGTGCCCTGGACTGGACTCGAACCAGCACGCCGTAAAGCACAAGCCCCTCAAGCCTGCGTGTCTACCAATTTCACCACCAGGGCATCAAGTAAAAGAACAGAGCTGCAAAAATACAATTAACAATCATTAACACAAAAAAGGATTTGTTAATCTGTTTCAAAAATAATCGTGCTTAACTTGGCGTTCAGCTAAAGGCAATTAATCTTACTAACATGAATAAACTTCCAAAGGGAATTATTGTAATTCTGTTCACTATCATTTTCAATTTCTTTTTCTGGCAAGAAAAATTTGGAATCAACTTAGTTTTATTCACTTTCCTATTTGGAGGAATATTATACTTTTTGAATCCTGAAACACGGAATAAGAAGCAAACATTGTTAGCTATTGCAGGAATTGGAATATCAAGTTTCGGATTACTATATCACAATTCTTTCTTCAGTAAATTCATGCTCTTTAGTTCGGTTTTCCTTTTTGTTGCATCCCTTATGGAAAAACAAATCAAAACTATTTATTATCTCATCCCAAGTGGATTTTTAGGAATCATCACTTCTCCTTTTAGAAAACATACTTTTTTTAAAGCTCCTAAAACTGGATTATCTGGGAAATCATGGAAATGGTTCAAGCTTTCCATCATTCCATTAAGCGTCACCATTATTTTCATGGTTATTTATAGTATGGCCAACCCTGTTTTTGCCAACAAACTAAATAATTTAGTTGAAAACCTGGGCGATTACCTTGCGAACCTTTTTCACCACTACCCTTTTGCAAGATTTATTTTTATTGCATTTGGATTGCTACTGGGAATAGGAATTTACTATTACCAATCTCTTGGGTTATTTGATGAGAGTGAAAAAACACACACTTTGGATCTGAAAAGAACTAGAAGACCAGTTTTTGAAAATCATTCGGAAATTCCTCGAAAAAGCTTTTCAACTATGGCATTAAAATCAGAGAATAACATTGCTTTACTGACACTTATTTCTTTGAACGCGCTCTTATTCTTTGTAAACCTTTTGGACATCAATGTATTTTTTGTTCAAGACCACGCATTGAATAGCGACTTTTCAAGTCAATTACACAAAGGAACTTGGATGCTTATTTTTAGTATCATTTTATCCGCAGGAATTGTTTTGTACATCTTTCGTAGAAACCTTAATTTTTACAAAAAGAATCAATTTTTAAAAATTGCAACTTATATATGGATTGCGCAAAACATGCTTTTAGCGTCATCTGTAATTTCTAGAGTTTATCATTACATTTTGCATCATGGTTTAGCGTACAAGAGAATTGGCGTAATTATTTTTGTCATTGCCACAATAGTAGGATTAGTAACATTAGCTTACAAAGTTAAAAACAGAAAAACCACCTCATTTCTACTAAGAGCCAATGGAATTTCGATATTCAGCGTCTTATTAATAGCCTCAATTTTCAACTGGGATGTAATCATCGCAAATCATAATTTCGCTCATGCCGAAAGCAAAAAAATTGATTATTTATTTGAGCTTACATTATCCGATAAAACATTACCAATCCTCGATCAAAACAGACATCTTATTAAAGAAAAAAATTACTCTTATAGAAAATGGTCTTCCGATTTCCCATGGGTAAAAAATCAGAGTCTGACACAAAGACTTGATGCCAGAATAGCGAAATTTAAAGCGCAGTATAAAAAAAGAAGTTGGCTTTCGTGGAATTTATCGGATGAACAAACTGCTGAGTATTTTGGAATAAATGAGTGATCAAAAATTAATTAGAGATGTTTTTAATCGAGATATGATTGAAAACATGGGATATAACATTCATTTAGTTTTTCCCGATTTCAAGAAAGGAAACTTTAATAAAAAAGCAAACTCTTTTACCGAAAAAGACAGTTTCAAAGAAAGGGCGCACACAATATACGAAGGACTTAAAGAATACCTCCCTAATAATTTTGTTGAATCAGCAAAAATCATCAAAGACTCTTTCCCCATTAACACTATAAACGAAATTAATTGGGAAAGTTTTTACTACATGCCTTTTGCAATTTATGTTGAAAAACATGGTTGTCAAAAACAGTACTTAGCTACCTCTTTCGACTTACTTAAGGAAATAACCAAAAGGTTTACTTCCGAATTTGCGATTCGGTCTTTCATCATACAATTTCCAATTGAGACGCTTGATATTTTAAAAGCTTGGGTTAAAGACGAAGATCAAAATGTGCGAAGGTTGGTTTCGGAAGGTTCTCGCCCAAGGTTACCATGGGCACAGGCATTAAACGATTTTAAAAAGGACCCAACGCTTACTTTGGAATTGTTAGAAGAATTAAGAAATGATAAATCAAAATACGTACAAAAATCGGTTGCTAATCATCTGAATGACATCACCAAAGACAATCCCGAAATTGCTTTAAAAACACTGGCAAGATGGAAAAAAGAAAACAAAATAAACACTAATTGGATTGTTAAACACGCTTTAAGATCCGAACTCAAAAAAGGAACTCCACAAGCATTAAAAATCCTTGGCTATTCCTTAAATCCAAAACTGTCAATCCCCCTATTCAACCTGAGCAAAAAAGAAGTTAAATTGGGAGAAGATTTAAGCATAGAATTTGAAATCAAAAACGAAAGTAATAAGGCAGAAAATTTAATAATTGACTACATCTGCCATTTCATGAAAGCAAACGGTAAAACAGCTCCTAAAACCTTTAAGATATCATCAAAGAAACTAGCTATGAACGATTCTTTGATCATCAAAAAGAATCAGTCTTTCAAACCAATTTCAACACGAAAAATGTACTCGGGAGTTCATAAAATTGAATTATTTATAAACGGAAAAACTTTTGGTTCGCAGGAATTTAATTTGGTAATATAGTCAGGTTTCTCTGTGAGAATCCGTATCTTTGCAGCCTAATTTTTTACACATGGAATTGAATACTTTAACGGCTATTTCTCCAATAGACGGAAGATACAGAAGAGTTACTAAAGATTTAGCTCAATATTTCTCTGAGGCTGCATTGATTAAATACAGAGTAAAAGTTGAAATTGAATATTTCATCGCACTTTGCGAAATCCCATTACCTCAGTTATCTGAAGTTAAAAGTGACATCTACCCTCAGTTAAGAGCCATTTATGAAAACTTCACTGAAGAAGATGCTTTAGCTGTTAAAGAAATTGAAAAAACTACTAACCATGATGTAAAAGCTGTAGAGTACTTCATTAAGGAGAAAATGACGGCTTTAGGTTTATCTGACAGCTTAGAATTCATCCACTTTGGATTAACTTCTCAAGATATAAATAACACTTCTATCCCACTTTCATTGAAAGATGCACTGAATGAGGTTTATTACCCAATGTTGGATGAAGTAATTAATACTATAAAAAACTACGCTAAAGACTGGAGTGAAATCCCTTTATTAGCAAGAACACATGGTCAACCAGCATCTCCTACAACTTTAGGAAAAGAGTTTTATGTATTCGTTGAAAGAATTGAAATTCAATTAAAACAATTAAAAGCAATTCCTTTCTCTGCAAAATTTGGTGGAGCAACAGGTAACTTTAATGCTCACAATGTTGCATTCCCTGGAAGAAACTGGGTTGAATTTGCTAACCATTTCGTAGATAACATTTTAGGTTTAAATAGATCTCAAACTACTACTCAAATTGAGCATTATGATAACATTGCCGCATTATTTGATGCAATGAAAAGAATAAATAATGTTTTAATTGACTTAGATAGAGACGTTTGGACTTATATCTCAATGGACTATTTTAAGCAAAAATTAAAAGAAGGAGAAGTTGGTTCATCTGCAATGCCACATAAAGTAAACCCTATTGACTTTGAAAACTCAGAAGGTAACTTAGGTATTGCAAACGGAATTTATGAGCATTTATCTGCTAAACTTCCTATTTCAAGATTACAAAGAGATTTAACAGACTCAACTGTTTTAAGAAATGTAGGTGTTCCTGTTGGTCACTCTATCATTGGTTTAGCTTCAACTTTAAAAGGTTTAGGAAAACTTCTTCTAAATGAAAATAAGTTGAAAGAGGATTTAGACAAGAACTGGGCTGTTGTTGCTGAAGCTATTCAAACAATTTTAAGAAGAGAAGGTTATCCAAAACCATATGAAGCATTAAAAGCGTTAACAAGAACTAATGACGCTATTACCGAGCAATCTATCGCTTCTTTCATCGACACATTAAATGTATCTGATGATATTAAGAAAGAGCTTAAAAAGATTTCTCCTTACAACTATACAGGTTTAACTGCGAGCATTGCTTAATATTGCTCAATGCAAAAGTTAATTACTATAATATTTGGCTGCGTTTTATTACTAAAAGCGCAGCCTTCTTTTTGTCATAAATTCAGATTAACAGACAGCAATTCAAGCGTTGAAAAACTTGAATTTAATTGGGACTCTATCCCTAACCAACCTTGGCTAGCTTACAATTTCTGGAGCAATTCATTCCTTGGTTGGGAAGTTAAGAATGGAGAGGTGATTGCTCACCCTTATATTCCTCAAAGAAGAACTGCTCATATTACCTCCCATTCCACTAAAAAATCGGAAGGTAACTTATCAATTGCATTTAAAATCAAACTATTTGATAAAATTAAGAGGGATACCAATGCTATTTTTGGGATTTTAATTGGAGCTGGAGACACATCCTTATCTCAAAAAACAAACAACTTCGTTTTCAATACTCTATCCCCAGGCCCTTGTCACCTTTTTGGCATTAAATCTAATGGCGATTTAATACTCAAGGACTACCATACTGACACAGTAATTTTTAAGTGTGAAATTGACTCAATTGTTAAAGAAAAAGTATTGAATGAAATTTACTCAACAGGTTCTGAAATAAGAGTAACATACGATTACAATTCTAAGGCAATTAAATTAGACTTAAACGCAAAAAGTGTCCCTATAAAAAACGAGTTCAAAATTGGATCTTCTCCAATCATCCCTCAAGGAAATATTGCCTTGTTTTACGATGCCAAAACATCATATACACCGCTTGCTAGCTTTGATGATTTAATAATTAGTGGAGATGTTTTCGAACTCAATTTCCCACAAACGGCAACTATAGGTCCTGTTCTTTCATCCTTCTACACAAATACATCCGATTCTCTTTTTTTAACAGCGCAATTAATGCCTTTTAAACCAGACTCGGTTGAAGAAGTTGGTTTATTAATTTCCGGGGAAAATTTTGAAGAAACATATTACGGCTTTTTTGATTCATCATCTTACCAAATAAGATATCGTATTGCTTTACCAAAAAACTTCAAAAAATTAGACTATCGAATCATTTACAGCGGAAAACAATCTGAAATAATAGTTTCAAAATCAGGTACTATTTTTCCTAAGCCAAAAAACAAAAAGCCCAAATTAATGGCATTAAATTGCAATGGATTTACTTTCTTCCATTCGGGAGGAATTGATTACGAAAATCTACTTTATCCTTATCGCCAAATTCAAAAAGGTTATGAATCCGAAAATCCAGACGTTGTTGCGTTTTTAGGAGATCAGATTTATGAAAGCAGGCCAGAATCTCCCATTTTTAAATCCCCTTTTTGTCGACTTGATTATTTGTATAAATGGAGTATTTGGTGCTATGCATTTAGAGATATAACATTAAACCAGCCTACTATAATCATGACGGACGACCATGATGTTTTCCAAGGTAACCTTTGGGGTAAAGGAGGTGCTGAAGCGCAAACAAAACCTGTTAACGAAATCCCAAATTATTATGGAACATCTAATTATGATACTTGGCAACAAGATCATGGAGGTTACTTCATGGGCTTGGATTTTGTAAATATGGTGCATAAATCTCAAACAAGCCATCTCCCTTTTCCATATGATCCTTATTTAGAAAATGGAATGGTTAATTATTATACAGAGTACAATTACGGCAATATAAATTTGGCGATACTAGAGGACAAAAAATTCAAATCCCCTCCTGCTGAAAACGATTTTAGAGTGTATAATGGTTTCACAATAGATGAAAATATAACAACAAAAGACTACCACAAAGACAACTTTAAACTTTTGGGACAAGATCAACTTTCATTTTTAGAAAAATGGGCCAATAAACCTAGAAATAAAAAAGAATCAAAAATGATTCTAACTCAATCGGCTTACGCTAGTTTAACAACTGTTCAAATAGATTATACGCCTCTAAAAGACAGGCCAGCAAAAAGGGATTCTACACCACAGAAAGTATCGCCAGATATGGACACAAACGGTTGGCCAAAGATTGGTAGAGACAGAGCTCTTGACGTAATTGGAAATAATGATATACTATTTATCTCGGGAGATCAGCACATGGGAGCTGTGATCGATTTATATGATTCCATTAAAAACCCAATCACCTTTTATTCCGTTCCAGCAATAGCTAACACCTGGCCTAGAATGTGGTGGCCAAGCGACACTACCAACAACCCCAATTACCCTTTAGGCAAATACACCGATGCATTTGGAAACGAAATGAATGTTAAAGCAGTTGCAAACCCCAACCCTAATGCACCTTACCCTAACAAAATAAATTACAAATCCCCTGGTTTTGGAATAATAGAATTCAATAAAAAAGGAACAAAAGCAAATCTTCATGCATATCCCTTATATTTTGATTCTCAGGAAAAAATAGTTGAATTTGAAGGATGGCCAATTAAAGTAAAATTGAAGTAGAGATTTTTCATTTAGTCTAAAGATCCCGCAACAAGTGCGGGATGACATATATAAGCTTAAACACCTTGTCACCCCGCACTTGTTGCGGGGTCTGATGAAAAAACATTCTAATTATACATCCACAGCAAAACATCTTTTTTCTTTTTTAAAAGATCATCTAGGAATATCATATCTTCATTGCTAACCATGGGACAACCCAAACTGTATGGTGGATAATCGGGAAATACTTCCTCCTTATCAACATTTATATAACTGTGTAAAACAATTATCCTTTTAAATGCATTGTTATTTGTTGACTCTAAACCATGAAGTTTGTAATGAATATTAATACCCCAATTACTGTAAGACCTCTTCCCTATTTTATACTTCCCTAAAGAGGATGCATAACTCCCAGGAATATTACTAAATACAGGTTCATCCGGTCCACTTGATTTTAAACCCTTCGCTCCTGCTGAACCATGAGTAACAATCATTTCTCTCAGTATAGAATCCTTTTGAAAATCATAAACCACCAACCTTTTTTTACCCATATGAACACTCAAATCTGCCAAAAAGCAAATGGTTGTATCCAAGCCCGATTTTACAGCAAAGGTTTTCGCTTGATTTACTTTTGATAAATAATCAGGCTTTTTTGCAACATTCACATCACCTGCTGTTGGGAAAAACTTCACTAAAGCTGCCCCAACTAAAAATATAATCGACGCTTTCATTAGTAAATTTTTGTTCCGTTTTTCCATTTATTTAATAGTTGTGAATTATTAGTTAACGTGAGTTCGATCTAAGCATCCAATCCTAATCTTTCATTATCAACAACTTCCGATCTAAGTGAAGGCTTTTTTGGTAGAAAATGGTATGCAATAAGTCCACCTATTAAATTGACTAAAAAGTTGTCTACGCTT
>CAXRIN010000107.1:0-5957 GCA_964230605.1 Flavobacteriaceae bacterium
TGCGTTTTTAGCCGCAGCAGGTTGGAATTTTAAGAAAATGATGATGCTATTAAAGCAAGAGGTCTTTTTGATTGTTATAACATCAAATTTTTATTCGTTCAAAAAATACTAAATATCGATTTTTAAGGAGCGACTAATTAATCATATTAATAAGAACTTAAATGGTGCTTTGACAAATCAAAAAGCATTTACTGTACAAGTAATGTCAAAGTTAGGTTCTTATGTGTTTCCTATTTTATTTGTGTTGATTTATGGTTTGAAACAGATGAATACAGAAACTACTAGAAATTTAAAGTTAATTTATCTATTGATAGCCTGGCTAATTTGTTGGATGGTAAATGTTTTATTTTAGATATACCGTTGAAAGATCTATGTGCTGAATTTGGTTTAATGGAAAGTCATGCACATTACTACCAATTAAACGATTAGATTCTTCATACCATAGGACAGCAATGGGAACTTCTTCCATTAATAACCTTTCAGCAGCAGCATAGCTTCTGTATGCGTTTTCTTCATCAATAGATCTTCTTGCTCTGTCAATTGTTCTATCAAAATCTCGATTAACAAATCTTGTAGAGTTTGGGAAAGATGGTATGTCAAGTGATTTTGGAACACCTTTGCCATAAAATATGTTTAAAAATCCTTCAGGACTTGGGAAGTTTGCAGTAATACTTGATATGTACATGTCACCTCTTGCATATCTAGCCTTTTCAATTTTATAACGATTGGGAACGATGTTGATCTTAACATTAATTCCAAGAACCTCTTCCAATTGAAACCTAATCTCATCAGCAATTCCAATTACCTTGAAATCGTCTTCGCTAATATCAAGATCAAGGCTGAAAATTGAATCCTTATTTACTTTTAATAACAGTGATTTTGCTTTTTCAGGATTAAATTTATATCCATTTATACCATTTTTTCTGTAATTCTTTAAGAAGGGATGTGTAATTCCTGCGTCACCAGTTTTTCCACGAGTCTCTCCAAATACTTTGTAAGTCAATTCTTCTTTGTCCAGTGCATAGTTTATAGCCTTACGGAGATTTTTATCTTTTAATTTATCACTATGAAGATTGAACTCAATGTAATAAGTTGAAAGCAGGGGCGCGTTTTGCATTTTGAGCTCCGCGTCAAATTTGTCTTTATAATCTCTAAGCACTCTTTTAACAGCTTTGTAAGGAAGGTTAAGAACGGTATTAGCTTTTTTATCTACCACATTTTGGATTTGTTGTTTGATACCAATTTCAAAGTTTATAAAAACAGTATCCAAATAAGGTAAGGGTCTTCCCGTTTTGTCATGACTATGGTATTTCGGGTTTCTAACAAGAATTTGTCTGTCGTTATATGAGTCATATTTCAAAGGAATAAAAGGCCCAGTACCAACCATGTTTTCGTAACCATATTTCTCAACAGCTTCTTTGGCAACAATAGAAAAGTTAATTCCTGCTAGTCGTTTTAGAAATAGTCCGTTTGGGCGGTGTAATTCAATTTCAATAGTTCTATTGTCTAAAGCTCTAATTCCACTTATTTCATCAGTTTCTCCATTAAAATAATCCTCTACACCTTTAACAACACCTTTTAAAACGCTATGGTAACCACTATTTATTATTTGTTTAGTGCAAAGGTTTTTAAAAGTGTAAATCACATCTTTACTTGTCACTTCTCTTCCTTTGCCATCTTCAAAGCAAGAATTGTCATGGAAGAAGATATTGTTTTTAAGTTTGAAAGTATATGTGAAACTTTTTGGGTCGAAAAAAAACTCCTCAGCAAGCGATGGAATAATTTCTAAATTTTCGGGATTTAGCTTTACAAGACCTTCAAAAACTTGATGTGCAACAATGGAAGAGCTTTGGTCGCTAATAGTTGATGGATGGATGTGATGGGTTCTGTTCGGTGAGCAAAATGAAAAAGTTCCTCCAGTTTTGATCTTCTCATTCGAATTTACAGCACATGAAGATATTAAAATGCTTGTAATCAGAATGTTTATTATGTGCTTGTAATTCTCAACCCTTTTCATAACCTCCCTCTGAAATATTAATTTCCAGATATACAAAATAAAGTTTAAAACTCGTGAAAAGCAAAAACGAATTTTGTTTGGCATTTTTTTTGAAAAAATGAAACTGTTTAATTTGTCCGATATTTTTGATATTGAGTGCAATTGCTTATTATTGTATTCTTTTGCGAAAAAAAAGGAAACAAAATCGGGCCAGAATATTTTAGGTATGAAAAAGATTATAGGTTTACTTTCACTTGGTTTTGCGGTTCTCACAGGGGTGAATGCGCAACAAGAGATGGTGCTAGAAGGAACATATCAAGGACAAAATTTGTATGTTCAAAATCCATTTGCTAGTTCGGGTGTAGGTTTTTGTGTTATCAACGTAACAGTTAATGGGCAACAATCTATCGATGAAATCAACTCAAGTGCATTTGAAATCGACTTCGCAAGTTATCAATTAGCTAAAGGAGCTCCTGTTGAGGTGAAAATTGAATATAAGGATGATTGTACACCACGTGTTTTAAATCCGGATGTTCTAAGACCTACCAGTACTTATGTAATAACAAGTATGGATATCACTCCTGATGGTTTGTTTACTTTTACAACTTCAAATGAATCTGGTAAGCTTCCGTTTATAATTGAGCAAAAAAGATGGAATAAATGGATCAAGGTTGGTAGCGTAAAAGGTAAAGGAGCTTCTGATAAGAACGAGTACTCAATTCAGCTTAAACCTCATTCAGGAAAAAATACTTTCAGAATTAAACAAGTTGATTTTACACGTAAACCGCGTTACTCACAGGAGAAAAGATTGATTAGGTCATCTGTTAAGGAAGTATTCATCGCTAATGAAAACGTAATGAAAATTGAAGGTTACGTTATGTTTAAAGATGAGTCTGGGGCTGAAACATCAACGATGTATGAGGTTTATAACACAACTGGTCTTTTAGTGAAAAAAGGTTACGGGTCGAAAGTTGATTTAACAAGTCTTGATAAAGGCGATTATTTTATTAACTACGATAATAAAACTGGTCAAATTAAAAAGATTTAGTTTTAATTCAAGATAAGATTAAAAGGGAGCGTTACGCTCCCTTTTTTGTTTTTCTGAAACTAATCTATTTCCTTTTCGTTGAATTTTCCGCAACTATAGAGTAATGGCGAAGATTAAATTAGAAGAATTAAATATTTACGTAATTGATGATGATCCTATTTTTATGAAAATCATCACTCAATTTTTGGAGGGGATTAAGCAAAAAATTTCAATTCCAATCCCGTTTAAACTTTCTTATTTTGATAATACGGCTGATTTTTTTGAGGTAGCTGATTATAAAACACCTGGGATAGTAATATTAGACTATCGTTTGGAAAACGATGATGATGCCGATGTTAGTGGATTGGAGATTTTAGAGGAAGTCAAAGCCTATAATTCAAATTTGAGAGTTATATCATATACTGGAGATAGTAGTGATATTTTGAAAAACAAACTTCTTTTTGGAGGAGCTGATCATTTTGTGCAAAAAGGCGCTCACTCATTAAAGGAGTTTGAAAAAGTATTGCTTAAGGAAATAGCTTCACTTACTTAACATTTGTCCCCAAGTTTACCCCCAATATTAAAGCTCCTTTTAAACTAAGGTTTAAAAGGAGCTTTTTCTTTTTAACTTTGATAAAAATTTGTTTCATGTTTACAGGTATTATAGAGAGTTTAGGTAAGGTAGAGGAAATATTGAAGGATGGGGATAATATACATTTTACGCTGTCTTGTGATTTTACGAGTGATCTTAAAATTGATCAAAGCTTAGCTCATAATGGTGTTTGCTTAACTGTTGTGAATATTGAGGGTAAGAAATATACAGTTACAGCAATAAATGAAACATTAAGTAAAACTAATCTAGGTGATTGGAAAGTTGGCGATGAAGTTAATTTGGAGAGATGTATGAAATTAGGTGATAGACTTGATGGTCACATCGTTCAGGGACATGTTGATCAAATTGGCGAGGTTAGTAAAGTTGAAGAACTTGACGGTAGTTGGAAGTTTTATATTGAATATGATAAATCTCTAAATAATATAACCGTAAATAAAGGAAGTATTACCATAAATGGAACAAGTTTAACTGTGGTGGATTCTTTTGATAATGGTTTTTCTGTTTGTATAATACCTTATACTTTTGACCATACTAACTTCAAGAATTTTGTAGTTGGTACGCGCGTTAATTTAGAATTTGATATTGTTGGCAAGTATCTAACAAAACTACATTCGCAATCTAAATAAATTCAAATTATGGTATCATTTAACTTTAGTCTGTGAAAAACAAATTCAAATCTACTTTGAAAGCATAATCATACTACATACCTTGAGTAAATATATTTATAGATTAATTTATGACTCAAGTATTTGGAGTTGCCAATTCTAAAGGAGGCGTTGGGAAATCAAGTATAATACAACTTTTTGCTCTTACATCGGCGAATGATCCGATCAATAAAAAAGTATTAGTTATTGATGCCTCTGAGAATAAGCAACTAACTTATCTCAATGCGTTTAGTAAGCAGGATAAATATACCATTGTAAAAAGTCAATTAAATTCAGTTCCTAATATATTGGCAGCTGAAGCTGAAAATTTTGATTTAATATTTATTGATTTTCCTCAAAATATTGATTCAGGTGATTTCCAAAAGGCTCTTCTTTGTTGTTCAGGTATAATAATTCCAACAGGTGTTGGGATTATGGATCAAATGGCTACAAAAAGTTTCTTAGAAATGGCTGATGAAACAATTAAATTGAGAAAAGCTGCCGGTTACAGTACCTTGCGAAAGGTTTTGGTTTCTAATGTTTCTCAGGAACAAGACGCTTTCGATTTGATCGAAATATTATCAAAACAAGGTATTGATCATTTCGAATTTCCATTGTTAAGACACGCAAGTTTGGGGTATTCAATTGAAAAAAGTATGCCTGTCATGGATTACGTAACAGAGGGAATAGATTGGACAGAAGAGCAAAACATTTTTCATAAGGTTTTTATAGAGTTTCACGGAATAACAGAATAATATTATGACAAAAGGAAATATTTGGGAAGACAAAAATTTTGAAAAAATCACAGCCGATTTTAATAATTCATCACCCGATAAGTTGGTTGATTTAAAGGAGGTTGTGAAAACATCTACACGCAAATCAAATGGTATAAACTTAAGTAAGGAAGCGAAAAAGGTTACTAAATGGAAAGATGGTTTAAAAGAGATTGTTAAAAAACCTATGATGATTGAAAAACACATCCATATTAGAATGAAGAGATATTGTGTTGATAAAGAGATTAATATTTTTGATTACACTTGCGATCTTATTGATAGAGATTTAAAAAAACAAGGATATTAAATACTATATCTACATTATTGTAGTAAATTTGTGGTTCAATTTTGATAAGTTATGAATAATCCAAAGGCGAAAGAATTACTAAAGAAAGTAATAGCTGATGTTGAAAATGGTGCTTCGATTGATTCTATCGGAGAACAATTAATGGCAATTAGAGAAATTGCTTTACAACTTGAAGATCCTTTAATTGTTAAAACTTTAAGAATTTTGAAGGAGAAATTAGAAGAAGATGAGTCGTTGGATTTTGATATTGAACTTGAAATTCCGGAGGAAGATTTGGAAGAGTATGAGGAGCCTGAGAATCATTTAACATACTTGTTAAACTTATTGATTGATTCTGATAACAAATACAATAGAGAAGAAATTAAGTGGTATAGAACTGCTATTTGGGACGAGATTTATTAAAATAAACGCCCTAAGATATTGAAAGCCTCATTTGTGGGGCTTTTTTTATGCCTGTGTCCCGTCCTGAAATAAGTTGACACATTTAGGACTTATTATGAAAAAACGGAATAATCAAGGAGTTAAGCGAACACAACGCGATTACACAATGGCCTTTAAATTACTTGTAGTAGGTCAGGTAGAAAAAGGCGAATTCAC
>CAXRIN010000108.1:0-21466 GCA_964230605.1 Flavobacteriaceae bacterium
TGCATGTTAAATATTTGATTTTCATTTGTTTAGAAGTAATAAAAATCGCTATTTTTCTGCAAATCACCATATTTCCTAACAAGTTTTTACCAACATAATTTACTGAATTTCAAGCTAATAAGAATCGAGCTCAGGTTACAAGTATCTTTTAGTGAAAACGACACCATTACACGGTTCTATTCCAAAAACGATGGTTTTTTAGGCAATGAATGTAATTTCTCCTCTATTTATTGCAATGAAGGCGAAGACATATGGTTTGGTACAGATAACGGTCTAGTCATTTTCCGTCCTGAATTTGACTATGACTTCCGCACTCCTAGTTCACCCGAACTTAAAATAAATGTATCTGGGATTTCGAATATAAAAGACTATGCTGAGTTCTCCGATGATGGACAAATCAATGAAATTGAACTTCCTACTTTAAATAATCAAATTGAATTCTCTTTTAAAATAGTTAACCTATTAGCTGCTAAAGAAATAAAGTTTCAGTATCAATTAGAAGGCGTTGATAAAGAATGGATTGAAACCCCAAACGACTTTAAGGTAATTTACTCTGAATTATCTCATGGAGATTACATTTTTAAATTAAGAGTCTTAAACCATCCTAACCTCATCCCGCAAAATGAAATTCAAACTGTAAAAATTACCATTAAGCGGCCTATTTATCTTCAATGGTGGTTCATTCTTATAATATTAATCATTATTGGGACTTGGATTTACTCCTATTTCCTTATCAAGCGAAACGTGGCTTTACTTAATCGTCAAAAAGAAATTATCCTCAAACAAAAAGGAGTTGTTGAAGATAAAAATCAAGAAATTGTCGACTCTATTAATTACGCCAAAAGAATTCAAGACGCGATACTTCCAAATAATAGTCTATTAAGAAATTGTTTTAATGAGTACTTTGTTTTCTACAAACCAAGAGATATCGTTTCAGGTGATTTTTATTGGGTAGAAGAAATTGAAGATTGGATTGTTTTCACCGCTGCTGACTGTACTGGACATGGTGTTCCTGGTGCAATGGTAAGTTTAATGTGTAGCAATTTATTAAGAAAAGTAATTATCGAAGATCGAGAATTAGATCCTGGAAAAGTATTAGACAAGGTTTCTGCTCAACTTTTGCAAAGACTACAAATAGATGAAGGAAAGGTAGATGATGGAATGGATTTAACGCTTTGTTTTTGGAATAAAACAACCAATGAATTAAAGTTTGCTGGAGCACATAATCCTTTATATCTCATTCATAAAGGCGAATTAAAGATCTTCAAAACCAACAAACAACCAATAGGCTACTTTGAGGACAAAGTTGATTTTACTACCAAAACAATACAACTAGAAAAAGGAGACCAAATCATTATTTTTTCAGACGGATACAAGGATCAATTTGGAGGCCCTAAAAACAAAAAATTTGGAGCTAAAAGATTAAATAAAATGTTTACTGATATTGCTCATTTAGCACTAGCACAACAAAAAAAAAGAAATTATCCAAGAATTTAATAACTGGAAAGGAAACGAAGAGCAAGTTGATGACCTTTGTGTATTCTCTATAAAAATTTAACTCCCATTCCTTCTTATCTCTTTTAGAGAAAATCGGCTATATTAGCGGCAGACTAAGCTGAATTTTATGAATCAAGAGGACAGACTGCGTTACTGGAAGAAAAACCTGCGATATTTATTATTATTACTTTCAATATGGTTTATTTCATCTTTTGTTTTAGGGATATTCTTTGTGGATTATCTCGATGGAGTAAAAAAAACAGCTGATGGAGTTATTGAGGATCCCGATTCCATTTTTCATGGATTTCGTCTTGGCGGATTTAAACTTGGCTTTTGGATTGCTCAACAAGGAGCTATTTATATATTCCTAATTATTATCGCTGTATATGTTTGGTTAATGAATAAACTAGACAAGGAATTCAATATTGAAGAAAAAGAAATCTCAACTTCTGATCACTAAACTTACTTGAAATGGATGTACAAATTTGGACGTATATAATCGTCGGTTTCACATTTGCTATTTATATAGGTATCGCAATCTGGTCTCGCGCTGGATCAACAAAAGAATTTTATGTTGCTGGGGGCGGTGTTTCTCCTTTAGCTAATGGTTTAGCCACTGCTGCTGATTGGATGAGTGCGGCTTCTTTCCTTGGAATGGCTGGTATAATATCATTTAGCGGAAGAGATGGTTCAGTTTATTTAATGGGATGGACTGGTGGATACGTTTTACTTGCTTTACTCCTTGCGCCATATTTAAGAAAATTCGGGAAATTCACGGTTCCAGATTTTGTTGGAGACCGTTATTATTCTCAAACTGCAAGGGTTATTGCTGTTGTTTGTGCTTTGTTCATTTCTTTCACCTATGTTGCTGGACAAATGAGAGGTGTTGGTATTGTTTTTAGCCGATTCCTTCAAGTTGACATCACATGGGGAGTAATCATTGGAATGGCTATCGTTTTTATGTATGCTGTTTTAGGGGGAATGAAAGGAATTACCTACACACAAGTTGCTCAATATTGTGTTTTAATTTTCGCGTTTTCGGTTCCTGCAATCTACATTTCAATCATGTTAACAGGAAATCCAATTCCTCAATTAGGTTTTGGTGGTGAATTAATAGATGAGCCTGGAGTTTCTTTATTGGATAAATTGGACGGTCTAAGTACAGAACTAGGTTTCGATCAATATACAACAGGATCAAAAGGTACAATGGATACTTTTTTCATCACTATGGCTCTAATGGTTGGAACGGCCGGTTTACCGCACGTAATTGTAAGATTCTTTACCGTACCTAAAGTAAGTGATGCACGAAAATCCGGATTATATGCTTTGTTATTTATTGCAATTCTTTACACCATGGCTCCTGCTGTTTCGGCATTTGCACGCACTAACTTATTAGCCACTATTCCAAATTCAGAGTATGAAAAATCTCCTGAATGGTTCAAAAAATGGGAAAGCGCAGGTTTAATAGCATGGCAAGACAAAAACGGTGACGGAGTTATTCAATACACTAAAGGAACTGCCTTTGAAGGGAAACCTGAATATAAAACTGGTGACAACGATGACTTTGTTAGAGGGAAAAACGGCGAGATTTTATTAGCGAATAAAGCCACTGAAGGTGAAAATGAATTATATATCGACAAGGATATTATGGTTTTAGCTAATCCAGAAATAGCAGGTTTACCTGACTGGGTTATTGCTTTAGTTGCTGCAGGTGGTTTAGCGGCTGCACTTTCTACCGCAGCTGGTTTATTATTGGTTATTTCTACCTCTGTTGCACATGATTTAATTAAGAAAAGTATCAATCCTAATATTACTGAAAAAGGAGAATTATACGCAGCAAGATTAGCTGCAGTTGGAGCAGTTTTAGTAGCTGGTTATTTTGGAATTAACCCTCCCGATTACGTAGCCGCCGTTGTTGCCTTAGCGTTTGGTTTAGCAGCTGCCTCCTTCTTCCCTATTTTGATTTTGGGAATTTTCTCGAAAAAAGTAAACAAAGAAGGCGCAATAGCAGGAATGCTCATCGGGTTATTAACCACATTAGGATATATCATCTACTTCAAATTCATGAATGTGGAATTGAATAAACCTGAAAACTGGTTATTTGGAATTTCACCTGAAGGATTTGGAACAGTAGGAATGATTTTAAATTTCGTTGTTACAATCACTATTTCAACATTCACCCCTGAACCACCTCAAGAGGTTCAAAACATGGTGGAAGAAATTAGATATCCAGGCGAGGCGAAAGTTTAATCTTCTTTTAAAAGTAAGGCTTGCATAGAATCGCCATGAAACAACAACTAAACCTCCCAAATATTTTTCTTTTCCAATCTTAAACGATCACCAAAGAAGATTTTGGTGCTTCGCTCGAAAGAACTTGTGAAATCTGAAACGTAAAAATGGTGCTCGCCGGAAAGTTGAGAACTCAATAAATTACTCTGTGAAAGTTGTTGCTGTACGCTATCGGCAACAACTTTTGCACTATTTACAACAGATACTGATTGATTGGTTTGAGTGTAAAAATCGGCAACTTCTTGCTCTATTAATGGATAGTGTGTACAACCAAGAATTATAGCTTCAATACCACTTAATTCATCCTGAGACAAATACTCATTAATTACTGTGTGAGATATTGAATTATTAAAAAACGCCTCCTCAATCATAGGTGCTAAAAGCGGAGTAGCTAATGATTTTACATTTATCAGGCTATTTAGCTCATTTATTTTCTTAGGATAAACTCCGCTACCTACGGTGCCTTTAGTAGCTATAACTCCAACATCATTAAAGTTTTGCGCATTTAAAAATTGAGCAACTGGGGTAATCACATCAATAAGTAAAATGCTAGGTGGCAAAATAGTTTTCAAATAATCTGCCGCTAATGAAGATGCCGTATTGCAAGCAATAATAATTGCTTTACAATTTTGAGCAATTAAAAATTCGCTAATCCCTTTCGAATAAGATCTGATTGCTTCCTCTGATTTATCTCCGTATGGAAAATGGGCAGTATCTCCGAAATAAATAATTCGTTCGTTTGGTAACAAATTAGCAATTGCCTTGGCAACTGTTAAGCCACCAATTCCACTATCAAATATTCCTATGGGTTGATTATTTTCCAATTTACACAGCTGCGTCAGGGTACATATTAAACACGTCTTCTATTTCTTCTAAAAGAGCCTCTGGCAATTCAAGATAAGCAGATTCTATATTTTCTTTTAACTGACTCATTTTAGTTGCACCAATTATAGTAGTACTCACAAATGGTCTGCTCATTACAAAAGCTAAAGATAATTCCGCAACAGTTAATCCGTTTCTGTCTGCCAAATCTTTAAATGCACCCACTGCTTTTTGAGCCTGAGGATTTAAGTATCTACCGAAAATAGGAAAATCAGTTAATCTCGCACCTTTTGGTTTAGCTCCATCCAAATATTTTCCTGTTAGCGCACCAAAAGCCAACGGACTGTAGGCCATTAATCCGATACCTTCAAACTGGGAAACTTCGGAACCTCCATACTCAAACAATCTGTTTAACAAACTGTAGGAATTTTGGGTTGAAACTGGTTTTGGCAAACCATATTGTTCACACAATTGAAGAAAAGTCATCATCCCCCAAGAAGTCTCATTGGAGAGTCCCCAATTCTTAATTTTACCCGATTCGATTAACTCAGTTATAGTTTCTAATATCGCCATGAAATTATGCTTGTAACCAACATTTTGATTCCAAGGATAAATTCTTGTTCCAAACTTATTATTCGCTCTTTCCGGCCAATGTAGTTGATATAATTCTACCGAGTCGGTTTTCAATCTTTTCAAGCTTCCGTCAATTGCTTGATTAATTTGAGACTTTGAAAAATCAGGACCATTTCTAATCCATTTTATTCCTGTTCCAACAACCTTAGTGGCTAAAATCACTTCATCTCTTTTCCCTGATTCCTCTAACCAATTTCCGATGATCTTTTCCGTTGCACCTTGAGTTGAAGGTTTGCCTGGAACTGGATACATTTCTGCCGTATCAAAAAAGTTCACCCCACTTTCAACAGCAAAATCCATCTGAGCAAAAGCTTCATCTTGGTTATTTTGCTCTCCAAAAGTCATAGTTCCCAAACAAACTTTACTTACTTCTAAATCGGATAGTCCTAATTTATTTTTCTTCATCCTTAATCAATTATCTCTTTAACAAGAGCTTTTCCCGAAACAGCGTATAACTTGCCATTTCTTAAATCTTTACATAAATATCTCGTTCTTCTTTTTTGAATGAGCTCAAAAGATCGGCCTGAGTGCAATTTAAATCTAGTTTCATCTGCCAATTCATGCACAAAAAAATCATCTTCTCCTTTTTCTATTTCAAAATCTGAGGATGTAGCTTTTGGATTAATTATAACCTCATTAATCTGCTCCAACCAATCTGGAGTTAATTCAACTTCCTTTTTACAGTCAACCAACAATCCAGCAAACAAGCTTTTCCATTCTTTGCCATGAGAACTCACTTTTCCTTTATATAAGTCATAGCATTTTTTATGAGCTAATTCATGTATAAAAGTAATAAGGAATTGAATTTCGGATAAATCAATATTTACCGAAATAGCATGTGTTTTCCTGTAAGGATTGTATCGATAATCACCCAGTTTAGTTTTTCTGGGAGGTGATATTCTAAAAAAAACGTCCTCTTCCTTAACTTGTTTAAGGATATAGTTTTGAAAATCTTCTGGAAGGAAGCTTAGATTAAATTGACTTCTTCTCAACTGTTTCTACTTTACTAAACGTTGGACAGTCTCCACATTTATCTCTTCCCTTACAAGAAACTACAGAAAAACCAATAACTACAAAAAGAATTAAAACTGATTTCATACTGGAAATTTTATTTGTTTAAGTTATCAAATTCCTATCTAGAATTAAAGAGGTCGTATTAAATTTTGTTTATTAACTAATCTTTTCTTCCCTTAGTTAATTGTCAATTAGTATTTTTGGCGACAACTATTATGGAGAACAACTACGCAATTATAATGGCTGGTGGGATTGGAAGCAGATTCTGGCCTTTCAGTACACACACTAAACCAAAACAATTTTTAGATATTTTAGGAACTGGTCGCAGTTTAATTCAAATGACATTTGATCGTTTGACTAAAATTTGTCCTGCTGATCAAATTTTCATCGTCACTAATGATGACTATGAAGATTTAATTAATGAGCAACTTCCTGAAATTCCTAAAGACAATATTTTGTTTGAGCCAGTAAGAAGAAACACGGCTCCATGTGTTGCTTACGGTTGTTATAAAATCCATGATAAAAATCCTAACGCTAATATTCTTGTTGCTCCAAGTGATCATTTAATCATCAAAGAAGAAGAATACTTAAATGCAATCAAAACCGCTTTCAAAGCATCTGCAGAAAACGATATTTTAATAACGCTTGGAATAACTCCAACAAGGCCTGATACGGGTTATGGATATATTCAAGCTACCGATAAACCTTTGGAAAGTGAAAACGCTTTGCTTAAAGTGAAAACGTTTACCGAAAAACCAGATAAAGAATTGGCACAAGTATTTTTTGAAAGTGGTGATTTTTCATGGAATTCGGGAATGTTTATTTGGAGCTCGAAAAGTATTGTAAAATCATTTGAGCAAAATATGTCTTCGATCCATGAACTGTTTAATGGTGGTTTCGGAATATATAGCACAAATAAAGAGCATGATTTTATCAATGAGATATATGCTCAATGTGTAAACATATCTGTTGATTACGCCATTTTAGAAAAAGCTCAAAACGTATATGTTCTGCCTTTTGATATAGGTTGGACAGATTTAGGCACTTGGGGATCGCTATATACTCAAGTTGAAAAAGATGAAAAGGAAAATTCAATTGTTGGGAAGAAAGTAAAAATCTACAACAGTTCGAATAACATGATTTCTAATCCAACCGATAAGTTAATGGTAATAGATGGGTTAGAAAACTTTATTGTCGTGTCAACTCAAGATGCATTATTGATTTGTAAAAAAGATGATGAGCAAAAAATCAAACAATTTGTTACAGATTTAAGCTCGACAAAAGAATTTAAGAAATTCATCTGATGCAACTTGCCCTAGATGCTGGAAATTCGAGTGTGAAATTTGGCCTTTTTAAAAATAAAGACCTGATACTTATTGGAAAGCTTAAAAAGGACGAAAGCATCAAAAATCACATTTCTGAACAAGACTTTTCACAAATTAAATCAATAGTTTCCTGTAGTGTTCTAAAGGATTTTAATTTAAAAGACTTACCAGAAGTAAAACATATTTCTATTTCAATCAATTCAAAATTCCCATTTCCTATCCTCTATAATTCCCCAAAAACATTAGGGATCGACAGAGTTGTAGCGTGTGTTGGAGCTTGGGGTGGAAATGAAGATTTATTGGTCATTGATGCAGGAAGCTGCATGACTTTCGATTATGTTTCTCTAAAACATGGATATGAAGGCGGGGCTATTTCTCCAGGATTGCAAATGCGATTCGCTGCAATGAACAATTTTACCGAAAAACTTCCGTTAGTTTCCAAATTTGAAAACAATCCTAAAATACTTGGTTCAACTACAACAGAATGTCTTCAATCAGGCGCAATAAATGGAATTAAATTTGAAATCGAAGGATTTATCAGTCATTTCAAACACAAAAGCCCTAATCTTAAAGTTTTTTTAACAGGCGGAGATTCTATTTTTTTGGGTACTGAGTTAAAAAGTGGCATCTTTGCAGACCAAAATTTAGTGTTAAAAGGACTGAATTCGTTAATACATTTAAATGACGCGTAACTTACTTACTATCACGTTTTTGTTTTTGAGCATCATCTCTTTTGCCCAAGGAAATTCACCTTTCTCACAATTTGGACCTGGCGATTTTTACAAAAGCACTTTCCAATCAAACTTTTCAAAAGGAGGAATAGCGGCCAGCTCTATATCACCTACAACACTCAACCCTAGTAATCCTGCATCTTATGCACAGTTAAAATATACAACTGGTGAAACGGGTATTTATTCAAGCGTTAATTTTATAAACTCAAACGCTGGAAACGATTACTTTTCAAACACAGATCTTAGTAGTTTTGGACTTGGATTTCCACTTGGTAAAAAAACTGGGCTCGCGTTTGGTTTAGCTCCTATTTCTAAGCAAAACTATTCCTTTAGCTACGAAGATGTTTTATCTGATGCATCTCAAGTAAATTACACTTACGAAGGAGAAGGAAGTTTATCGAAAGTATTTCTTGGTCTAGGAACTCAACAAGGAAACTTATCTGTTGGTATTAATGGTCAGTTTGTATTTGGTAGGCTAAATGATATTTCTAAAGTAATATATAACTCTTCAGATTATAAAAACATTCGTTTTCAGGAATATAACAACGTTTCTGGTTTTGGATTAAATACTGGTGCTCAATATAAATTTGATTTAGACGCTCAACATTATTTAAACATTGGAGGAACTTATGAGTTAGGGTCCAATTACAATACTAGTAATTATTTGGTAGCAAATTATTTTACTGTAGGAGAAGCAACTACTTCAAATAATAAAATTGTAGACGCCGAATCTCATGAAACAACAGATTTCCCAATTGACACACGCGACAATCCAACAGAGGGTAAAATCACCTTACCATCTTCATTGCAATTTGGAGTTTCTGCTGGAAAACCAGAAAAATGGGAAGCTAGTTTAGAATATAAAAACGTTGCTTTATCTGAATATGCATTAAATGAATCTTCTTCTAATTTTGTTAACAGCAATCAAATAATCATAGGTGGAACTTTCATTCCAAACAATAAAGCCCTAGGTCGATCAAATTACTGGAAAAACATTTCATACAACTTTGGGGCATTTGCCGGAAATACTGGAATTGTTGCTCTAGGTGAAGAATTAAATGAATTTGGCATCAATTTTGGTTTTGGGCTACCACTTAAAAAATTCAAATACCAAACAGAAACATTTGGTTCTTCAGTTTACTTAAGTTTTGGTTATTTAAACAGATCAAATAATAACTTAGGTATTTCTGAAAACATGTTGAATATCAACGCTAGTGTTGTAATCAACGACAAATGGTTTATTAAACGAAAATTCCAATAAAGACAAAGATGAGAACTGTAACCAAATTATTCCTTGCCTTAACTTTTTCAATTTCAACGCTTCAAATTTTTGCTCAGGATGATGCCAAATATGGCGACAATCCAGACGAATGTAAAAAAGCCATCACCACGATGACTATTTACAGCAAGCAAAAGCAATATGAAGACGCAGCGAGATCATTCAGAAAAACTTTAGCACTTTGTCCTGAGGCCTCAATCAATACTTATATTGTTGGTGAAGATGTTATGGAATATTACATCAAGAAAAACAAAAAAAATAAAGAGTTAAAAGACAAATATGTTGATTCATTAATTATGGTTTATGACTTAAGAATGAAATATTTCGCAGAGTCGAAAAAATCAAAAATGAAAATCATTGAGAAAAAAGGTAAAGCACTTGCAGAATACAGAATTAACGAATCAATGGAAGAAGCATATCAACTATTAGATTCAGCTGTAAATTATACTTTTCCAAAAACATATGCTTCAACATCTGTAAGATATATGTATGTGACTAAAATCATGAATAAAAGAGGAAAGTTAGACTGTAATGGCGTTATTAAAAATTACTTAAAGGTTGCGAAAATTGTAACAGCTAACGCAGATAAAAAAGGATACGATAAACTAAAAGATAAAGCTATTAATTATGCTGATGCGTGTTTAGAGTGTGACTTATTAGATTCTCTTTACACTGCTGATTTTGAAAAATTCCAAAACGACACTAACTGGTTGGATGACGGTATCGATTTATTGTCGGATAAGAAATGTACCTCTAGTCAAATTTTAGTTAAAATGATGGAAAAGAGATTCGAATCCTCTCCTGCTGCTAAAACCGCTATTGTTCTAGCTCAGTATTTTAACAGTAAACAAGAGAATGATAAAGCTAACTCTTACTTTGACAAAGCCATTGAGTTAGAAAAAGACAATGGAAAAATTGTTAGCTACTTGATTAAAAAAGCAAAATTCCAAAACAGAATTGGAAGTTATTCTGGAGCAAGAGCAACGGCTAATAAAGCTCTTGCAATTGATTCAAAAGTTGCGGAGGCTTATATCATTATCGGTGATGCTATTAGCTACGGAGCAGGAAGTTGTAAAGACTTGAAATTTAAAGGAGCTGAAGTTTTTTGGGTTGCTGTTGATTTTTACAATAAAGCCGCTGCTGTAGCTGAAGATGCTGAATTAAAGGCAAAAGCCGTTTCAAAAGTAGCACAGAGCTCAAAGTATTTCCCTCTTGAAAAGGATATCTTCTTAAACACTTTAAATGAAGGTGATTCATACGAAGTTGGATGTTGGGTTAATACAACTACAACAGTAAGAGCAAAGAAATAATTGAAGAGGAATTATTTCCATATAATTTTAAAAAGCATAGGTGTTTTTGCACTTATGCTTTTTGCTTTTTCATGTGATAGTGATTTGGATCAACTTGAAAAAAGTTTTGAAGTTGAAGGAAGAATTCCAGACTCTTATTACACCAACTTCAACATCACTTATTCCGATTCAGGAATGCTGAAAGTAAAAATCACAGGAAAAGAATTAGAACAATTTCTAAAAACCGATTCAGCAAAAGGAGTTGATATCATGAAAGATAGTGTTCATGTTCTTTTTTTCAATTCTGATCTTGTTGTTTCAAGTGAACTTAAAGCAGATTACGCCATTCGTGATCATGACTCTCAAGAAATGCGGGCAAAAGGAAATGTAGAAGTCATAAATAAGTTAGGAGAGAAATTGAATACTGAAAGACTTACTTGGTACTCTCAAACAAAAAAGATAATTTGCGATACAACCGTCGTAATCACTAAACCAAACGGATTAAAAATAGTTGGTTCAAGTTTAGAATCGGATGAACGATTTGAAAACTATAAAATCAAAAAAGTAAGAGACAGTAAGATAGAATTTAACCGTGAAGAAGCGCCTGAATAAAATTTTTGAAATTGCCTGGTTAATCATAGGTATATCATCCATAATCGCATTTGTTTATTACTTTTTTTCGTACGGATTCGAACCTGTGAAACCGCTTCTATTAATTATACCCGCTTCAGCAATCTTCTATTATTCTCGCAGACAGAGAGGAAAAAAAATGGAATCTGAAGAATGATTTGGATTATTCTTATATCAACTATCTTATTCTCAGCCATTTTCTCTGGATTAGAAATTGCTTTTATCACAGCTGATAGAATGCAAATGGAAATCATTAATAAAAGAGGTGGTTTATTGGCTAAAGTTCTCGGTGCATTCACTGCCTCTCCATCCAGATTCATTGCCACTTTACTTATTGGGAATAATTTAGCACTTGTTACATTTGGTATTTACATGGAAGAGGTGTTGGAACCTCAAATTAATGTTTTTACAGATAATGCTATTCTCATTCTATTAATTCAAACTATTGTATCAACAGTAATTATTTTAATTTTTGCAGAATATCTTCCAAAAACACTTTTCAGACTAAAACCTAACCATGCTTTAAGGTTCTTTGCATTTCCTATTTATATTTTATTCTGGAGTTTAAAATGGGTTGTTAGCTTAACAGTTGGATTTTCTAAATTCATCTTAAAAAAATTTTTAAAAGCAGAAGTTGTTGAAGATAAACCCATCATTGGAAGAATGGAACTTCAGCAATATTTAAACGATCGTGTTGAAAATATCCAAAACGCAGATGAGTTTGATTCTGAAATTCAGTATTACAAAAATGTGCTCGATTTTCAGTCTGTTAAAGTTCGAGATTGTATGGTTCCCAGAACCGAAATTATTGCTTTAGAGGTAAACACTCCAATTGAAAAATTAAACAAAACTTTCATTGAAACTGGGCACTCAAAGGTATTAATCTATAAAGATTCAATCGACGAAGTGATTGGTTTTGTGCACTCAAAAGAAATATTCAAACAACCGGATCAGATTTCATCAATCCTTTTACCAGTTGGTTTCATCCCTGAATCCATGACAGCCCAAAGAGCGCTAAACAACTTTATCCAATTAAGAAAAAGTGTGCTTGTGGTAGTTAACGAATTTGGAGGAACCGCAGGAATGTTAACAATTGAAGATGTATTGGAAGAAATCCTAGGAGAAATTGAAGATGAACATGATAAAATTGATTTAACTGAAGAACAACTTACTGATTTTGAATATTTATTTTCTGGTCGTTTAGAAGTAGATTACATCAACGAAAAATATAATCTAAACATCCCAACTGGAGAGAGTTACGAAACTTTAGCGGGGTACATTTACACTCATACTGAATCTATCCCAGAGGAAGGGGAAACTATTATTATCGACAACTTATCCATCTTAATTGAAAAAGTTGGTGAAACCAGAATCGAACTGGTTAAAATAGTAGTCCCACAAAATCAAACCACGCAATAAAAAACTAATAGTAAACACTATTGGTAACTGGCTTTAATTAACCCTTTGTTTTTTTCTTTAATCAAGGAAACTGTAGTATATTCGTGCACCTTTAAAATTTGGAAAAATGGCAATGATTCAAAAAATAAGAGATAATTCCGCTTTAATGCTAATTGTTATTGGTGGAGCTTTACTTGCTTTTATTTTAACAGAGTGGATTAACTCTAGCGGAAGAGCTACTGATCTTAATAATACGGTAGGTTCTTTTGAAGGAATTGAAATTTCAGACGAAGCTTTTAGTCGCGAGAGAAATAAGTTGGTTTTCTTAACAAACGGAGGACAAGAGTTTAGTTCTGTGCAAGATTTCCAAAAAGGTCAATTTACTAACCAAACTTGGAATTCAATTCTTCGTGATTTATTCTTCAAAAATGAAAACGATGAATTAGGAATTACAATCACAAGAGAAGAAGAGGAAGAAATGTTAGTAGGAAATCCTGAAACAGGTGCTGCTCCTTCTGCTTTCTTTGTTAACTATCTTTTTGGTGGTGAAGAAAAATTCAGACAAAATAGAAATGCAATTGTAGAAAACATTTCAAGACCTTACGAATATGCTTTTATGAGTGTGTTTAACAGACAAGGTCAACCTGTTAGTTCTGTTAAATTAGGAGCAAATGCTGAATGGGTTAAAGAATTTGGATTAAAACTTAGAAGACAAGATAAACTTCAAAGACTTTTAAGCAACTGTTTCTACACAACAACAAGCTTAGCAAAAGATGAATATATTGCTAACAATTCGAAAAAAGACGTTCAAATTGCGCACGTTAATTATAGCTCAATCAACGATGAAAGTGTTGAGCCAACTGAAGCTGAAATCAAAGCTGCATACGATGAATTAAAGTTCCAATTTGTTCAAAAAGAAAGTTCTAGAAAATTGTTGTTTGCTCGTTTTGATTTAGAGCCTTCAAACGAAGACAGAAATAATGTTTTAAAGACTGTTGCTGAACTTAAAATTGCTCTTAATGAAGAAACTGACTCTAAATTATTCATCAAAAATGAAACTGAAGGTGTTGTTGATTTCAGCTATTACAAAAAAGGTGAATACCCTGAAAAAATAAATGGAATTGATACGGCTCTTTTTGGAAAAGAAGTTGGTTTTATTGCCGGTCCATTTACCAATCCATCGCAATCAAAATTTGGAATTGCAAAAGTATTAGATGTTCGTCAATTATCTGATTCTGTAAAAATCAACAGATTCGTTTTAAGTCAGCAATATATCATCGACAAAATTGGTGTTCAAAATGTTCAAGCACCAACTGAAGAAGAAACAAGTAAATTCCAAGACCTTTACAAAAAGGTTGAAGATAGTTTAATCACTGTTGCAAAAACAAAAGGATTTAAAGCTATCGACAAAAGTTTATGGGCTGATACTTCAGCCTATGAAAAAGGTGGAGAATTAGAGAATTATGTTCCATTAAGTGCTAGAGCAATGGGACAAAACTTCATGGATAGCGCTTTAGTTTCTAAAGAAGGTGACATTAAGTTTGTTTTCTTACCTGACGGAAGAGGAGGTTCTTATAAGGCTATGATTCAATTTGAAAAATTTGGTCCTAAATCATTAAAAATGCAAATTGGAAGTATCATCAAAAATGTTAATCCAGGTGACGCTACTCTTGACGAATATATGAGTAAAGCAAACCAAGTAGCATTTGCTTTAAAGGACGGTAAATCAATTGCAGCTTTAAAAGACAGTTTAAATTACCTTGTTGACTCTGCGGACGTTCAAGGTTCTACTTATTCTTTAAGAGGATTACAAGACTCAAGAAAGATTATCAATTGGGCTTTTAACTCTGATTTAAATCAACCATCTAATGTTTTCACAACTCCTACTTCTTACGTAGTTGCTGTAGTTTCAAGCGAAAACACTAGTGAGTTTAAATCTTTAGATGATCAAACTGTTAAATTCCAATGTGAGGCTTATGCTAGAAAACAAAAACAAAAAGCTAAAATTTTGGAATCTTTCCCTGTTTTAACTTCAGCTAACTTCTCAGAATTCCCTTCGCTAGTTGAAGGAGGACAAGTTGCTACTGATGCTGGTATTAATTTAAAAAGAGGATCTTCTAAATTTGGAAGAGAGTTTGAAGTTAACGGTACAATTGAAGGTTTAGGTATTGGACAAATATCTGATAAAATTGAAGGAGAAGAAGGCGTTTTTGTTGTGACTGTCACAAATGAAAATCTTGTTACTGTGACTGAAGACACTTCTTTAGATCTTGAAAAGAATCAATTAAAAGGTTCTGCTCAAAGAAACGGAAACTTATTAGTTGACGAGTACATCACTGAAAAATCTGATTTACAAGACAACAGAAAAATCTTGAGATAAACTAAATCAAATCATTTTAACGATTTAAAAGCCGCTAAAAAGCGGCTTTTTTATTGTACAATTATTCACGAATATGAGCGACCATATTCTCCTCTAAATATCATTTCTTTCAGTCTAGTCTCTTAAAAGTATCCTTCTGTAGTGGTTGATGAGAATCAGCCATAGCAAGTCGTTTTGTTAGGCTAGATCCCCGCATAACATTATGGAGCGCCATGGCCTATTTTCATAGGCCACTACAATTAAAGGTAATTAAAGACTAGACTGAAAGTTATGTATTGAAAATGCATAATTTTTTAACATTTATAATAAAAAAAGTGGCCAGAATTTCTTCCGACCACTTCCACCGAATAATCGGCATTTACATTTTATATCAAATCTAGTTATGCCTTACCATGACATTGTTTGAATTTCTTTCCACTTCCGCATGGACAAGGTTCATTCCTTCCAACAGTTTGAGCAGCTTTAGCTGGCTTATTTGCCTCTTCGGAAATTGAACCATCTGTATTCCCTCTTGAAGCAGTAACTTGCGGCGTTGGCGCTGGTTTTGGTGCAGGCGCTGGTCTTTGAGATTGTTGTTGATTAGGATCTTGTTGTAAGATTCCAGCTTTCATTAAGAAAGAAACAATCTCAGTATTAATCTTATCCATCATTACCAAGAAAACATCATATGATTCTCTTTTATAAATCAATAATGGATCTTTTTGCTCAACAGATGCATTTTGAACATTCGTTCTTAAATCATCCATCTCTCTTAAATGCTCTTTCCACTCAGCATCAATAACAGCTAACGTAATAGCCCTTTCAAATTGTTTAACTACTTCCTGCCCTTGTGATTCATACGCTTTTGCAATATTCACAGAAACATTCAATATTTTTTGCCCATTTGTAAAAGGAATACTCATGTTAGAATATTGGCCTCCTTGATTTTCATAAACATCCTTAATGAATGGGAAAGTAGCATGTGCAAGCCCATCCTTTCTTCCTTTATAAGATTCCGAAACAACCTTCACAATCGCTTCAAAAACAGACTTGTCTGATGCTCCTTGGAACTCATCTTGAGATAATGGCGATTCGATTCCTAAATGAGTTATCAAATCAACTTTGAATGCCTCAAAATCTTTATTGTGAGAATACTTTAAAACAAGTGCTTCAATTGCATCCATAAACATGTTAGAAACATCTACAGATAATCTTTCACCATAAAGTGCGTTTCTACGCTTTGTATAAATTACTTCTCTTTGAGCATTTAAAATATCATCATATTCAAGTAATCTCTTTCGTTGTCCAAAGTTATTCTCCTCAACTTTTTTCTGAGCTCTTTCAATAGATTTAGAAATCATTGAGTGTTGAATAACTTCTCCTTCTTTCAACCCCATTCTGTCCATCAATTTTGAGATTCTTTCCGAACCAAACAATCTCATTAATGGGTCTTCTAAAGAAACAAAGAATTGCGAAGAACCAGGATCTCCTTGACGTCCTGCACGACCTCTTAATTGTCGGTCTACGCGACGAGATTCATGTCTTTCTGTTGCAATAATTGCTAAACCTCCTTTGGCTTTTACTTCTGCTGATAATTTAATATCGGTACCACGACCCGCCATGTTTGTAGCAATGGTTACCATATTTGCCTGACCAGCTTCACGAACAATTTGCGCCTCCTGACCGTGACGTTTTGCGTTAAGCACATTGTGCTTAATACCGCGCATTTTAAGGGTTCTACTTAGTAACTCAGAAATCTCAACTGAAGTCGTTCCCACAAGTACTGGTCTACCCTCTTTAGTAATTTCACCAATCTCTTCAATTACCGCGTTGAATTTTTCACGTTGTGTTTTGTAAACCTTATCATGACGGTCATCTCTAATGATTGGCTTGTTAGTTGGAATTTCAACAACATCTAATTCGTAGATATCCCAAAACTCTGCCGCTTCAGTGATCGCAGTACCTGTCATACCACCTAATTTATGGTACATTCTGAAGTAATTTTGTAAGGTAACAGAAGCATATGTTTGAGACGCAGCTTCAATTTTAACACCTTCCTTTGCTTCAACCGCCTGGTGTAATCCATCACTCCATCTTCTACCATCCATTATACGACCAGTAGATTCATCAACAATCTTAACAGCATTATCCATTACAACATAATCCTTTTCTTTTTCGAAAAGAGTATATGCTTTTAACAACTGTTGCATGGTATGAAGACGCTCAACTTTAATACTATAATCTTGGGTAACTTTTGTTTTAGCTTGAGCTTTTTCCTGATCAGAACCTTGCATTCTATCAACTTCTGCTAGAAGAGCTCCTAAGTCAGGCATTACAAAGAAGTTTTTATCTTCAAAAGATTGAGAAATTAACTCAACTCCTTTATCTTTTAATTCTATCGAATTAGCCTTCTCATCAATCACAAAATAAAGCTCATCATCCACGATATGCATGTGCTTATTTTGCTCTTGCATGTAGTGATTCTCTGTCTTTTGTAACAATTGCTTAGCTCCAGGCTCAGATAAGAATTTGATTAAGGCTTTATTTTTTGGTAAACCTCTATGCGCTCTTAGTAATTCAATTCCAGCTTCTTTTGAATTCTCATCCTTGAAAAGCTTCTTGGCATCAGCTAACTTCTTAGTTACTAATTGTCTCTGAGCTTGAACTAATTGCTCAACAAAAGGCTTTAATTGATTAAACTCCTGGTTAGTTTTTCTAGTCATTTGACCAGAAATAATCAACGGCGTTCTTGCGTCATCAATTAAAACTGAATCGACCTCATCAACAATTGCGTAATGGTGTTTTCTTTGAACCAACTCTTCAACATCGTTGGCCATGTTATCTCTCAAATAATCAAATCCAAACTCGTTGTTAGTTCCATAGGTAACATCGCAGTTATAAGCTGCTCTTCGTTCTTCACTATTAGGTTTGTATTTATCAATACAATCAATTGAAATTCCGTGGAATTCGAATAAAGGCTTCATCCAATCACAGTCACGAATTGCTAAATAATCGTTAACAGTAACTAAGTGAACACCCTTTTGAGCCAAAGCGTTCAGATAAACAGGTAAGGTTGCAACTAAAGTCTTCCCTTCCCCAGTAGCCATTTCAGCTATCTTACCAGAATGCAGAACCATACCACCAATCAACTGAACTTGGTAGTGTTCCATATCCCATTTTATCTCGTTACCTCCTGCTTCCCAAGTGGTAGAGTAAATAGCTTTATCACCTTCAATCTCAAAATTATCTCTTTCGTGTGCTATGTTTCTTTCGAATTCAGATGCAGTTACTTCAATTGTATCATTATCCTTAAATCTTCTAGCCGTTTCACGAATGTTTGCAAAAGCTCGAGGTAAAATTTTGTTTAGGATATCCTCTATTTTTTCATCTACTTTTTTAGAGGCCTCATCAATTTGTTTATAAATTGCTTCCTTTTCTTTAGATCCTAAACTCGCCGATTCTGCATCTTGTTTTAGTTTCGTAATTTGATCTTCTTCAGACTTGATATAATCTTGAATCTCCTTTCTGAATTTATCAGAGTTAGCTCTTAACTCATCTGCAGATACATTTTTTAACTTCTCTTGTTCAGTAAGAACTTGCTGAACTATTGGCAAAAGTTCCTTAATATCTTTATCACTTTTTTTTCCAAAAAGCTTAGTAATTACATTTCCGATTGAACCTATCATCTGGTAGTTGTTTCTTGTAAAATTTCAAGCACTCTTATCAAAAAGAATGCAAACCATAAATTTAAGGGAAATACATGTAAAATAGGCATGAAAAGTGGGATTCTGCATGACAATTTGCTGGGCTTTATGGATGGTTCCCTGAGATGTTTAATTTTTTGATTGGATGACTTGTTATTTATCGCCCACAGATCTTAGGGATCGCACGGATCTAAAAAAAGAAGATATTACTACGTTTTGCAATAAAAAAGCCAGCAAAGCTGGCTTAATAATTTTAAAATATTTGAGATCTAAAAGATCCGTAGGAGAACATCAATCATTCAACTTCAAAACCGCTAAGAATGCACTTTGAGGAACTTCTACAGATCCGATTTGACGCATCTTTTTCTTACCAGCTTTTTGCTTTTCAAGTAACTTACGTTTACGTGAAATATCCCCTCCGTAACATTTTGCAGTAACGTCTTTTCTTAACGCCGAAATAGTTTCTCTGGCGATAATTTTAGCTCCAATAGCTGCTTGTATAGCGATAACGAATTGCTGACGAGGAATTAAATCTTTTAACTTCTTACAAATCTTCTTACCTAAAGAAAAAGCGTTATCAGCGTGAATTAAAGCCGAAAGTGCATCTACCTGATCACCATTCAATAGAATATCCATTTTCTTTAAGTTCGATTGACGCATCCCCGATGGGTAATAATCAAACGATGCATATCCTTTTGAAATAGATTTTAATCTGTCATAGAAATCGAATACAATTTCTGCCAAAGGCATTTCGAAACTTAATTCAACTCTATCCGCACTTAAATAAACTTGGTTACTTAATTCCCCTCGCTTTTCGATGGCTAAAGTCATTACAGCTCCAACATAATCAGCTTTTGTAATTACTTGCGCTTTAATATATGGCTCTTCAATCCAATCTATTACTGACGGATCAGGAAGCTCTGATGGGTTGTTCACCACAATCTCATCACCTTTTGTAGTATAGGCCATGTAAGATACGTTAGGAACAGTTGTAATTACATCCATTTCAAACTCGCGCTCTAATCTTTCAGTAATAATTTCCAAGTGCAGCATTCCTAGGAATCCACAACGGAAACCAAACCCTAACGCGGCTGAACTTTCCGGCTCGAAAGTTAAAGAAGCGTCATTTAACTGCAACTTCTCCATTGCAGCTCTTAAGTCTTCGTAGTCTTCGGTAACAACTGGATAAACCCCAGCAAATACCATTGGCTTAACATTTTCAAAACCTTCAACTGCTTCAGCACATGGATTTTCAAAACTAGTAAGCGTATCCCCTACTTTAACATCTTGAGCGTTTTTAATTCCCGAAATGATATAACCAACATCACCACATTGAACCTCTTTTCTAGGCTCCATGTCCAATCTTAGAATTCCAATCTCGTCAGCATGGTAAGTTTTTCCGGTATTGAAAAACTTTACTTTTTCTCCTTTTTTTATCGATCCGTTTAAAACTCTGTAGTAAGCTATAATTCCCCTAAAAGAGTTAAATACCGAATCAAAAATCATTGCTTGTAAAGGCGCTTCCGGATCACCAACAGGTGGAGGAACGTCCTCAACAATAGCTCTTAATATTTGCTCAACTCCTAAACCTGTTTTACCAGACGCAGGAATAATTTTATCACGATCACATCCAATTAAGTCTACAATCTGATCTTTCACTTCCTCAGGTTGAGCACCTGGAAGATCCATTTTATTTAAGACTGGAATAATCTCCAAGTCATTTTCCAACGCTAAATAAAGGTTAGATATAGTTTGCGCTTGAATCCCTTGTGCGGCATCAACAATCAATAACGCCCCTTCACAAGCAGCAATACTTCTTGAGACTTCGTATGAAAAATCAACGTGACCAGGAGTATCGATAAGGTTCAAAACGTATTTTTCACCATCCTGCTCATAGTCCATTTGGATAGCATGCGATTTAATGGTAATCCCTCTCTCCTTTTCCAAGTCCATATCATCAAGAGTTTGTTCGCTCAAATCTCTATCTGACACTGTATTTGTTTCCTGTAATAATCTATCTGCTAAAGTAGACTTCCCATGATCGATATGGGCGATAATACAGAAGTTTCTGATGTTCTTCATATTCAATTATTTGCTCCTCCGAAAAATTAGTTCGGCGCAAAAACAAAAATACAATAAAAAGAAACTGGTTAATCGTTTGAAACGCCCTCTTTTTTAACAGTGTAATATTATATTTATTGGTATAAAGTATACTACTTGTTTAGCCGCCCACAGATCCAATTAGACTAAATTCTGTGGAGATCCAAAAGACCCGTGGAAGAAAACAAGGTATGTCATCCTGACTGTCGAAGGATTACTAAACGTTTCTGCTAACCCAAAACAATTCTTCGACAGGCTCAGAATGAACTGTGTTTAAAAACAAATATTTCTTTGATAATTTTCATCATATTTTTGGTTTGATTTAGCAACAGCAAAAGCTTGCTTGAGCAGTTTGTTTGCAATAGCGATTTTAATAACTCTTTCGGGCTTACCTCT
>CAXRIN010000109.1:0-20331 GCA_964230605.1 Flavobacteriaceae bacterium
TGTCCGAAAACGGAAGTTCCGTAAAAATGTGTAGTTTTATTCATAGTAGTATTTATTTCTCAAAAACAAATCTACTAAAAAAGAGAAAGGAAGATTTTATGGTCTTCCTTCTCTTAATTTTTTTATCGGACAACAGTGATTATCTAATTATTTTATCTACTTGGTTATTGTCTTCTTATACATTCTCATCTAGTGATGTGGATTTTAAGAAAATCAAGGAAGATAATGGGGTGTATGAAGTTCAATTTGGAGTTGTAGGTCAGTCTTACACGAAACCAGTTGAAGTAGAAACAATTCTGTCATCAATACCTTTTCATGAGGTATTAGAAGTGACTAAGAGAGGGCATGAGTTTTTTATTAATGTTAAAACATCTGAAATGCCTGATTTTAGGTTTTACAGAGAAACTTTTAATCAGTTTGGATTTGAAATGGATGTTCGATTTTTCGAATTCCATAATGATCAACTGAAACAAGTTGTTGATAAAGAAATTCAAAAAATAAAATCAAGAAAATCATAAAGAGAATTCACCCGTTTGCGCAAAGGAATTTATAATGCAATGGACTTTCCGATGCGTAAACTTGGGTGGATAATGAAATTAAAATCTTACGTAATGAGCCGCTTGCGGTTTTAATGTTTCGTAGGTATGTGGGGTGAGGCTGTCTGCTTTTGTAGACAGTCTCTTTTGTATTTTTTAAAATTTCCTTTGAATTCGTGTTTTTGTTAGAAATGAAAACATTAAATTTGGGGCACTCGAAAATTTTGAAAATTAAAACATATGAATCTTCACGAATATCAAGGGAAATCAATCCTAGCTTCTTACGGAGTAGGAATCCAAAGAGGAGAAGTAATCGACTCAGTTGAACAAGCTGAAGCAGCTGCTAAAAAGTTAACTGAAGAAACTGGAACTGGATGGTACGTTGTTAAAGCTCAAATCCACGCTGGTGGTAGAGGTAAAGGTATTGTTGAAGAGACTGGTTCTCACGGTGTTGTTTTAGCAAAAGGTTTAGACAAAGTTGAAGATACTGTTAAAGGTATTTTAGGAGGTCACCTTGAAACTGCTCAAACAAACGGAAAAGGAAAGAAAGTAAACAAAGTCTTAATTGCTGAAGATGTTTACTATCCTGGAGAAAGCGAAATCTCTGAAATATATATGTCTGTTTTATTAGACAGAGAGTCTGGGCAAAACGTAATTGTTTATTCAACAGAAGGAGGTATGGATATCGAAGCTGTTGCTGAAGAAACTCCAGATAAGATTTATAAAGAATTTGTTGATCCAGCATTAGGACTTCAAGGTTTCCAAGCAAGAAAAATAGCTTTCAACTTAGGTTTATCTGGTGATGCATTTAAAGCAATGGCAAAATTCGTAGGTTCATTATATTCTGCATACGTTGGATGTGATGCTTCTATGTTTGAAATTAACCCAGTATTAAAAACTTCAGATAATAAGATTATCGCAGTTGATGCTAAAGTAACACTTGATGATAACGCATTATATCGTCATAAAGATTACGCTGCTATGAGAGATGTTACTGAGGAGGATCCAACTGAAGTTGAAGCTAAAGCAGTTGAATTAAACTACGTTAAATTAGATGGTAACGTTGGTTGTATGGTAAATGGAGCAGGGTTAGCAATGGCTACTATGGATATCATTAAGTTCTCTGGTGGTGAGCCAGCTAACTTCTTAGATGTTGGAGGTACTGCAAATGCTGAGAGAGTTGAGAAAGCTTTCAAAATCATTTTAAAAGATCCTAATGTAAAAGCTATTTTAGTTAACATTTTTGGAGGAATTGTAAGATGTGATAGAGTTGCTCAGGGTATTGTTGATGCTTACAAAAACATCGGAAATATTCCAGTTCCAATTATTGTTAGATTACAAGGTACAAATGCTGAAGAAGCTAAGAAGTTAATTGATGAGTCTGGATTAGATGTTCACTCTGTAGTTCAATTACAAGAAGCAGCTGATAAAGTATCAGAAGTATTAGCATAAGAAATTTCTTATCATAAATTAAAAGCCACGATTTTTCGTGGCTTTACTTTTTTCTGGCATTTTCATTGCTTTACTCAGGTTGTTTAGTGTTAAAATGCTGTTAATCCGAACAATTTACTCAGCATTTCTTTTATTTTTACAATGCAAATTTTAGATCTATGAAAAAGATATCATTAATTGTTTTACTTTCTGTTTTTTCTTCCCTTGGTGTTTTTGCACAAGGACACAAGATTAAATTCAATATTAAAAACTTAAATGATAGCGTTGTTTATCTCGCGAGATACTTTGGAGATAACAAGTATATTAAAGACACTATTGTTGTTGATGGTAAGGAAAAGTTTGTTGTTGAAGGAGACGAGGAGCTAGAGTGTGGAATTTATATGATTGTTCGTGAAAAGAGAAATGCCTATTTCGAATTTTTAGTAGATGGACAAAATTTTTCAGTGTTTTCTGATACTACCGATTTTATAAATAAAACTTCTTTTAAAAATTCTCCTGAAAACGAATTACTTTATAAATATTTCAGATTCACTGGAAAGAAAGGGAAGCAGCTTCAAGATTCTACATTGACTAATGAGGAAAAAACAAAGATTCACGAAGAAATAGCAGCTTATAAAAAAGACTTTATTATAAATAATCCTACTAATGTTATGTCTGTAGTGTTTTCAATTCAGGAAGATGTGGACATGCCAGAGGATTTAAAGAACGATACTACTGAAGGTTCCGATAGAAGAAAGTACTATTACTATTTAAATCATTATTGGGATAAAGTAGATTTTAGTAGTTCTTGTTTGTTAAGAACGCCTGTGTTTCATGGTAAATTACAGCGATACTTTGATAAATGGGTTCCTCAACATTATGATTCAATTCCAAAGTATGCTGATTTTGTAGTTGAAAAAGCTAGGGTGAATCCGGAGGTTTTTAAATATGTAGTTAACTACTTAACCTTCAAGTGGGAAACAGGTAAGGAAAAGAGAATGTGTTGGGATAGAGTTTTTTACCATATGGCTAGAAGTTATTATTTAACTGAGCCTGAAACTCAAACTCCATGGGTTGAAGAAGGGCAAATGGCTAAAATAAGATCAAGAGTTCAAGATTTAACTTACTGCTTGTGTAGTGAAAAAGCAGTGCCATTTCAAATGACTTATCAAGGTAACAATTATGGCCCGCTTGGTTTGGAGGATACATTAAAAGTTCGTCATGATTTTACGATGATGCCTCAAGATTATGTAGTGTTATGGTTCTGGGATTCTGATTGTGGACACTGTAAAAAACAGACACCTCAATTGTGGGATGCTTACCAAAAATATAAAAAGGAAGGAAGAAGCGTTGAAGTTATGGCTATTAACATTGAGCAAGAAACTCCTGGTTATATCAAGTATCTAAGAGAGAAAAAGTACGACTGGGTAAATGTGCAGGATACCGCTCATTTATCAAACTTTAGAGAGTATTATGATATATATTCAACGCCGGTAGCTTACATTCTAGATAAAGAAAGGAGAATAATTGGTAAAAGGATAGATCCAAAAGGAGTTGAAGGTTTTCTGGATCAGCTTTTCAAACAAGAAGAGGAAGAGGAGAAAAAGAAAAAATAAATGATTGATTTGAATGGGAGCAAGAGCTCCCATTCTTTTTATATTTGCGAAAAAATTGAGAAAATGAAGATTGCTTTATTAGGATATGGGAAAATGGGAAAAGAAATCGAAAAGATTGCTATTTCTCGTGGGAATGAAATTGTTTTAAAAATTGGAGCTGATAATTTAAATGAACTTACAGAAGAAAATTTAAAGCAGGCTGATGTAGCAATTGAATTCAGTACTCCTGATACGGCTTATGATAACATTAAACTTTGTTTTAAATCTAATGTACCTGTTGTTGTAGGGACAACTGGATGGTTGGATAAATTGGATGAGTGTATTGCTCAAACAAAAGAGGGGAAGGGATTGTTTTATGCTTCAAACTTTAGTGTTGGTGTAAATGTGTTTTTTGAAATTAATAAGAAGTTAGCTGAATTAATGGCTCCTTATACTGATTACAAAGTAGCAATGGAGGAAATTCATCATACTGAAAAATTGGATGCTCCAAGTGGAACGGCTATTACATTAGCAGAGGGGATTATTGATAATAATTCTAAAATCTCTTCGTGGATTAATGAGGAAACAGCTGATTCAAATAAATTGGGAATAGTTTCTAAAAGAATTGAAAAAGTTCCAGGTACTCATGTTGTGACTTATGAGAATGAAATTGATGAGATTTACATTAAGCATACAGCGCACAACAGAAAAGGATTTGCTTTAGGTGCGGTTTTAGCAGCCGAATTTATGAATGGTAAATCAGGATTTTTTGGAATGAGTGATTTATTAGGCTTATAAGATATAGTTATTCAATAAATAAATCTTTAAAATTTTTGCAATGGCCGATTCTCATCGGCCATTTTCTTTTCTAAAGAATTTAGCTCGCTATGCTAATCTTGTGATTTCATAAAGAGCTGCAGAAAGGGCGTTAGAAACATTCATAGAGCTATTGTTTCCAAACATCTTTATATGAAAACTTGGGACTTTATTCAAATACTGATCAGATACTCCCGAATTTTCATTTCCTACTATTATGCCTAATTTCTGCTTGTTTGAAGGTGATTCTGATAGGGGAGAACTAGTTGTAGTTAGTTCTAAACAAAACCAATCACGATCATCGAATTGAGGTTCGGTGATAAATTCAAAGTTGACGTATTTTTCAGTTCCTCGTGAAACTGATTTAGCACGTTTAGTTAACTCTTGAATACCGTTTAAAAAGTAAACTTTTGAAACTCCAAAAGCATCTGCCAATCTTAAAATACTTCCAATGTTTGCTGGGGATTCAATACCGTCACAAAGAATTACAATGTCTTTGTTTGATTTGTATTTTTCGAATTGTTCGTGGGTTGATTGCATAAAATGAGACTAACTATTTTCTCAAAATATCTTTCAGTGATGCTGGCCTTTGATCTCCTCGCCAAATAAAACCATCTAGTTTTTGTTCTGATTCTGGAAAGTCCTTTAATGGATAAAAGGTTGCTTCGGGCATAGTGATGAACTTAATTCTATCTATTTTTCCTTTTTTGAATTTGATTTGGATGTCACTACAAATAGCTTTGTTAACTCCTGTGTATTTACCATCTTCTTCTTTTGCGTAATAAATGGTTTGTCCGTTTCCTAAAACATCCATAATAGCTAATTTCCCCTGTTTGAAATGTCCAACTAAATCTCTTCCTTTTACTTGGTCGAATCGAGGTGGAGTACTATCTGTTAAGGAGGAAATGAAACCATTGTTTTTTACAAATAATTTTTGAAGCTTATTGTCGTAGTGAAGAAGTTCTATTGAGTCCCCTGTTAATTGACTTTCACCATTCCACAAGATTGGGTCATAAAATAGCTTGATAAGTGAATCCTGCATGTTATATGCTAATGAATCGCATTTACCTTGCATTTCAGCTTGGAAGAGTTTTACATTCCAATAAGCATAAAAACTTTTGTTGGAGTCGTTTTCTTCCTTAAGCAAAAGGGTATCACAAACTAAATATAATGTATCATCTTCTTCTGAACCTTGAGCAAAAATGACATTTTCTGTGATAAAAGAGTAGTTCTCTTTCCTGTTAAAATATCCATGCTCACCTTGAACTTTGAGGTGTTCTTTATCGTCTATTAAAACAACATCTCTATAAGCTTGTGAAAGATTTGTTCTTTTGTCGAAATAGATGCTGTCAGCCATTAAGGCCTGTTCATCTTGTTTCAAAACAGCATTTTGTTCAAATTGACCAATTTCCAATGTTCTGTTATAATACCCAGATTCACAGTATATTTTCTCCTTTTCTAATTGAATATTAGTAGGCCCAAGAAAGTAAGATGTTTTTGATTCCGTGGAATATTCTAAGGTGTCTGAAAATATTTTATACTCTGGGTGATTTACAACAACAGAATCCTTTAATTTTAAATATTTATTAGAGGTATTAAAGAATCCCTTTTTAGAATAAATTAAAGCTTCGTCTTGCTTAGTTTCAGCTCCTGATAGATAATAAACTAGTTTATTAGTTTTATCGAAGTAAAGAACCGAAGTTTTCAGCAAAGTATTTTCACTTTTCATTTTTACATCGCCAATAAGCTTTCCGAGCTTTGTAGCTCCAACATATTCAAGTGAATTCCCCCAAGCTTTAATTTCGTTTTTTTGATTGATGTAAACCTTTCCCCAGGCATTAAAATCGTGAGTTTTACCATTAACCTCTGCGCTATCGCACATTAAAGTAGCGTCATCATATTTTAGAGCTACGTTTCCTATTAATTTTTGATAATCTTCTGTTCGACCAGGCTTAAGTTCATTGGCGCTTAAAATCTCAACAACCTCCTTTTGAGCCAAAAGGAGGTTGCTGATAAATAAAGTTATTAAGAAAATGGTTTTACGCATTTACTTTGTCTCTCATTAAAGTTTGAGTTCTGTCTGGTCCAACAGATACAACAGTAATTGGTACTTCTAATTCTTTTTCCAAATAAGTGATATAGTCGTTTAATTCTGAAGGTAATTCAGAGATGTCAGACAATCCAGTTAAATCTTTATCCCATCCTGGAAGTGATTCTAAAACCGGAGTTAAATTATTTTCGTCAATATTATATGGGAAATGCTCAATTGTTTCTCCTTTATAGTTGTAGGCAGTACAAACTTTTAATTCTCCAAAAGATGATAAAACATCAGCCTTTGTCATAATTAAGTCTGTAACTCCGTTTAACATGATTGAATATTTCAAAGCAGGAAGATCTAACCATCCGCATCTTCTTGGTCTACCTGTAGTAGCTCCAAATTCGTGACCAGCTTGTCTTAGTTCTTCTCCTGATTGATCCAATAACTCAGTAGGGAAAGGTCCTGATCCAACTCTTGTACAGTAAGCTTTGAAAATTCCAAATACTTTCCCAATTCTGTTTGGAGCAACTCCTAATCCAGTACAAGCACCAGCACAAACTGTATTAGATGAAGTTACGAACGGGTAAGAACCAAAATCAATATCTAATAATGAACCTTGAGCTCCCTCAGCTAAAATTGATTTTCCAGCTTTCATTGCCTCTCCAATGTAGTGCTCGCTATCAATAAATGTTAAAGCTTTCAGAGTTTCTAACGAAGCCATCCATTTTTCTTCTTCTTCTCTGAAATCATATTCAAAATCAAATTGCTTAAGCATTTCTTCATGCTTGGCAACAAGTGCTTTGTATCTGTCTTGGAAATCATCCAATTCTAAATCTCCAACTCTCAAACCATTTCTACCAGTTTTGTCCATGTAAGTTGGACCAATACCTTTTAATGTAGAACCAATTTTATTTTTTCCTTTAGCAGCCTCAGATGCAGCATCTAAAACTCTGTGCGTAGGAAGAATAAGGTGGGTTTTTCTTGAGATTAAAAGTTTTGATTTAACATCAACATTTAATGCTTTTAAACCTTCAATTTCTTTTTGGAAGATAATTGGATCCATTACAACACCATTTCCAATAATGTTAATTGTGTTTTCATGGAATATACCTGATGGAATGGTATGTAATACATGCTTAATTCCATCGAACTCTAAAGTGTGACCAGCGTTTGGTCCACCTTGGAAACGTGCGATAATATCATACTTAGGAGTGAAAACATCAACGATTTTTCCTTTTCCTTCGTCACCCCATTGTAATCCTAATAATACGTCTACTTTCATTTTATATTTAGTAAAACCTTTCGGTTATTTATTTAACACATTTACCATTATTGCAAAGCCCATATACAGTTAGGGAATGCGATTTTATCTCAAACTCTGTGAATTTTTTTAGGTTATCCATTACTTGCCCCAATCTTGGATCGCAAAACTCAATAACTTTACCACACTTCTGACAAATTAAATGATCATGATTTGCATAACCAAACGCTTTCTCAAATTGAGCGTGATTGGAACCAAATTGATGTTTAACAACTAGATTACAATCCATTAAAAGATCCAACGTGTTGTACAATGTAGCTCTACTCACACGATAGTTTTTAGCTTTCATGTTTTCATACAAAGTTTCAATGTCAAAATGATTTTTGTAGGAGTAGATTTCATCGAGTATGGCGAAGCGTTCAGGAGTTTTCCTGTGACTATTTTTTTCTAGAAACTCGGTAAATATCTCAGTTACCTTTTCTTGAATTTCAACACTCACTTTTACCAGATGTTAGAGAAGGCACGAAAATAACAAAAAAGAAAGGTTTGTGATAATTGATTACTTGCTGATTGTAGCAATACTTTTCAACAGTTGTGAATAATGTTAATTATTTCTTAATTATTGCTCCATTTCCTAGGTAAGAAGTCACTTCTATGAAGCTTGGGTTTCCCCAATATTCAATATCTCCATCTCCATTTTGCTCAATGTGCAGCCATTCTTTTGCTTTAATCTGAGTGATTCCATTTGCTCTACTGTGTAATCGGAAGCTATCCACCTCCCAAGTTTTAGCATAGAAATGATTAAAGCCTGAATTATAATAATCAGCGTATTGTGTTTTTCCTTTTAGTGAAAGATCCGTAGATCCACTTTCTAAATAAAACTTAACTCTATTGTTATTAGTGATTAATTTAATGCTTCCTTGGTTGGCAATAGATGCGATATAAATGTAGTTTTTAATTGTATCCAAAGTTTCAAATAGTCCAGTTCCCTTAAATGTTACGGAATCAAGACTAGGGCTTGTAATTGTGATTTTAATCCTGTCTGTCTCCTTTTTTAAAAACTTACAATTCACAGTGTTTTTTAATTCTAGATGACCTTGGCTGATGTTACAAGTTAATTGATTTATATAATTATCTCCTCCAACTATTTGAATGCTGTTTTCAATATCTTGTTTCCAATAAACATCCATGAAGTTATTGATTGTTAAAGAATTGAATTCCCCTAATTCTTCATTTATGACAGACTCTTTACCAGGTCCAGAGAAACATTGATTGTCCTTTTTACAAGCAATAAAAATACATGGGAATAATATGTAGATTAACTTTTTCATTAAAATCTATATCCAACTCCAACTTCAATATTATCAGCTTCACCTGTGTGAGAACGCACCATTATTTGAGCATTTATCTTTTCATTAAAGTAGTATTTCACTCCAACTCGATTATATAAGTTCCCGCCTTTATTTGCATAACTCCAATCTTGATTCAAACTCCTGTAAGGGGAGTGCAGATAGAGGCCTGTTCCAATTAAAAAACCAACTTGTCCGTATTTTTTTTCATAAGTTGCAAAAACTCCGACAATCCATTTTGAATAATTTGAAAGTTCAAAAGGATAATCTTTCAAATAAGGCACACTCTCGTCAAAAATAAAATCTGCTTGAACGTGAAGTAATTTTCCTTTCTTAAAACCAAATGAATAACCACCCCCTAATTGAATAACGTTATACCAAAATGTCGCGGCAAAGTCTAATGTTTTTGGCCCATAGCTAGCATTTATGAAATAATTTGATTCTTCCTTTTTTATTGTTCTTTCAATTTCATTTGTAGTATCAGTTTTATGCCCAATTACTAAAGAAACGTAAGGGAGGTTTAAGCCAAGATTAGGTCTTAAAACTGCGCCATTTGAAAAGTGTTGAATCCCTAAACCTATTTTTGCTCCATAACCCTTTGTAAATGTAATGCCACGGAATCTTACCGATAAATCTGTAGTGTTATTTATATAAGAACCTATAACCATATTTTTAGGATTAGAAATATTATTGAAAGGCTTTTCAACAAAACCTAAACCTGTTCCTAATCTAAACTCCCACGATCTTTTATTAAATGGGACAATGTTGATGTAAGGCATCAAACCAATTCCAAAACCAAGTAGTTCTTTGTTGGAAAGGGGAGAGTAATTGATTGCTATTCCCCAATTGTTTAAAGGGAACTTAGAGTGAAAGTCTTGATTTCCCCACCTCGGAAAATCAATCTCCAATTCATATATTCCAAAGGCACCATTGGTTAAAACGTTTACGGCTCCTGAATGAGGTAGTAAAAAGGTACGTTTATAACTATACCTGAAGTTATATTCAGAAAATAGTTCACCCCCTAAAAGTTGAGTAGAGATTGAAACCAGAATGATTAAAACAAGGTTTCGCATCTCGCAAATATAATCATTTCAATCGCGTTTGTTCATGGATGCTTATCTTTGCTTTTCTAAAAACTTTTTCCTTTGGATTGTATTAATTGCTCAAATACTAATTGTCTCATCAAAAAACATTCTAATAACTCCGAGTTAGAAGAGTTTTTAGCGGAAAAGCATCGATTTAAGGTGGCGAAAGGACAAAGTTTCATTATCGAAGGAGCTCCGGTTCACGGACTTTTCTTTGTTTACAAAGGGAAAGTAAAGATGGTGAAAACTGGGATTAATGGTCGTGAACAAATCGTACGATTAGTGAATAATGGAGAGGTAGTTGGACACAGAAGTTTTGGTGTTGGTGAATACTATCAAATAGGTGCAGTTGCGATTGAGGATAGTATTCTATGTTCTTTCACAAAGAAAATGCTGCGTGATACCTTACAAACTAATGCTAAACTCACTTATGATTTCATGACTTTTTATTCAGAGGAGTTGAATAGAAGTGAGACTAAGGTGAGAAAGTTTGCGCAAATGACTGTTCGTGAAAGGATTATAGATGCAATTCTTTACATTCATAGAAAATTCAAGCAGTCTAAAGGATGGTTAACTTTGGAGTTGTCTAGAAGAGAGTTGGCCGATTTTGCTGGAACCACCGAAGAACAGAGCATTAGAATGCTTTCTGCTCTGAAATCAGAAGGGTTAATTAAAGTTGATGGTAGAAAAATCGGAATTCTGGATTTAAAGAAACTCCGATCTGAGATTTCTGAGCATAATTATTACCTGGACTCTTAATTCAATTAACGTCATACAGAGCGGTTGCGAAGTGTCTTAAGAATTTACTTAGGATGATTTTACTATAAATAGAGTTGCTTCGGTCGTACTTTTCTCCGCATGAGTATGTTTTTTTCTCCCACAGATCCGTGTGATCTCTCAGATCTGTGGGCGTATTAATAAGTCAATTTATAAACATAATTGTTATTTGTTCTCGTTTAGCTTATTCAAGAAATCCTCCGCAGTTTTTAATAATCTTTGCTGATCAGATGGCTGTTTTTTGTGCCAAGCATTTACCATCAATTTTAATCGTGGATTTTTGGAGAAAAACCATTCTTGTTTACTGATGAATCGCCAGTATAAAGCATCCCATATGGCACACCAATCTTCTTTTTTGTAATCGCTCATTTTTAGGATGTAATTTGATCCCGAAATGTAAGGTTTAGTAGCGAAAATTCCTCCATCGGAAAACTGACTCATGCCATATACGTTTGGAACCATTACCCAATCGTAAGCATCTAAATACATTTCCATAAACCATTGGTAAACCGAGTCTGGAGAGAATTCACACAGTAACATGAAATTCCCTAAAATCATCAATCGTTCAATGTGGTGATTAAAGCCCGTTTTTAGTACTTTTTTTATCGTGTCGTCAATAGGTTCAATTCCTGTTGTTCCGTCATAAAATGATTTTGGGATAAGACGGTGAAATTGCCAATAATTTAAGGTTCTTTCCTTAACACCTTTCGATTCATAAATTCCTCTTACAAATTCACGCCACCCAATGATTTGTCTTATAAAACCCTCTGTGGAATTTAATGGTGCGTTATTTCGTTCAAAGTGCAGTAAAGTACTTGTGATTACTTGGGTTGGACTGATGAGTCCAATATTGATTAAAGGTGATAAGATAGAATGAAATAAAAAGCTATCTGATTTTATAATCGCATCTTCATATGGGCCGAATAGTTTAAATTTTGTTTTCAAAAATTCGTTGAGCCATTCCTTTGATTTTTCTGGGTTATTAGGTAGTAGACATTCTTTGTTAAGTTCTCCCAAATTATTGGGGAAATGTTTAGTTACATAATAAAACGCTTCTTCCCAAAATTCATCAGATTCATTAAATTTTGTTTGGGGAATAGTTAAGCCTGCAGGAATTTTTTTTCTGTTATCCTCATCAAAACTCCATTTGCCTCCAAAAGGATTTTCAAGTTTGTCAACAAGGATTTGATGTGTTTTGCGCTGTTGTTTATAAAAGTTTCCGTGTAGGAATTTGTGTTTGTCGGCTCTGAAGAATTTTTTGTTCTGCTCTTCTGTATTCATGAAAAGTGGATTTTCCCATTCTTCGAACTTAGTTTTAATATTTTGCTTTATTCGCTTTTCTATCCAGTTGTCAACTGGTTTAAAAAAGGAAATCAATTCAAATTTTTCAGACAAACTAGTAATCAAGTTTTCGATTTTAGCTTCATTACTTTGAGCTTCTATATAGGTGACTGATTTTCCAGATTGGATCAAATGTTTTTCAAACCTTTTCATTGTCGACCTATGGAAAGCTAATTTCATTTTATGAAAAGGAAATTGATTGAAAAAGAGAGATTCCTCGACTAAAAAATATTGTGATTTATTATCAAAAAAGTCATGATTATAAAACAACTGATTGGGTAAAATGACTTTGGCTGTTTTCATGATCTTGTTGTGAATTTATGTAAGACTTCAAAAATGTTTGATTTTACATCGGGGTCTTCTTGCAAAGCCCAAATGAAATCTCGTCCTTTCTTTACAGCTTCTTTTTCATCAACTATAGGAGCAGGGTAGTCTTTTCCAATTTCAACATTGTAAAATTGCTGATCCATTGGTGTTAATTCCCATGGTGTGTGAATGAATTCTAAAGGTACATCTCGCAATTCTGGAATCCATTCTTTAATAAACTCTCCTTGTTCATCATGTTTTTCAGAGTTAGTAATTGGGTTGTATACTCGAACCGTATTTATTCCAGTTGTACCTGCTTGCATTTGTAACTGAGGGTAGTGAATACCTGGTTCATAATCCAAAAATAATCTCGCTAAATGATAACCTCCTTCACGCCAATCTTGTTGTAGATGATGACATAGGAAGGAAACCAACATTGCACGCATTCTGAAATTAATCCAGCCTGTTTTGTGTAAACAACGCATACATGCATCTACTAAAGGATAACCTGTTCGTCCATTCATCCAAGAATTTAAAAAGTCTTGATTTTTGATCCATTTTACCTTTTCAAAACCTTTGTTAATACATACCATTTCGTAGTCACAATCTGTTTCGAATTTTTGTATAAAATGACAATGCCATTTCAATCTAGTTAACAAACCATTAAAGGCTTTTGTGTATCTGGGGTAGTTTTCATGCGATTTGATGGTTTGAACACATTGTTTAATGCTGATGTTTCCCCAAGCTAAATAGGGTGATAGTCTACCACATGATAATCGACTTTTACTGGGTTTAGATATATGGTTGTTGTAGTTTTTCCCTCTATCTTTTAAAAAGGAGAAGAGGTATTTCCAAGCGTAAGTTTCACCTGCAGGTTGAAACGAATCAGGGTATTTTTTGATTCTGTTCAATAAATCTTCAGATAAGGGGAAAGCGTTTTTGTATTCAGGGATGTTTTGCTCTTTGAATTTGTTTTTAATTGTTGGCTCGCTCATTGTTTCGTACCAACGAGTATCCCAATTCGTTCGAGCCTCTTTTCCTCTTAATATTCCATCTCGCTGAACCTCCTTCCAAACTACACCATAACTGTTGAAAAGTGTTATCGCTTGCTTGTCTATTTCAAATGAATCTTTAACTCCGGATTCTCGATATGAATAGATGTTTTGGATGTCGAATTGATGAATTAGACTTTTAAAAACATCAATTGTTTTACCTTGACAAATAACTGTTTCAACATCAAAGTTTTGAGTTGTTTGTTTGAAGTTTAACAGAGAATGATAAATGAACTGTAAATGCCTGTCGGATGTATCAGGGCGTTTAATTAAATCGTCATCAAAAATGTAAACAACAAGGTATGGGGCCTTATGATTGTTAGCCATGTAAAGTGGCAAATGGTCTTGGGTGCGAATATCACGCTTCAACCAAACAATATTTATTTTCGGCTTCCTGTCTCTCTTCATTTTTTTAGCTTTTTCACTTTTTTCCAAAACGAGAAAAACGAGCTGTATTTTTCGGGGTCATCAAACATCCAATCCCTTGAATCTTCTGTTCCTTGATAGTTTTTATTTAATGGATGTTCCTTGTAGTAAACTTCATTAGGTTGGTATCTATGGATCAATTCTTCAAATTCACCAACAAATACTTTTGCATGGAGGTTTTCAGTGTTAAAATCTAAAACAAAATCGATATTCTTTTTGCTCACAGGATGCTTCTGGAATTTTGAAGGTTCTAACAAAAGGATAGGGGTAATTTTATCTTCTTTTCGCCACAAGGGGTCAAGGTTGTAGTAATTGTAAAGTTTTATGGAGTCTGTTTTTAATTCGAATTCAATAGGTTTGGGTAATTCAGTTTCCAACTCTAAATTTTCCGATTGAAAATCTATTCCATCGCCATCAACTAATTCTTGCAGCAACTCATAACTTGTATCTAGGAAGGTTCCTTTTTGATTACTTTCAAAGAAGTTGTTGATGTTTTCCTGATTCGCGATGTATTTTTTGTTGGAGTTAGCGCCCGCAACCCATTGCCAACTTAAATAATTACTGGCTACATCTCCATCAAGTAAATGATAATACATCCAGTCGGCTGGACATTTCCAGTGGTATTGACCAACATTACAAACAATGGAAGCCAAGTACATTCGCATATGATTGTGCATGTATCCACTGGATTTTAATTGAGCGATTTCCTCATCAATAACTTCAATTCCAGAGGTGTCAGTATTTAAAAAGGCAGGTGAGTTGCGATGTTTTATTGGAGTTTGTTGATGCTTTAAATCCGTATAAATTAAATCTCCTTTTACTTGCCAAACCCTTTGCCAAAATTCTCTCCAAGCTAATTCTTGCTCAAATTTGGCATACTCATAACTCTTAAAGCCTTTTTCTTTTAGCCTTTCAATAATTTGTTTGGTTGAAATGATTCCTCTTGAGATGTAAGGTGATAGGTGGCTAACTGCTCCGTTTTTGTAATTTCTGGTTGAGCTGTATTCAATGGGGTTGATTTTGTCAACTCTTTCCCAGATTAATGATATTTCTGTTGGGAAATTCATCTTTTCGAGATTTTATTTCCCGAAATTGCTCTTTGGCGAGAACATCTAAATCTTTTGATTTCAGCACTTCTTTTCATTAGGTGCTTTTGACTTACACCAGAATTCACTCTTTTGCGCCACCTGTTAAAGGAGTTTCTTTTCAAATTATTACGCATTAGTTTAATAACTTCTTTTTCAGGTAATCCAAACTGAAATTCAATTGCTTCAAATGGCGTTCTGTCTTCCCATGCCATTTCAATTATTCGGTCTAAATCTCTCTCAGAAAAATTACTCATTTATTTAGCGCTTCTTAATTTTTCAATTTCGTCCATTATCCTTTCGGCTTCCCCTCTTTTAATATCACTTTGAGCTCTGTCTATGGTCGATAATCTATAAGATTCAGCCATTAGCTTTTTATATTGTTTGCTCAATTTTTCTACTGGGTCTTTTTTAAATAATCCAAACATGTTTGTTGTTTTAAAGTTTAATACTCGACATTCCGCCGTCTACTTTCAAAATTTGTCCTGTAATCCATGAATTTTTTGGATTTAGTAGGAATTCAACTGCATTTACGATATCATCCACATTTCCAATTCTTTGCAAAGGATGTCTTTTTGCATTAGCCTCAATTTTGGATTCAGAGTTGATGAACTTTGAAGCTAAAGGAGTATCAGTTAGTGATGGGGCGATGCAATTCACTCGAACTGTAGGTGCGAATTCGGCAGCTAATGATCTTGTTAATCCTTCAATTGCTCCTTTTGAAGCAGCGACTTGACTATGGTAATTAAATCCCATTTGAACTGCAACTGTTGAAAATAGAACGACGCTTCCATTTCCTTTTTTCAAGGCTTTAAGTGATTGTTGTATGGCTCTTATTGCTCCACCAACCTGTAATTCATAATCTTTTAGGAAGTCTTCAGGTTTAATTCTGTGAAACGGGATCAAATTAATGGTTCCAGGAGCGTAAATTAATCCGTGCAATTCATCAGGTAGATTCTCCAATGTGAAATCTCCTGACGTATCAATTTGCTGTATATTTAAATGGGGTGAAGATTCAATTTGTGATGAGTTAAAAGTTGACCAAACATGGTGGCCTTCAGCAAGTAACTTTTTTAAGGTTGCATTACCAATTCCAGAACCTCCGCCGATAATTAAATAATTCATGCTAAGCTTTTAATTGATTAACGATTTTTAAACATCTGCTGTGGCTTATGAAGTAAAGCGTTAACTTTGAAAAATGAATTATCTATCGGTGTCCGAGCTGTCCAAATCTTTTGGAGAATTTAAATTGTTTCAAGATGTTTCCTTTGGGTTAGATAAAGGACAAAAGGTTGGTTTGGTTGCTAAAAATGGAGCAGGTAAGTCTACACTTTTTAAAATCTTGATGGGAAAAGAAATTCAAGATGATGGAAATGTTGCTTATAGAGAAGGAATTAGAGTTGGGTGGTTGGAGCAAGAGCCTAATTTCGGGGACGCAGAAACGATTGATGATTATATTCAGAATTCAGATAATCCATTAATCAAACTAATTAACCGATACGAATCCTTAATTGCTAAAGGAGATACTGAAAGTGACGAGTTTGGTAAATTGATGAACCAAATTGATGAGCAAAATGCTTGGTCGGTTGATGTTCGAATTAATGAGGTTTTAACCAGTTTAAAATTTCCAGACAAAAGTCAATCGGTTAAAAACCTTTCGGGAGGTCAGGCAAGAAGATTAGCATTAGCAAAGTCATTAATTGACGAACCTGATATTTTGTATATGGATGAGCCAACTAACCATTTGGATTTTGACATGGTTGAATGGTTGGAGAAGTTCATCGCGGAAAGCAAATTAACGCTATTATTAATCACGCATGATAGGTACTTTTTAGATAATGTTTGTAATGAAATTTTAGAGTTAACGCCAACAGGTGTTTTTACTTATAAAGGTGATTATGAGTATTATTTAAACAAGAAAGCTGAGCGTGAGCAGAATGCTCAGGTTGTTGCGAATAAAGCGAAAAACCTTTTCAAAACGGAGTTGGAATGGTTGCGTCGTCAACCTAAAGCTCGTGGAACTAAAAGTAAGAGTAGAATAGAGGCTGCTTACGAACTGGAAAAGAAATCGAAAGGTGTAAAAGCTAAAAAGGAGTTGGAGATTTCCTCGGTAATGACAAGGATGGGGCGAAAGATTTTGGAAATCGAATATCTTACCAAGTCTTATGGCGACCTCCAAATTTTAAAGGATTTCACTTATTTCTTTAAGCGAGGAGAAAAGGTTGGGATTATTGGTCAGAATGGAACTGGTAAATCCACTTTTTTGAATTTGATTACTGGAAAAGATCAAGATTATAAGGGATCTATATCAACTGGTAGTACGGTTAAATTCGGGTATTACAATCAGAAAGGTTTGAACTTTCGTCCGGATATGAAAGTAATTGATGTTGTTAAAGATATTGCTGAAGTGGTTCAAACCAAGGATGGGTCTCGAATTACAGCTAGTCAGATGTTAACGCATTTTCAGTTTGATCCCAAAAAACAGCATACGCAAGTTGAATTGCTTTCTGGTGGAGAAAAGAAGCGTTTGTATTTGGTAACAGTTTTAATGGAAAATCCAAATTTTTTAATTCTGGATGAACCAACAAACGATTTAGATTTAGCTACTTTGACAGCTCTTGAGAATTATCTTTTAGATTTCAATGGCTGTGTAATCATTGTATCGCATGATAGATTTTTCCTAGATAGGATTTGTGATCATTTGTTTGTTTTCAAAGGAGAAGGGGAAGTAAAAGATTTTCCTGGGAATTATACTGAATACAGAGAGTTTGTAAGGATAAACAAGGAAAAAGAAGTTAAGGAAGCAGAGCAAAAGAAATTCATCAAGGAAGTTCCAAAAGAGGTTGAAAAGCCGAAGCAAAATAAATTGACATACAAGGAAAGGCTTGAAATGGAAAGCTTGGCCGAAGAGTTAGAGAAATTGGAAACATCTAAAACTGAGATGGAAGAAAAACTATCCTCAGGTACTTTAGATGGGCAAGCGATAAATGATTTGTCTATTGAATTGGGACAATTGATTGAGAAGATAGAAGAGGTGACGATGAATTGGATGGAATTGGCGGAGAAAGAAGAAAGTTAAGTTTACTCCCCTCAGTCCTGCGGACAGCTCCCCTCGTTGGGGAGCCGTTGGAAATAAAACTTTGTTTTATTTCTGAAGTGTATTTGTTAACCGCTCCCCAGCGAGGGGAGCTGTCCGCAGGACTGAGGGGAGAAAAAGTAAAAATGAAAGTATACCACAAAATACTACCCCCTAATTTTGATTATTCCAATCAATCGGAACTTTACGCTCAAATGCCTGATAATATCAAAGCTGTTTTGAGCAAAAAGAATTCTCCAAAAAGGATGCTGAGTTTAATTGGGTGGAAGCTACTAAAAGACAATTTACCTGATCCCGAATTACTATCTAAAGTAGCATTTGAAGAAAAAGGAAAACCATACATTCCAAATTCAGATATTCATTTTAATATTTCTAATACAAAAGGAGCAGTAGCGCTTGGTATCAGCAATCAGCCAGTAGGGATTGATGTTGAAAGATTGAGGCAGCCTAGAGAAAACATTTACAAGAGAGTTTTTTGTCAAGAAGAAATAGATTCAATTAAATCAGCTGAGGATTTTACTAATCTTTGGACAAGAAAAGAATCAGTCGTTAAACTTTTTGGCGGCGGAATTTCAATGGGTTTAACTGATTTTTCAGTTTTGGAAAATGAAATTGTAGCTTTTGGACGTAAAGTGAAGATTTTGAAAGTTGATATTCAAGGGTTTATTTGTCATTATGCGACTTTTTACCATTAAAAGCGTTTCCAATTTCTTCCCAATTATATTTTTTGATTGTAAATATGGATTGGAAACGACAGTCTTCTCTGATTTCAAAATTGTTAATTATTTCAATTCCAGATTCTGTAACAATAAAGTTTTTTGTATTTAAGTTTTGTTTACACTCCTTGTAATATCCAGGCTCCCAGCAACCGTGGTATTCATTAAAATTAGTATTGGTTGAGTCGGCAAAATCAGAGGGGTATTCGTTTTCTAAATTTTCTAAGAGGTCATTTTGAATTTTATTGTAGAAGGTGGATGTTGAGTCAATAATATCTTCAAAGTCTAAAGGCTCTCCAGTCTTGTAGGAAAAGTTGTATCGGTATATTGTTCCATTAAGATTGCCAAATGCATTAGCGAAGTACAAATGGAAAGATAGAATTCCGTTTTTTAAATAAGTTATTTAGTAATTGCTGCTTCCTCTATAAGTTTCGGCCCAATCTTCAGCAGCCGAACCCAATTGTTCAATGGAATCACTTTCCACATCAAAAAAGTTAAGCACTTCATCATTTAAAATGGAATCTATTTTCTCATTGCCTAAATTAAAAATGGGAAGCCTTTGATCTGGGTTGTCAGAGAAATTACTTTGGTTTTCCAAGGTAATGGTATCCAATTGAAACATCTGACTAAGCGCAAAAAAATTGCAAAATATCAAAGCGAGGACTAGATTTTTAACCATAGTCAAATTTACCAATGGGTAACTTTATTTGAATAAAAATAGAATTATTTGAAGGTAGGTTTTTATTAATCGTTTTAGTATTTAATTTATTCGAAGTACAAATCTCCAATGTTGATTGAAAATCCACAACGTTAAGTCTTTACCAAATTATTTTTTCTTGCCTTTTTCTTTGTTTTTTTATCCTTTCCTTTTGAGTTTTTGTTTTTGGCGTTCTTTTTTAGTTCGTGGAAAGCTTTTGATCCAGGTTTAATTCCTGCTTCTTTTGCAATTACGCCCCAACCTTTTTCTTTGTTGTTTTGATAAATAGTGGAGATTTCATCAATAGGCTTTTTAGTGATTTTAGCAATTTCTAAAGCCATGTAAATATCTCCGGCAGTCATTCCAACCTTTGTCTTAAGCTCTTCTATTTTGTTTTTAGCGATGTTGTATTGAATACTTAAATCCGTTTTAAATTGACCAAAATTCAAATTGGCTTCTGCATTAATTGTTTCCAAATCGGTGTCTAATTCAACATTACCTGTATTGTAATTTTGAGCATAAATCAGAATAGAAGAAAAGCAGAAGATTGCAGCAAGAAAATTTTTCATTGTAATTGAATTTAAATCATTATTGTCCGATAAAAACACAAAAAAATCCAATTGACACTGCAACTGTTTGATTTTAAAGCTTATACATTTTACATTTTAACGAAAATAAAAAGTAAGCCCCTTTAAAATAGTGTAGGTCGCATCAATTCTTCAT
>CAXRIN010000110.1:0-6902 GCA_964230605.1 Flavobacteriaceae bacterium
GATAAAAGGTAAATATCTACAAGCGTATTTAGACGAGTTTTGCTATAAACTTAACAGAAGGTATTTCGGAGAACGATTATTTGATAGACTTGTATTAGCTGTAGCTAAAATTTATAGGTAAGATTGTGGGGAATCAGTTAAGATTTTAAAGAAAAATGATTATTACACAATCTACGAGCTAAATCGTAACGATTAAAAATGAAAGCTCGCTCTCACTAACCCTACATGAGTAAAACCTTGATTGTTAGAAAACTTTTTTGAATCGATAATATCAAAATCCTCTTTCTGTTTGTAAACCCAATATAGAGTAGGTTCTGTTGAAAGACTGAAATGTTTACTGAAACGATAAGTAGTCCCAACATATAACAATCCTCCCTCTGTTAATTGTTCTACTTGAGAATTTCGATTAAACTCATATTCGAACATTGCATCTAAACCGCAATAAAAAAGCCAACTCCCACTTTTTCTTATTGATCTTTTGTAACCCAGTTTAATTTGATAATCTAACTTCCCATCATCTCCAGAAATCTGCTCTAAATCACCGGCTAATCGGACAAAACTTTTTTCGGAAAACTGATATTCTCCATAAACCAAAGAACTGTAGAGGTTGGCTCTGAAAAGTTGATTAAAAACACGGGATCCATCAAAACCAAAAGAAAATTTCGTTTGATTAGAATCTAATTGACTGTAAGTATTAGTCAAAAAAAAGACGGCCCCAATCAGGGCCATCTTTTTTGTATTTAATGTAATATTATTGAACTTCTTCCTCATCCCAAGGACCTGTTAAATCTGAGAACAACGCCTCAACATCTTCAATAAATGGCTCGTAGTAAACACTAGTGTTTTCACTTGTTCCATCTTTGTAAACCATATGAACTTCAAGGTCTTCAGCTGAATTCTCCTTTAATATTAAATTTCCTATTTCAGTATTATTCATTAATACGTCGAAATCAATATTATCATTAACAACATCTACAGTCATTTCGTTGTTTGCACTTTCATACTCCATGATTTTAGCTATGTCTACAAAATACTTAACCATCATAGAATTATGACCAACAGACCCCTGAATACTTACAAAATCTTCGTCCATGATGTTCTCATAATCATCATGCTTCAATTTTAATTTTGAGCTCATGCTGTACTCACATCCTGTACCATCATCCAAACCAATTGACGCTTCAAACTCAGTTGAGGTAACTCTTTCACCATCAATTAAGAATGTAAAAGGAGCTAAAAATACAGATCCGCTTACTAGTGTTGGAATAACAGCATCATTAGATTGCTCAAGTGCTAAACCATCTAAATCAATCCCTCCAATTTTTGTTCCGTCTTTTGTAACCGATAAAGAGAATGCTTTTGGTAACCAAACATCTTCTAAATCAAAAACATATTTCTCATCTACATAACCAGACAATGTAGCTTCAACATTGTTTGAAGTTTGCGCATCATCAGATGGAAATTGAACAACAATTTTATCTGATGGAGTATTTGATCTATCCCAAGTACTATCTGTTGAATTGTATGCCCAAGTTCCAGTGTAACTATCGAAATAAAATTTAGACTCATCAGGAACCTCAACCTCACCAATTGCATCACCCATTTTAGCAAAAATTGCTTCAATAAACTCTTCTTTTAATGCTTCACCATCTGATAGACCAGTAAAAGCAACCATTGAGTTCATCATTGCACCATTCTTCATAGTCCCTAAACAAGTAACTATTTCATCCATTGCTGCTGTAAGGTTAGCTTTATCCTCTTCTACTGTAGTTGTTACAGTGGCTGTACCATTACCCTCTCCTTCTCCGTCCTTCTTACATCCAAATAATAAAAGAGCTAATGAAGCTCCCGCTAAAAAATACTTTTTCATAAAATTTACTTTAAGTTGTGGAAGCAAATATAGTCTTCATCTATTCTCTTGTAAAGTATTTCTATACAATTATTTATTTCTGAAGGACCACTTTTTGACTAAAAGACTGATTTTCAGAGCCTATTTGAACAAAATAAATTCCAGCACCCCAGAAATTTGTGGTTAAAATTTTATTATCTCCAATATTTCCTTCAAAAACCAACTGACCATTCACTTTAAAAACTTTCACCTTACCATGAATCTCAGGTAAATGAATAGCGGAACCTACATTCAAAATAGTTGGATAAATAGCTCCTTGTTTTAGTTGATTGTTAGCCGATGTGATCACACACATATCAGGGTCTAATTCTGGCTCATTACCTGTATTACCACCTGCACATACTCCGCAAGAATCTAAAAATGCAGTCCCTCCCATATCCCCATTACAATCTTCTGCACATGATATACTTGTATACAATCCAAACTCCCCCATTGACGCATAAAAAGCGCCGATTTGTTCACTTAACATTGTAAAAAACAACTTTTAAAAAACCAATCCTGCTAACTAATCCACATCAAACCTTTAGTAAATAGCTTAAATTATTCCATTTCAAAAAACTCTTATATCTAGTTTTGAAAAACTTTTATAAATGAAAAAAGCCCACTTTTATTTTAGTTTGCTATTGCTAACCTTTATTAGCGTTAAAGTACACGCGCAAAGGGTTAACACGAAGTACATTCAAACCTTTCCATACTCAATTACAAGTAAAGCATTCATAGGAACTAAAACAAATGAATTTAAGGTTGAAGATAACCTAGGCCCAGGAAGATTATCATACAGAGTAGCGCCTGCTCCAAGGATTGGAGCAGGAATTGCATACAAATGGTTTGCAGTATCAGGTGCTTTTATGCGATTAGGACAGCCTGAGGAAGAAGAAAAAGGTGTTACCGAAGAAATGGACTTACAGTGGAATTTTTATTTAAGATTCCTAACGATTGACTTTAGGCTTCAGCAATACGAAGGATACTTTTTAGATAACTCTTCAGCTATTCAAAACTGGGCCGAAATCAACAAAAATCTTTATCAAAGAACAGATTTAATCACCTCATCAATTGGCGGTAACATTCGTTACAACCTCAATTACAAGAAATATTCAACAAAAGCAATATACGCTCAAACTGAAAGGCAATTAAAAAGTGCCGGATCAGTTTCACTAGGCATCCGCTTCAATGCGCTTGGGGTACTAAGCGACTCAAGTATTGTTCCTTCTAACCTGATAAACAAATTAGAAAACTTTGACTTAAATCAACTTTCATTCATCGATTTAGGTGCAGGAATAGGATACGGATATACTTTCGTTAGAGGAAGATGGTTTTTTAATGTTGGGTTCATGGGATTCATTGTTAATCAAAACATTAAGTTTGAAGGAAATGGCATTTTAAACGAACAAACAGGAAGCCAAGTCAATTTTCAATCTCAAACAGCCTTAGGCTATTCTAACAATAACATTTACTTTGGATTAACTGCTGTTGCCGACCAAATGTATTCGCGTTGGGCTGATAGCAAGGATATTATTTATAGTTTCTCTAAAACCCGATTAATGTTGGCTAAACGATTCCACCTGAAACCCGTTAAAAAAGATAAATCGGATATTTGGGATCAATTCTAATGCTTATGGAATTCAAAAAAATAAAAGACTCAGAAGTTGTTTTAACAGAACTCATGATACCTTCTTATGCAAATTTTGGAGGGAAAGTTCACGGAGGCGTTATTTTGTCCTTAATGGATAAAGTAGCATACGTATGCGCCACCAAACATGCCCAAAACTATTGCGTAACGGCATCGGTTAGTGGCGTAGACTTTTTAGCTCCTGTTAATGTTGGCGATTTAGTTTCACTAAAAGCTCGTGTTAATTATGTTGGGAATTCAAGTTTAATAGTGGGAATTAGAGTTGAGGCTGAAAATTTCCATAAAGGAATTACAAAACACACCAACTCCTCTTATTTCACTTTTGTTGCAGTTAGTGAAGATGGCAAACCACTTAAAGTACCTGGTTTAGAACTAACGAACGATGAAGAAATTAGGCGATTCGCCCTTGGTAAATTGAGGAAAGAACAAAAAATAGCAGATAAAAAAGAATTTGAAGAACTAGAAGCGAATATTGATTTCAAAACTGTTCATCAATCTTGGCAAGATGAAAATTTTAAAATGGGCTACTAATATTTGTTTTGAAAATACTTTCGGTAGATATATAACCCTAAATAAACCAAAGCACCAAGAACAACTAAGTCGAGAATAACAGCGATTACAAAACCTAAAAACGTCAAGGCAACATAAAATAAAAGCAATCCCAAGGCAACTGCTGCAGCAATAATAAAAATCTTCTTTAAGTCTTCCATTAAAATCAAAATTAAAGAAAAACTTACCTTTGAAAAACATGTCTGTTAGAATTAATAAATACTTAAGTGAAATTGGTTACTGTTCTCGCAGAGCTGCCGACAAACTTATTGAAGAAGGTAAAATCACCATTAATGGAAAAGTACCAGAAATGGGAACGAAGGTTGAAGATGGAGACGAAGTGCGTGTTAATGGCAAACTAGTTGGTAAACCATCGGAGCAAAAACATGTGTATTTAGCATTTAATAAACCTGTTGGAATTGTATGTACAACCGATACAAAAGTTGAGCCTGACAACATTATTGATTACATCAATTATCCAAAACGAATTTTCCCAATTGGAAGATTAGACAAGCCCAGTGAAGGACTTATTTTTTTAACTAATGATGGGGATATCGTAAATAAGATTCTTCGCGCACGAAATAATCACGAAAAAGAATATATCGTAACCGTTAATCGACCTATCAATAAAGATTTCATTCATAAGATGAGTAATGGTGTTCCGATTTTGGATACTGTTACAAGAAAATGTGTGGTTAAACAACTTGGTCCACAAAAATTCAAAATCATTTTAACACAAGGGTTAAATCGTCAAATCCGAAGAATGTGCGAACATTTAGGTTACAGGGTTAGAACTTTGAAAAGAATTCGAATTATGAATATAAGCCTTGACGTTCCCGTTGGAAAATACAGAGAGTTCACCAATGAAGAACTTACAGAGTTAAACCGATTACTTGAAGACTCAAGTAAAACTCACAGTGATTCCTAATTATAAAATATTCAATGATTTCGCTTTTTGCTCCACTGTTTTTATGGAGTTTTTAGTGAGTTCCAAAAAGTCTTCGATTTGAGGTTTAAGCCGTTCTATTTCAGTCTTGTTTAAACAAGACTCTTCTAATCTTCGAGAATAGCTTATCAGTACTTCACAACCAATTAAATCAAATGAAGCAATCATATTATGAACAATAATGCCTATTTCTTTGATATTTCCTTCCTTTAAAAGTTTGACGATATCTTCAATTTGTGAACTGGTTTGACTCATGTATAAATTCACCATTTCGCGTTGAAAATCAACATCGCCTTCTCCCAACTCTTTTAACTTTGAGAAATCAACATTTAAATCCTTTAATTGTTCTACATTCATAAGAACCTCAATTGGTGTAAAATCAACATTTACGGGCTTGCCTAAGTAATCACCAACCGCTTTAATAACAAGTTCGGATTTTTGAAGAATTGACGACAATTCCCCAATTGGATTTTCCAACTCTGACATTCCCTTACCCCACATTTCTAAACGCTTCAAATCTTCTTTAAGATCTTTTCTTTCGATCATTACAAATGAAGACTGGACGGTATGTGCGAATTTTGCCATTAAACCTTTATCTCCTTGATTTAAAGCAAGGATTAAATTGTTTAGTAAATCAGGCACTTGATTCAAGAACATCCCTAACATTTCTGTCACAAAATCATCATCACCTGCTCCTAACTCTTTTACATAATCTAAACTAAAATACTCTAAAGTAGATGGTAAGAACTCCTCTCCTTGTTGCCATTGATCATTGGTTAAATCATCTGGCTTTAAATTCAAGTAAGTAATTAACTTTTCCTTTAAATCCTTTTCATCAAATGGCTTTGATAAAAAATCATTCATACCTGCTTTAGCACATTGAACTTGCTCCTCTTTAAAAGCATGCGCAGTAATAGCAATAACAGGAGTTTTAACTCCTCGTTTTCTTAGAATTCTTGTTGCTTCCAACCCATCAATATCTGGCATTTGAATATCCATTAAAATAATATCGTAGGAATTCAAATTCAAATCATTAAGTAATTCTTTACCATTATTAACAAGCGTTAAATTCAGCCCCCATTTATCAAACAATCCTTTTGCTAATAATCTATTCATAGGATAATCTTCGGCCATAATAATCCGAGCTCTTTTCAATTTAGAGTCCTTAAAATCTTCATTAAAAACGTTTGCTATTTCTGGAGATTCATCTGAAATGCCATATTCTATTTCAACATAGAAACTACTACCTTTATTTAATCGAGACTCAACCCAAATTTTCCCGTTTTGCAGATTCACCAACTGCTGAACAATTGCTAAACCTAAACCGGTACCTCCATAAAGTCTTGTTGTTTTGTTTGATTCTTGTGTAAATGCTTGGAATATTTTTCCCAAATTCTCTTTCGCTATTCCAATTCCAGTATCCTTAATTTCAAACTGAACTTTACATTTATCATCTTTTGACTCCACTAGATTAGCAAATACACTTACTGATCCTTTTGAGGTGAATTTTTCAGCGTTACTGATTAAGTTTAATAATATCTGATTTAATCGAGTTGGATCACCCTCTAAATATTGAGGGATTTTTGGATCAATATTGATGTTAAATTCTAATCCTTTTTCAGCTATTTTATATTCGAAAATAGACTTTACTCCATTTATAAAATCTTTAAAATTAAATCTTACATTTTCAAAAGACAGTTTGCCACTTTCAATTTTCGATAAATCTAAAAACTGATTCCCCACAATTATACCTAAACCGTAAGTTGAGTACGGAGTGAACACCTTTCTTTACAGAAAAGATTGGTTATGAATATTTTAAGGTTTATTGAAGAGTTTCCAGATGAACACAGTTGTATCACTCATTTTAA
>CAXRIN010000111.1:0-25404 GCA_964230605.1 Flavobacteriaceae bacterium
TAAAATGAGTGATACAACTGTGTTCATCTGGAAACTCTTCAATAAACCTTAAAATATTCATAACCAATCTTTTCTGTAAAGAAAGGTGTTCACTCCGTACTCAACTTACGGTTTAGGTATAATTGTGGGGAATCAGTAAAACTTTTTATTGTTAGAGTTCGTTTTTATACCAGCAACGAACTTTTTTATGAATAAATTTATATTCTTATTCTGCCTTTTAAGCTCAGTCTCTGTATTCGCGAATTCAAACGACAAATACCCCATTGAAAAAACATCCAGCGCTCCAATTATCGACGGGGATTTATCTGAATGGGATAATATTTCAGCTGTTTCATTTTCTGTTCATAATACTGGTCTTGAAGGTTCTACATCTGGAACAGCAAAAGCCGTTTGGACAAATGATGCCGTATTTTTCGCATTTTAAATCAAGGATGTTGATGTAATGAATACTTATTTTTCTAAAGATGATCCACTTTATAATAACGACGACTTAATAGAGATTTTTTTGGATTTTGATGGAGATGGAAAAGATTACGTTGAGATTGGTGTTAGCGCGGCTAATATTAATTACGATTTGACAGTTTGCCCTTCCGTAACTTGTGGCTCGTGGGGTGGTTCTGGACTTTCTGGTTGGGATATTGTTGGGTTAGAAACTGCAGCTATTGTTACAGGAACTCTAAATAATTTATCTGATGTGGATGAAGGTTATACGATTGAAGTGAAAATTCCTTTTTCGGGATTAAGTTCAGCACCAGGTTCAAATTTTGAAATACCTACAAATGGTTCAACTTGGCGAGGAAATTTATATACAATTGATTACAGTTCGGGAGCTGCTAAAGATGCTGCCAATGATTATTTGTCATGGAGTACTCTTCCTGCTTTTGGTTTTCATCAACCTAATGACTTTGCTACATTCCAATTTGTTGATTTGTTAAATATTAAAGATGCTACATTAGAACTCCCTGTTATAACATTTTTAGGAGGGAATAAATGGAGCATCTCTAATAAAGAAATTTTGGATGTTAGCCTTTTTGATTTATCTGGTAAAGAAATTCAGATTACTCAAAATGATGCTGATATTATTGATCTTTCAACCTTCTCAAAAGCTATCTACTTATTAGTTCTTGGTACAAAGGAAGGGATGTCAACTCATAAGGTTGTAGTTAAGTAGTTTATCGATAAAATAAGTCGATAATATATCATTCGATACAGTTTAACGATTGTAAATTCCTTTTTCATGAATAAGAGCGTAAGATTAATTAAACCGTTCTTTTCGTAGATTTTGACTTTAGTTAATTCAAAAAAAGGCTGACTCTTTAATGAGCTCAGCCTTTTTTATTGGATGCTTCTTTATTTTATTTCAATCCAATTTCTTGATCAACTTCATCAAGAACATTGATGATTTCATTTGCTGCTTTATCTAAAATTTCAGGACTGTGAGCAGCGCTTACAAATCCAACTTCATAACCAGAAGGACCTAAGTAAACGCCTCTTTCTAATAACTTGCTAAAAATAGCTTTGAAGTATTTTCCAGCCTCTGGACTAATTTGGTCTGGCGATTGAATTTTTTCTTGATTTCCGTAAACCATCCAGAAAATAGATCCAATTGTTGCAATGTATAAATTGTATCCTTTTGCATTAATATGTGCTTTTATTTTTGACACAAAATCTTTAGTTCTTTTTTCTTGATCTTCATAAAACCCATCTTGCACAAGAATTTCGCAAGCAGCTCTTCCTGCACTCATTGCCACCGGATTTCCACTTAAAGTACCTGCTTGATAAACATCTCCATCTGGAGCGATGGAACTCATTATTTTTGCAGATGCACCATAACATCCAACAGGCATTCCTCCTCCAATTATTTTTCCATAGGTAATAATGTCTGGCTGAATTCCATAGTATCCAGCAGCACCTTCAAAACCTACTCTGAAACCAGAGATTACCTCGTCAAAAATTACCAAAGCACAATTTTTATGAGCTATTTCTTTAACAAACTCCAAATATTCTTTGTCTTGTAACAAAAGACCATTGTTAGCTGGAATTGGTTCGATAATAATACAAGCAACTTGATCTTTATGCTCTTCAAATGCTTTTTCTAGCGCTTCTTTATTGTTTAATGGTAAAACTAAAGTTTCATTTACAAAAGATTCAGGCACACCTGCCGAAGAAGAAGAACCGAATGTAACCAAACCACTTCCAGCCTTCACCAAGAGGTGGTCAGCATGACCGTGGTAACAACCTTCAAACTTGATAATTTTATCTCTTCCAGTGTATCCTCTAGCTAATCTAATAGCACTCATTACAGCTTCAGTACCTGAGCTTACAAATCTTATTTTTTCAACGTATTTATTGTTGCTAATAAGAAGTTCTGCTAATTGATTTTCTTGCACAGTAGGTGCGCCAAATGATAAACCATTTTCTGCAGCTTCAATCACCGCTTTCTTAATTTCAGGATTGTTATGTCCCAAGATCATTGGTCCCCAAGAAGCACAGAAATCAATATATTCATTTCCATCTGCATCCGTAACGAAAGCACCATTTCCTTTTGTTATAAAAATAGGAGTTCCGTCAACACTTTTAAATGCTCTAACAGGAGAGTTAACTCCTCCAGGAAAATATTTAGATGATGTTTGATAAAGTTCGTTTGATTTACTTCTATTCATGATTTTTACTTTGGTTCCTCAGTAGGAAATTGTAAAATAGGATTAGTTAATTTTTCTTCTCCAATTGTAGTTTCTCCCATATGTCCTGCATAAACAGTATAGTCATTTGGAAGTTTAAATAATTTGGTTTGAATGCTGCGTGATAGTACATAAGGATTACCGCCAGGTAAATCATATCTACCAAAGCTTCCCTTAAAAAGTACATCTCCATTAATCACGAATTTTTGTTCATGATTAATAAAAGCAATGTGCCCAGGTGAATGTCCTGGAACAAAAATGACTTCTAATTGAGAATTACCAAATTCAACAATATCTCCTTCTTCAAGGAATATTTCAATGTCAGGAGATAAGTCTCCTCTAATTCCATATTGCGCCCCCCATGTTGGACTACCTTCAAGAATAGGGACTTCTAGTTTATGAGCGGCTAATTTTAACTCAAAATCACGAGCAATCACATAGTTTCCTTGAATATGATCAACATGACAATGCGTATTTAAAAGCTGAACAGGAATTAGTTCGTTCTCATTTATAAATTGAATTAATTGAGCCTTTTCTTCTGGTCCGTAACAACCCGGATCAATCACTACACATTCCTTAGTTTCATCAAATAAAATGTATGTGTTTTCTTGAAAAGGATTGAAAGTGAACTTTTCAATTGTAATCATACCATAAAGTTAATTCTTAATTAGGCTTTTTGGTAACAATAATTGTAAATCTTATTTGTTAATTTAGGTGAGAATGCGCTGGGTTGTTCGTCATATTGGGATTCTGTTTTTATTAATTTCACTTAATTCATACAGTCAGTTTTACAACGGTACTTCAATGGACTTTGGTAAAAACCGAGTTCAGTTCTCAGGGTATTTGTGGAGTCACTATAAATACGATCAATTCAATATTTACTTTTACGAAGAAGGTAAGAATTTAGCGGATTATGTCGCTAGGTCAGCTCATTTACAGTTGAAGGAGCTTGAACTCCTATTTGAACATCGATTGAATAGAAAGATTCAGTTTGTAGTTTACAATACTCAAAATCAATCCAGAGAAAGTAATATTGGTAATTATCCCGACGAGGAAATAAATCCAGGAGGGTTTGCAAGGGTGCTTGGTGGTAAAGTGTTTTTGTATTTTGATGGCGATCATAAGAACTTTGATAGACAAATAAGAAATGGCGTAGCACAAATGTTAATCGATGAAATCATTTTTGGTGATGGTTTATCTGATGAGCTCAAAAGTGAGGTGCTTATTAATTTTCCAGATTGGTTTTATAATGGGTTAATATCCTATCTATCTGAAAAATGGAGTGTAGAAACGGAGAATAAGGTTAAAGACTATTTCAAATCGGGTAAGTTCAAAAAGTTTAATTGGCTTAAGGGAGAGGAAGCTACTTATGCTGGACATTCTTTTTGGTATTTTATTGCTGATAAATACGGGGAGGAAGCTGTTCCCAACGTGCTTTACATGTCTAAAATTAATAGATCTCATACGGATGGGATGTTATTTATTCTTGGAGCATCGGTGGATAATTTGATTTTAGATTGGCGCGAATATTTTAAATCTAGGTTTATCAGTGATAACAAATTCAAGTCTGTTCCAGATACTAATAATATTGGAAAAAGATTACCAAAGAAAAATAGAGAGTATCAGCGTTTGTGCGTAAACAGTAAATCTGATTATGTTGCTTTTACAACAAACAAACTGAGTCAGCAAAAAGTTTACGTTCTTGATTATAAAAAGCAAAATCGTAAATGTATTTTGAAGTTAGGGCATCAAATAGATGTTCAGCCGGATTATTCTTTTCCTGTAATTACATGGCATCCCTTCGGTGATTTACTAAGTGTGTTTTATGAGTATAAAGGTGAAATGATTTGGATGACTTACGATGTTAGAACCAAAGAAAAAATTAAATCAAAACTCTTTCAATTTGAAAAAATACTTGAGGCAAAGTATTCTCAATCTGGCAGAAAAATAGTGATGTCGGCGGTTGTAAATGGGAAAACTGATGTTTATGTGTTGGATGTAAATAGTAGATCTCAGGAGCAAATTACAGATGATTTTTATGATGATAGGTATCCAGTTTTTATAGATAATGATGAATTGATTGTTTTTTCAAGTAACAGACAAAATGATTCGATGCAAATAGGTGGACAAGCAAACTCCGTTTATAAGCATAGCTTTGATTTATTTAGTTATGATTATAAAAGGAAAAAATCCTATAAATACAGTCCGCAAGTTTTGCTAAGACTGACGAAAACGGAGCATGCAAACGAGAAAAATCCAATTTCGATAGGCGGAAAAAAGTTTCAGTATTTAAGTGATGAAAATGGGATTTTTAATCAATGGGAGGGAGAAATAGATAGTGTCGTTGCTTTTGTTGATACTTCTATTCACTACAGATATTTCACTAAAAATTATCCGATTTCAAATTATAATGTGAATATACTTTGGCAAAGTTCCAATGGGAATCAAGTAGCAAAAATCTTTAAAAATGGCAGACGAAATGTTTTAAATATTTCGCCAGTTGAATCAGAAGAAACTAGTTTGAATCCTACATCTTTCAAAAAGTTTTTGGTTAAAGAAATCGGACTGCAACCTAAAGCGGAAAAAGCTCCAGAAGTTGAAGTTTTGACCGTAGATTCGATTAAAGCTAGGATGCGCAGAGATGAAGATTTTATTTATACGGACTATTACATTTTTAGGGATGAAATGGATAAAACATTCAATGATTCAGTAGTTGAGGTTATAAAGCCTGAATCAAATACTGCTTTCCGACCTCTAAAAATCAATGGATTCCCTACTTCTGATTCTGTAGCCACAAAAGTTAAACAAAGGAATTATGAGTTGGAGTTCAGAACAGCTGAAGTTTCGCTGGATTTAGATAATCGATTTTTAAACCCTCAATACCAACGCTTCTCGGGTGGAGCAAGTTATCCAATGCCGGGAATGAATGGGTTTATGAAATATGCCGTAATAGATTTACTTGAAGATCATTTAATTACAGGAGGATTCAGGATTGCAGATTTCTTTAGTAATGAAGTTTTTCTAAGTTATTTTGATCGCAAGAAAAGATTGGACAAACAATACCTTTTTTACAGAGGAACACATACCGATTTGGATAATTTGTCAACGCTTGCTAAAAATATTACTTACGAAGGGATTTATAGATTACAATACCCATTTTCAATAGTTGATCGTTTATCAGCTACCTTTTCTCTTCGATATGATCAATCAATTCCATTGAGTAAGGATATAGCTCTTTTAGAAAGTCCTGTAGCGCATCAGTTTTGGCCAAATGTTAGGATGGATTACACTTTTGATAATACTCGTTCGTTTGGAACTAATTTGTACAGTGGTTTACGCTTTAAAGTGTTTTCAGAGTTCTATCAAGAAGCCCCAGAAATCAATAATCGAATGTATACTTATGGAGCAGATTTCAGACATTATTTAAATATTTATAAATCACTCATTTGGGCAAACAGATTAGCAGGAGGCTCATCCATGGGTCCACAAAGATTAATGTTTTACATGGGGGGTGTTGACTCATGGGCTTCTCCAAAATTTAATTCAGATTTAGCGCCAAGTAAATTAAATAATGGAGATGAATATGCTTTTCAAACACTAGCAACCAATATGCGAGGTTTTGTACAAAACGGAAGAAACGGAACATCGTTTATGACTTTAAATTCAGAGTTGAGATGGCCAGTGATGAAGTTTCTTTTTTCAACGCCATTTTCATCTGATTTTTTAAATAATTTTCAAGCCATTGGTTTTGCAGATGTTGGAACAGCTTGGTCAGGCTCTAATCCTTTCTCGAAAAGTAATTCATTAAATGAACAAACCATTTTAATAGGAGGAGAGGCTAGGACTGGTGAGATTTTATTGCGTACAAATAAAGAGCCTATAATTGGGGGTTATGGTTTCGGTTTAAGATCAACGGTTATGGGATATTTTATCCGAGCAGATTGGGCTTGGGGAGTTGAGGATGGAGTTGTTCAAGGCCGTCAGTTTTATCTTTCTTTGACTACTGATTTTTAATTGTTTATCTTGCTTTTATGAAGAGAATTGTATTCGTTGTTTGTTTGATCGTAACTCTAGGGTCATATGCTCAAACACCTTTTATTTTTGAAAAAACAGAATTTAAGCAACCTGTTCCTTCGGGAAAAATAGAAATTGATGAAGAGCAAATTCAATTCAAGGATTATGGTGATTTATGGTTTTCAACTTTAGATGATTTAGTTGATATAGGTGTTATTGAATTTCCATCAACTTTACCAGGAGGTACCCCGCTTGAATTGTTTGCCATTTTTCCCGACTCGACAATAATTGCTGGTGAAGATGCATTAACAAACGAAAAAGTTTATGCCAATTTACACGGTTTTGGAGAAATGATTAATCCATCACTAACTCCAAGTGGCTGGGCAGATGAATGGACTAAAATCGTAATTGATTCCGTAGAGATTCCTTTTGTGTATATCAGAGAAACGGATGAAACTATTGTTGATACTGTTTTTGTAGATTATTTAGTTCACTATCCATATTTATACTATTTCCCTATTAATGAAAATGAAGAAATTGAATTTGGAGAGTTTGCTTGGCAACCGTTGTTTCATACCGGAAATTCTGATCAATTAGATGCAGGACAAGTTTTCAGAACAGATACAATTCTGTTAACTGTTGACGATAGTACAGATAGGGCCAATTTAAATTTGAATTTTATTCAATTGGATGTAAATGATACTGTAAAACCTAAGGAAAGATATGGTGTTTACGTAAGATTTAAGCCAGGATATGAATGGGCGCCTTTAACAGATAAGCTTTCCGATTACAACCAATTTATGATGGTGACGAGAGAACAGATTAAAGATGAAGCCCCACAGCAATTTTGGCATGCTCAATCTGGATTTTGTACTTACGCCCTTAATTTTGAAACAAGATATAATACGGGTTATTTTGCCGATCAATTAATTCCTGGTAATATTCCATCTGCTGAGTGGATACTAGAGCATTTGTATGTTTATTATAAGCTGACCTCAAATGAGTTATCTATTGATGATAATAATGCTGTAAGAGGGCTTAAAGTATTCCCAAATCCTGCTAACGCTCAAATTTACCTAGGTATAGATATGATATCAAATTCAGATATTGAATTACAAATTTTTGATGCAACAGGTAAACAAATCAAAAGAGAGTCTATAAATGGAGTTCCAAAAGGAATTTACAAGCATCAAATAGATGTTTCTCAATTATCTTCTGGAATATATACAGTTAATTTAAATGGGGTTTCTCGTAAGTTTATCGTGAAGTGATAAAACTCATGATTTGCTCTGATTATCCTCATTGAAGCGCTAAGAGCTCTGCAATAATTTTGTCTCATAACTTAAAATCATCAGTTATGAGAAAGAACATAGGAATCTTAGATAAAATAGCTAGAATACTAGTTGGAATAACAGTTTACGGTTTGTTTTTCGCAGGAGTCATATCAGGAATATTGGGATTGATTTTAGTTGCTTTAGGAACTATTTTCCTTTTAACAGCATTCGTTAATATATGTCCTCTGTACAGGCTTTTTCATTTTAAAACGAATTAACCGCCAACGTATTTTTTAATTTCATTTAGCTTCATCAAAGCCTCAACAGGAGTTAGTGTGTTAATGTCTAGGTCTTTAATTTCATCCCTAATTTGTTCTAAAACAGGATCGTCGAGTTGAAAAAAGCTTAATTGAACACCATCTGCTTTTGAAGTTTTTTTGGAGCTTTTCTTTTTTTGTGAAGCTTTTGTTTTAGGTTCTTCAGTTCTATGTGTGTTTTCTAAAATAGCTAAAACTTCATTAGCCCTTTCAACAACGGTTTTGGGCATTCCCGCTAATTTGGCTACATGAATACCAAAAGAATGCTCACTTCCTCCAGCTACTAATTTTCTCATGAAAATTACTTTATTGTTTACCTCTTTAACAGACACATTAAAGTTTTTAATTCGAGGAAATTGTTCAGTCATTTCATTTAATTCATGATAATGCGTAGCGAACAAAGTTTTTGGTTTGTATAGAGGATATTCGTGTAAGTATTCACTAATTGCCCATGCTATAGAAACTCCATCATAAGTACTGGTTCCTCTCCCTATTTCATCTAAAAGAATTAAACTTCTCTCGGATAAATTATTTAAGATGTTAGAAGTTTCATTCATTTCCACCATGAAAGTAGATTCACCCGTTGAAATATTATCAGATGCACCAACTCTTGTGAAAACACGATCGACATATCCTATAATCGCCTTAGAGGCTGGTACAAAGCTACCCATTTGAGCCATTAAAGTAATTAAAGCTGTTTGGCGAAGTAAGGCAGATTTACCGGACATGTTTGGTCCTGTAACCATTATGATTTGTTGGGTACTACTATCTAGGTAAACATCGTTACTGATGTATTCTGTTCCTCTTGGTAAATTTTGCTCAATTACTGGGTGTCTTCCTTCTTTGATATCAAGCGCTAATGAATCGTTAACTATTGGCTTGCTATAATTGTAATCTTTTGCAATTTTCGCGAAGCCAGATAAACAATCTATTTCTGCAATTTTTTTAGCGTTGAATTGAAGTTGTGGGAGGTATTTACAGATGTATTCAATAATTTGTTTGAAAACTCTACCTTCCAATATTCCAATTTGTTCCTCTGCAGAAAGAATTTTAGTTTCTAATTCTTTTAATTCTTGGGTGATATACCTTTCAGCATTTACAAGAGTTTGTTTTCTAATCCATTCTTCAGGGACTTTGTCTTTATGTGTGTTCCTTACTTCTAAATAATACCCGAAAACATTGTTGAAGGCTATTTTTAAAGATTGAATTCCGGTTCTTTCACTTTCAGCTTGTTGAAGGTTGAGTAAAATGTTCTTACCGTTTGTCGCAATCTCTCTGAATTCATCCAGTTTTTTATCCACTCCGTCTGCTATTAATCTTCCTTTACCAATAACGGCTGGAGCGTCGGGATAAATCTCAGTTTCAATTTTCTGAATTACCTCCTCCAAAGAACTTATGGATTGAGTTAGGTTTTGAAATTGATTACTAGTGCTTAACAGTTGATTTATTTCGTTAGTAGCAATGATTGAATCCTTGAGAACGATTAATTCTTTTGGAGATACTTTACCAACAGAAATTTTGGAAATGATTCTTTCAATATCACCAAATTCTTTCAACTGTTCTCTTGTTTTAGATAAGAGTTCTTGCTTGTTAAGAAATTCCTCAACTACTTGATGCCTATTTTGTATATCAGATAAGTCTTTAAGTGGAAGAATCATCCATTTCCTTAACATTCTTCCTCCCATTGGCGTAATTGTTTTGTCAATTACATCAATCAATGTAACGGCGTCAGGATGATCGGATGAAACGAGTTCCAAGCTTTTAATCGTGAAGTTATCCAGCCAAACATAATCATCTTGATCAATTCGAGAAATCCCTCTAATATGAGCAGTTTGTTCATTTAATGTTTCACCTAAATAATGTAATATTACACCTGATGATATAGAGGCCAGATTCATTTTATCAATGCCAAAACCTTTTAAGCTTTTGATATCAAATTGCTTTTGAATCTTATCTTTTGCAAAGTCTAAATTAAAAACCCACTCGTCTAATCCGTAGGTGTAAAACTTATTTCCAAAGCTCTCAACAAACACATCATATTTAGGTTTGTTAAATAAGACCTCGTTTGGAGAGAAATTATCAATGACCTTTCTAATGTACTCAATTGATCCTTCAGCAACTAAAAACTCACCCGTAGATATATCTAACAGGGCGATACCAGCTCTTTTTCTTTCAAAGTGAACAGCTGCCAAGTAATTATTTTCCTTTCTTTCTAATACTTGATCGTGCATAGCCACGCCAGGAGTAACTAAGTCAGTAACGCCTCTTTTTACGATACCTTTTGTTGCTTTTGGATCTTCTAATTGATCACAAACAGCAACACGAATTCCAGCTCGTACTAGTTTAGGTAAATAAGTATCCAAAGAGTGATGAGGAAAACCTGCAAGCGCATCATCGGAACTACCGTTTGATCTTTTTGTTAAGACAATCCCAAGTATTTTTGATGCTTTTCGTGCATCATCATTGAATGTTTCGTAAAAATCACCAACTCTAAAAAGGAGCATTGCGTCTGGGTACTTTGTCTTAATTTCATTGTACTGACGCATCAAAGGCGTATCTTTGGGTTTAGAATTGGAAGACTTTTTGGCCACGAATAAGTATTTTTCTAAAGGTACAAAACGACCAATAGCTACTGTAAATTATAGTGGTTTAGATATTCACAAGTGTTGAAAACAGGAATGAGAAAATTAAAATTAGAAGAGCTGAATAGAGTTTCTATTGAAGAGTTTAAGCAACAAAAGAAAATTCCATTAATCGTAGTAATGGAGAATATTAGAAGCTTAAATAATGTAGGGACCATATTTAGAACTTGTGATGCTTTTAATGTTGAAGCCGTTTATTTAGTCGGTATTACAGCGAAGCCACCCCATAGAGAGATTCAAAAAACGGCTTTGGGAGCTACAGAGTCTGTTGATTGGGTATATTTCTCTACCTCTGAAGAGGCTTTAGCAGATTTGAAGTCTAAAGGGTATTATATTGGTTCTGTTGAACAGGCGGAAGGTTCTCAGGAAGTGTCTGAATTACAAAATCAACCAATAGATAAGCTAGCTGTTGTTTTCGGTAATGAAGTAACAGGTGTTGAGCAGTCTACAATTGATTCAAGTGATACGTGTATTGAAATTCCTCAATATGGGACAAAGCATTCCCTTAATGTTGCTGTTTGTGCAGGTATAGTTGTTTGGGAAGGATTTAAATTATTAAGTAAAAAATATAGTTTTTAGAAGTCTTTTCTTTGAATGTAGCCGTTAATCCAGCCTTTTTCTAAAAAAGCATTGTGTTTTTTATAGAATGATAAAGCAGGATCGTTAAAGGCATAAATTTGCCAGTCCATTCTATTAAATCCGTTTTCCTTTGCATAGGTTTTTACTTTATTGAATAACATCGACCCTAAGTTTTTTTCTTTGTAACTTTCTTATTTTAGTAAGTCTTCTAGATAAATTGCTTTTCCTTTCCAAGGAGAGTATTTTTCGTAAAAAATAGCTGTTCCTACAATTTCATTTTGATCTGTTGCTATAAAAGCTTTAAAAGATGGTAAAACCCCAAATCCATCTTCAAGTAATTGTTGTGGGGTTATCTCAAGTCTGCTCTCTGCTTTTACAAATATTGCAAGCTCTTTTATTAAATCATAAATTCCTTGGCAATCTTCCTTAATAGCTTCTCTTATTATAAATGCTTTAGTTTCCTTAATTATGAGCAAAAAAAAAGCCCTTCGAATTTCGAAGGGCTTCATTTAAAATATCACGTGTTGTTATTTTGTGTATAAGAAATCTACTCTTCTGTTTGCTTGAGCAGCTTTTCCAACAGCAATTCCATTTGAAGAACCTTCAGAAACTGCAGTTAATCTACCAGCATCGATTCCGTAAATCTTAACCAAGTGATCAACAGCTGCTTTAGCTCTCTTTTCACCTAACTTTTTGTTGAAATCAGCTGTACCTACAGCATCAGTGTGACCAACTACAGTTAATTTAGCTTCTGAGTTTTTCTTTAAGAACTTAGCAACCTCTGTTAAAGAAGGGTAGCTGTTGTATCCTAATTTAGAAGATCCCATATCAAAGAAGATTGAAGGTAATCCTACATCAGCACCAGTAGCTCCTGAATTGTCAGAAGTTGTAGCAGGTAAACCAGGCATAGAAGCAATAGCTTTACCATTTACATCTACTTGAGCACCTTCAGCAGTATTAGGCTCAGTATCTTTACAGTCAGCAACACCATCTTTATCGCTATCTAAAGCAACACCATTTTCATCAACTTCTGTACATGGAGATAATCTCTCTTGATCAACATAATCAGCAACACCATCACCATCAGTATCCATAGCCATACCGTCACCAGTTGTTTTAGCACCTTCTGGAGTTTTGTTGTCCTTATCATAAGTGTCCATTACACCATCACCATCAGAATCTTTAAATCCATCAAGAATAGAATCAACTTTAGCTAACTTATCATGGAACTCAACTTCAGGCTTAATCCATTTCTTTTCAGATAATTTATAGTTTAACCCTAAGCTTGAGAAAGTGTAAAACTCATAAGGAGATGTTCCGTAAACTTTTGCATCTAACTTATCTGAGTGAAGACCAACAGCAACATTGTTGAAGAATAAGCTTACTTTATTATTTAATTCATAATTTAATTGAACACCAGCCGTAATGATAATTTCTCTTGTAGGAGTCAATTTTGTTTCACCATCATTTTCAAAACCGTAGCGGGAAATTAATTGATCTGAATTAAGAGTAAATCTTCTTGATCTGAAATATACAATACCAGTACCAGCAGAACCAGATACAGTAAATTTGCTTGATTTTTTAGCTCCGCTTAAGAACATATCAGAGAAGTTAGCTTTTACATTTAAAGTTGGTTCAAATGCACCAGCTTTGAAGTATTCATTATTTTCTCTGTTTGATCCAAGTAACTGAAGACTGTTGAATCTAGCTTCAATTGCATAAGCAGAATTGATTGTGTACCCAAGGTGTCCACCAAAACCAAAACCTACTTCGTTTTTGTTGGAAGTAACAGGGTAAAAATCGTATTGTTTAACGTCAGTTATTGTTGTAGTAGCTCCAACAGAACCTCCTAGGTAAATGTTTTCCATCCATACAGGAAGTTGTTTCTTTTCCTCTGGAACATCTTGCGCGTTAGCAACACCAGCTGATAATGCTAATGCCATTCCGCAACCAAAAATTGACTTTGTAACTTTCATAACGTGATTATTAGTAAAATTCTTCTTTTTCTTAATTTTTGTGCAATGATAAATAGTTTTTAGCTATTCATCAAAATGTTAGACATTTATTTCAATTATTCTTTATGATAAATCACCTTCTACGCCTTTTTTTGATAAAAGTTTAGATCTATCAATTTTTTTTTCAATTTTCTCATCTTTCAAATTAGACAGAGATAATTTATACTTCTTTAGCTTATCTTCAGATCCATTGTAAATTTCAATTAATGGTTGAAGAACAAAATTCCTTTTTTCAATATGTGGATGCGGAATAGTAAGATTATCCGTTATCAATTCTATGTCTCCAAAGTGAAGTATGTCTATATCAATAACTCTTGATTCATATCCTTTTCCCTTTTTTACGGTTCGGCCGATTGCTAATTCAATATTCTGACATTTAGCAATTAATTCTAAGGGTTGAATATCTGTTTCGATAGAAATAACCATATTTAAGAATTTCTCGTCAGAATTAAATCCCCAAGCATCCGTTTCATATATTGAAGAAACATCCTTTATTTCACCGCATATTTTTGAAAGAGCGTCAATGGCATTTAATAGATTGTTTTTTTTGTTTCCAAGATTTGATCCTAATCCCAGGTATACGATTTCCTTCATCTTTAAAATGCCGTTCGTGTAATTTTACGATTTATATCAATAGTTGATCTTTAGTTTTGTTCAAAATTCTTAACATGCGTTTTTTAAGAAACCTTTTGGCTAGTATTTTAGGGTTGGCAATATTTTCATCTCTGGTGATTCTAGTTGTGATTGTTTTATTAGTTTCTGCTGATGACAAGATAAAAATTGAATCAAACTCAATTTTGCAAGTTACTTTATCTAAAAGTCTAATTGATAGAGCTAATACATCCGAATTCAATTTCGCCAATAATCAACAATGTGGTCGGGGGTTGTTTTCTATTCAAAATGCAATTGAAAATGCTAAGACTGATCCCAAAATCGAAGCTCTTTACTTAAAAGTAGGTGAGGTGCAGGGTAGTCTTGCAAATGTGGCTTCTTTGAAAAGGACAATCGAAGATTTCAAAAGCTCGGGGAAAAAAGTTATTGCATATTCCGAAGGGTTGTCACAAATAGGTTATTATTTAGCAGTCTCCGCTGATTCTGTATTTATTGATAAATTGTCCTTTTTGGAATGGAAAGGTCTAGGAGCTCAATTGCTTTACTTTAAGTCTATGTTAAACAAAATTGGAGTAAAAGCTGAACCTATTAGAGTGGGGAAATTTAAAAGTGCTATTGAGCCTTTTGTCCTCGACTCAATGAGTAAAGAAAATGAGCATCAAGTAAAAGAAATGATTGATGATGTTTGGTTGACGATGCTTCATGAAGTGAGTTTTAAAAGAGGCGTTTCTATTAATGAGTTAAATCAAATTGCCGACGATTATGGTTATTTAATGTCTAAAGAAGCACTGAACTTTAATTTGGTTGATAAAATTCTTTATGAGGATCAAGTAAATAGTGTTTTGAAAAGTATTTCAGGAGGTAAAAGTCATCTGGTTTGTGTTGAGGATTACAATAAAGTTTTTGAAAACGATTTCGGGAGAGGAAGAAAAGTTGTTGTTGTAAATGCAGAAGGAGCGATTATAGATGCTGATTCTGAAACAGATATTTCAGCGGTTAAATATGGTAAAATTCTAGATGACATTTTAAAAGATAAATCTGTGAAAGCAGTTGTTCTGAGAATTAATTCACCAGGAGGAAGTGCTATGGCTTCTGAAAAGCTTTGGAGAAAATTAAAATTAATTCAACAGAAAATGCCCTTAATAGTTAGTATGGGTAATGTTGCTGCATCAGGAGGTTACTACATGGCTTCTGCTGGAGATACCATATTGGCGGAGAAAAATACTATAACCGGGTCAATAGGGGTTTTTGGATTAATGTTTAATGTTTCTGAGCTAACAAATACTATAGGAGTTAATGTAGAGAAAGTAAAAACAAATGAATTAAGTGATTTTCCTTCTTTTGATAGAGATTTAACAGTGAAAGAAAAAGAGAGAATGAAAAAAGGCATTGAAACTATCTATGATATTTTTATTTCAAGAGTGATGGAAGGTAGAGGTTTGTCTAAAGGTCAAGTTGAAAATTTAGCAGAGGGAAGAGTTTGGACAGGTACTCAGGCATTAAATTTAGGATTGATCGATTCAATTGGTGGGCTTAATGAAGCAATTAATGTAGCTGTAGAATCGGCAGAATTAAAAAAATATCAAATTGTACACTTGCCAAAGGAACAAACTCCAATTGAGGCTTTGGTTAATCATTTTTCAAAGCAAAGTCAAATCGCTTTACCAGCTCCTTTTGAGTCTTATAATTACATGATTCAAAATCCTACTTTCTTCAAAGATTTTCAAAATCCACAAGCAAGATTACCTTACGTATTGAGTATTTATTAATTGCTACCTCATTTTATATTAAATTTAGGGGCGCAATTTTAAAGCATGGCAATATTAAACTCTTTAATAGCTTGGAGAATGAAAAAGCGATTCCATCAAATGGAATTGTTTATCAAATTTCCAATTGAAGTTCAAAGGGATTGTTTAGTTGGGTTGCTAGATAAAGCAAAAAATACCGAGTGGGGAAAACGATACCGATTTGATGAGATTAAAAATTATAAAGATTTTGTCGAAAGGGTTCCTTTACAAGATTACAATTCCATAAAAGAAGAAGTTTTCAGGTCTCAAAATGGTGAGAAAAACATCATGTGGCCATCTGAAATTAAGTGGTATGCAAAGTCTTCAGGGACAACTGAAGACAAGAGTAAGTTTATTCCCGTTAGTGAAGAATCATTGTTTGATTGTCATTACAAAGGTGGTAAGGACATGCTTTCAATTTATTGTAATTGGTTTCCTGAAACACAAGTATTCACAGGGAAAACAATCATGATGGGTGGGAGTAGTCAAATGAATCCGCATATTAAAGGGTCTTATTCTGGAGATTTATCAGCTATTTTAATATCGAATCTACCTTATTGGGTTACCCGACAACAGGCTCCAGGGAAGGATATTGTTTTGATGGATAATTGGGAAGAGAAAATCGAGAAGATGGCACTTCGAGTGATTGAGGAGAACATAACCTCTGTTTCAGGTGTTCCGTCATGGACTCAAATTTTATTTGAAAGAGTCCTTGAAAAAACTAAAGCCAATAATCTAAATGAAGTATGGCCTGAGTTAGAGTTGTATATGCATGGCGCTGTGAATTTTGAGCCTTTCAAAGACAGATTTTCTAGTCTAGCCCCAAAACTTAATTATCTAGAAACCTATAATGCAAGCGAAGGTTTTTTTGGTATTCAATTTGAAAAGGGAGTATCAGATTTTCTGCTCATGTTAGATTATGGTATTTTTTATGAATTCATTCCTCAGGATCAATGGGGTGCGGATGACCCGAAAACGGTTTCATTAGAATCTGTTGAGCGGGGTGTCAATTATGCTGTTGTGATCTCTACAAATGCCGGTTTATGGAGATATCAACTTGGAGATACTGTTGAGTTTACATCTATAAATCCTTTTAGAATTAGAATTACTGGAAGGACTAAGCATTTTATTAATGCATTTGGAGAGGAATTGATGATAGACAATGTTAATCAAGCTCTGAAAATAGCGTGTGAAAAAACGAACTCTATAATAAATGAATGGACTGCCGCTCCAAAATATTTGGAAGAGGGTAAAAGTGGAGCACATGAATGGATTATAGAATTTAAAAAAGAGCCTGATAACAAAGCATACTTTACTGAAGTTTTAGATACGGCAATTAAGACGTTGAATTCGGATTACGAGGCAAAACGTTTTAATGATATGATTTTAGGAATGCCTATTATTCATTTTGCTCCCGAAAATTCATTTTATAATTGGTTAAAAAGTAAAAATAAATTGGGAGGACAACACAAAGTACCTCGTTTAAGTAATTCTAGAGAATATATTGAAGGCGTTCTGAGGTTTGTTTAATGAAAATTTTAATTTCAGCCATATTAATTACAATTCTTGCTTCTACCTCTAAATGGCAGGAGAAAAAATCTATCTCTGGTTATTTTCAGTCTGTTGAAGTTGATGAGCAAGGAGCAATCTATTTGGTGAATGATCAAAAGCACCTAGTGAAATTTGATGCATCTTTTGATTCCACATATACGTTTGATGTTAAATCTGCGGAAGTAGATTTTGTTTCGCCTCAAAATTCACTTAAAGTGCTAACTTTTAACAAAGGATTAAACTCAATTCAGTTTCTAGATAAAACATTGTCTCCATCAGTTGATGAGTTAAATTTAGATTACGCAGGTTTTCCACTTGTTGAAGCATTAGGAATGAGTCGTGATAATAATTTCTGGGTTTTTGATCAAGATCAACAGGCGTTAAAAAAGTTGGATACTAAAATGAACGTAATTGTTAATTCGGGAAATTTAATAAATATCACAACTAAAAATTGGTCTCCAATCAGATTGAAGGAGTTTGGAGAAAGAGTTTATGTAAATGATACTTTAAACGGATTAATGGAGTTTGATTTCTTTGGTTCTTACATTCAAACCATCCAAACTAAAATCCAAAGTAACTTTTATGTAATGAAAGATAAGTTGTGGTTTTTGAGAAACGATTCATTGATTACCCATGATTTAATCTTTCATAACGAACAAGGAATTAAGCTTCCTCAAAAAAATATAAAGGAATTTGCGTATTACCGCTCTCAATTTTACCTACTAACTCAGGAAAAACTTTATATTTACGGTCTTAGCAAAAATTAAACTGTCTTCTCAAGGCAGAATTGTAGAACATACTAGTAGTTTTTAGTAAAAATTAAACGATTATGCAGATTTCTGTAGCGGGAAACATTGGGTCGGGTAAAACCACTTTAACTTCATTATTAGCAAAACATTATGGATGGGAGTCTCACTTTGAGGACACCGAGGATAATCCATATTTAAACGACTTTTATGAAGATATGCAGAGATGGTCGTTTAATCTTCAAATCTATTTTCTACAAAACAGATTCAATAAAATCATGGAGTTCCGTGAAAGCGGTAAAGATGTGATTATGGATCGTACTATTTATGAAGATGCTTATATTTTTGCGCCTAACCTTCATGCAATGAATTTAATGTCGAAAAGGGATTTTGACAATTATATTCAGCTTTTCGATTTAATGAATAGTTTGGTTAAAGCACCAGATCTTTTAATATTCTTACGATCAAGCGTTCCTAATTTGGTTAACAACATTCAAAAAAGAGGTCGCGAATACGAAACATCAATTCGTTTAGATTATTTGAATAGATTAAACGAAAGATATGAAGCTTGGATTAGTGAGTATAAAGAAGGAAAATTACTAATTATCGATGTAGATAATAACCATTTCAATGAAAATCCAGAGCATTTAGGTGATGTGATTTCCAAAATAGATGCCGAAATAAACGGGCTATTCTAAATTTCACTAAAGAGTAATCAATGGATTACATTACTCTTTTTCTTCTTTTTTCATTAGGACTCGTTTCCTTTTTACTGTCAACAATCACTGGAGGTGGTGGAGCTATGACTTTATTGCCAATCATGAACATTTGGCTTGGTCCAAATGTAACAGCTCCTATTTTAAATTTAGGGGTATCAATTGGCCGTCCAGTTCGTCTAATTTTATTCTGGAAATACATTGAATGGCGAATGAGTTTGTATTACATCCTTCCTGCGCTTTTAGGTGTTTGGTTGGCCAGTTTTGTGTTTATTACTCTACCCAAATTTTGGTTTCAAATTTTAATTGGTGCTTTTTTAATAAGTACAATTTTTCAATACCAATTCGGTAAAAAGAAACGATCCTTTAAAGTCTCCAACTGGCATTTCTCTCCGCTAGGTTTTATAATTGGTTTTTTAGGAACCTTAACAGGTGGACTTGGGCCGGTGTTAAATCCATTTTACTTAAATGCGGGCCTTGAAAAAGAGCAATTAATCGCTACCAAAGCAGCCAATTCTTTTTTTGTTGGCATAGTCCAAGTAATAAGCTATATAATAATAGGAGTAATGAATCCTCAAGTAAGAAATTACGGAATAGCCCTAGGTTTAGGAATAGCTCTTGGAAATTGGTTAGGGAAAAGAATATTAAAGAAAATTTCCCAAAAACTATTTCATCAATTATTTATTTGGATGATGGTCCTTTCTGGTGTTGTGATGGTTTTAAAGGTCGTTTTTTGAAATGATTATAATTCCTTTTTTAAGTCAAGTAAAAATTGCTTTACACGTTCTAAAGATTCAACAACGTCAACTTCTTTTTTAGTAGTTGTTTTTCCTTGTTTAAGTTTTTCTTTAGCTCCTTGTAAAGTGAATCCTCTCTCTTTAACAAGATGATAAATCATTTTAAGATTTTCAATGTCATCTTTAGTGAATTGACGATTCCCTTTTTTGTTTTTTTTAGGTTTTAATATGGCGAATTCTTTTTCCCAAAATCTGATTAAGGAAGTGTTTACATCTAGGATTTCAGCAGCTTCTCCAATTGAGAAATATAGTTTTAACGAATCGTATTCTTTAAATGCCACGCTAGGATTTTTTAGAGGCCTAAATATATAATTTTTTCTTTAGGAAACAACTAGTAAAGGCAATGCTTTCTAGTCTAGAGAAGTATTGATCTGAGTCGATATTTTTACCATTTCTTGGTATTCATCGTAATCTAAATCATTAAAGAAGAAATGAGCAGGATCTATTTTTTTATTATTTCTAATTACTTCATAGTGTAGGTGTGGTCCAGTCGATGTTCCAGTATTCCCTACTTTACCTATTAAATCACCCCTTTTAACTTTTTGACCTTTTCTAACTTTGAATTCGCTCATATGAGCATATAAAGTTTGATATCCAAAGCCATGGTTAATGATGACGTGTTTTCCATAACCAGTGAAAGATCGTTTTACGTCTTCTACTACTCCGTCTCCAGTTGCATATATTTCAGTGCCAACTTTTGCAGTGAAATCTATTCCCGAGTGTAGTTTAGGTACACCATAAACAGGATGAATTCTCATTCCAAAGCCAGAAGCCGTTCTAATCAAATTATGATTATGAATAGGTTGAATTGCAGGTACGTGCGATAGTTTACTCGATCTGGTGTTTGATAATTTATTAATTCTTTCAAAACCTTTTTTGTGAATGTTTACTTGGTTTTCAAGTCTTTTAATTAATTCGGCAGACTGTAGCATTAGCTCAGTATTGGTGTAACCTCTCAAATCTTTAAACTCATCAACACCTCCAGTTCCTCCAATTCTTAGATTTTTGGAAACAGGAGCAACGCCAAAAATTTCTGCATAGACCGAGTCGTCTCTTAATTTAAGGATACTTAATTCGGAGGCTAACGCTTCCACTTTTTGATTCATGGATTGGTATTCTGTTTGAAGCTTTTCAATTTCTTGATTTTTTTCTCTTTCGGAATACCTGGAAACTAATGGATAGCTACCTATAATGAATAGTAATGCTAACGCTAAAGAAACACCTAAATGAAGCCCAACTTTTTTTAAACGCTCACGCCACGAAACCTCTACCTTTTCGTACTCAAGTGTTTTATTGTTAAACTTAAAATTAGTGTTCTCCATATTTATTACCTTTGCCCCCGCAAAAGTTCATAGTTCCAAGGTAATTATGGATTCTTGACGAAAATTTCACGGTACATAAGGGTAGTGCAAAGATAACCAAATGAATGAGCTAGTCAAATGACCTGAAATTACTAAATGTTAATGATTATTAAAAAGCAGTTTATGACAGCTAAAGAAATACGTAAAAGTTTCCTTGATTTTTTCAAAAGCAAACAACATGATTTTGTTGCATCCTCACCAATGGTAGTGAAAGATGATCCAACTTTAATGTTTATTAATGCTGGTATGAACCAGTTTAAAGATATGTTTTTGGGGAATGCTGAAATCAAATCTCCAAGAGTTTGTAATAGCCAAAAATGTTTGCGTGTTTCAGGAAAACATAACGATTTAGAGGAAGTTGGAGTTGATACCTACCATCATACGATGTTTGAAATGTTGGGTAACTGGAGTTTTGGCGATTACTTCAAAAAGGAAGCAATAGAGTGGGCTTGGGAGTTTTTAACTGATGTTTGTAAGGTAGAAAAAGACTGGCTATATGTAACTGTTTTTGAAGGTGCAGACGATGATGGTTTAGCTATGGATCAAGAGGCTTATGACTTTTGGAAACAAATTGTTCCTGAAGAAAGAATCTTGATGGGGAATAAGAAAGATAATTTCTGGGAAATGGGTGCTTCTGGGCCTTGTGGACCATGTTCTGAAATTCATGTTGATATACGTTCCGATGAAGAGAAAGCAAAAGTTGCTGGTAAAGACTTAGTAAATATGGATCATCCTCAAGTTATTGAGGTTTGGAACCTTGTATTTATGGAGTTTAATAGACTAGCTAGTGGTGAATTAGAGAAATTACCCGCTCAGCATGTTGATACAGGGATGGGGTTTGAGCGTTTAGCAATGGTGTTGCAAGGAAAGCAATCAAACTATGATTCAGACGTTTTTACACCCTTAATTAATAAAGTTGTTGAGTTAAGTGGGGTAAAATACACTGCTCAAGAAAAGAGTGAAACAGATATTGCAATAAGAGTTATTTCAGATCACGTAAGAGCCGTTTCATTTGCTATAGCGGATGGACAAATGCCATCAAATAATGGGGCTGGATATGTTATTAGAAGAATTTTAAGAAGAGCTGTCCGATATGGTTATTCGAAGTTGAATATTTCTGAACCGTTTATTTACAAGTTAGTTGATGTTCTGGCTGATCAAATGGGAGAGTTCTTCCCAGAAATAGAAAAACAAAAAGTGCTTGCTTCTAAAGTGATTAAAGAAGAAGAGCAAAACTTCTTGAGAACTCTAGATAAAGGAATTGATAAGTTTAACAATTATGCACAAACAGCCTCTGGTCAAATAGAAGGAAAATTTGCTTTCGAATTGTTAGATACTTATGGCTTTCCAATTGATTTAACAGAGTTGTTAGCCAGAGAAATGGGGTTGGAAGTAGACCAAAAAGGTTTCCAAGCCGCACTTGAGGAACAAAAAGAGAGATCAAGAAAAGCAACGGCTATAGAGGTTGAAGATTGGATTGTTGTAAATGAAGGTGAAGGAAAGTTTGTTGGGTATGACAATTTAGAATGTGAAGCAAAGATTTTAAGATATAGAGGTGTTAAATCCAAGGGAAAAGACTTATATCAAGTTGAATTGGATCAAACTCCTTTCTATCCAGAAGGAGGAGGACAAGTTGGAGATTCGGGGATACTGGTTGATGGCGAATCTAAATTTGGTGTACAGGATACTAAAAAGGAAAATGGAGTGATCCTTCACTTTATGAATGAACTTCCTTCAAATCCATCAGCTTCTTTTAAGGCTGTTGTAAGTAAAGTGAAAAGGGCAGCTACTGAGGCTAATCACTCGGCAACGCATTTAGTTCATCATGCGCTTAGAGAGGTTTTAGGTGATCATGTTGAGCAGAAGGGATCGCTAGTTAATGATAAGAATTTAAGATTTGATTTTTCTCATTTTCAAAAAGTGTCCGATGAAGAATTACAAAAGGTAGAAGATTTAGTAAATACTGCTATCCGTTCAAATTATTCTTTAGAAGAAGATAGAGAATCTACTTTAGAAGCGGCCAAAGAAAAAGGTGCAATGGCGCTTTTTGGTGAAAAATATGGTGATAAAGTTCGTGTTATAAAGTTTGGTGATTCAGTTGAGCTTTGTGGAGGAACTCATGTTCCATCAACATCGCAAATTGGTAAATTCATTTTTACTACTGAAACTGCAGTAGCTGCAGGAATAAGAAGAATAGAGGCAATCACTTCTACAAAAGCGGATGAGTTCATAAATAAAGAATTGAATTTATTAAATGAAGTAAGGGAAGTACTTAAAAATCCTAAAGACCTTAAAAAACAGGTTGAAAGTTTAGTGGAGCAAAATGCAAAACTTCAAAAAGAAGTGGAAGCTTTAATGAAGGAAAAAGCCAAGGGGTTAAAAACCGATTTGCTATCAGCATTGGCTGAAGTGAACGGAGTTAATTTCTTAGCTTCAAAAATTGAATTAGACTCAAGTGATGCGATTAAAGATTTAGCATTTCAAATGCGATCAGAGGTAGAGAATTTATTTATGGTTCTTGGAGCAGAAATTAATGGGAAGCCTAATTTAACTGTTGTTGTTTCCGAAAACTTAGTGAAGGAGAAGGGGATGAACGCAGGCAATATCATTCGTGATTTAGCTAAAGAAATTCAAGGCGGTGGAGGAGGACAGCCCTTCTATGCAACTGCTGGAGGTAAGAATGTAGCTGGTTTAGTGAGTGCACTGGATAAAGCTAAAACATTTATAGATTAATATTTTAATATATCGTTACGGTTAAGTGAGTGATTCAAAGCCAAAAATTTGCATAATTGGAGCAGGGCCTGTTGGTTGTACTGTATCCTTATTTTTATCAAAGCATAAAATTGCTCATGTAGTAATTGATAAGGCTAAGTTTCCTCGAGATAAAGTTTGTGGTGATGGTTTGACTTATGAAGTAGTAAGAGCTTTAGCTGAAATAGATCCAATTTTGGCTAAAGAATTCCAAGAGGCTGATTTTGTAGAGCCTTCTGGTGGCTTTTATGTTCAAAATCAAAAGGGTAATAATGCACTTTATCCTACCGATAAATTTGGTCCTGACTTTTATCCTGTTTATGTAGCGAAAAGAATAGATTTTGACGACTGGTTGTTCAGAAAGATTAGCTCGGAGTATGCAGAAGTTAGGGAAGAGACTTCTCTTGAGCATATAACTGAAAATGGGAATGGTTATAGTCTAAGTCTGAAATCTCCTTTAAAAGGGGATTATGAAGAATATTTTGATTTCTTGATTGGTGCTGATGGAGAAAGATCTATTGTGAAGAAGTATTTATCTCCCGATGGAATTAAAAAGAAAAGAGATAGTTACTATGGTACGCTTCGTACCTACTATTCAGGGGTGAAGCCAATTAGTGATAAATCGCCTATTGAGTTCCATTTCTTGCCTAATGGCATGACTGGTTATCTTTGGATTTTTCCTTGTACTAACGATGTGTATAATGTTGGAATTGGAATTAAGTCTAATGAGGTTTCAGACCAAAACATAAATATTCGACAGGTTTTTAACGATTATTTGGAGAAAACCCCTCATTTAAAAGATCGTTTTAAAAATGCGAAACCTTTAGATAAGTTAAAAGGTTGGGGCATTCCTTTGAATTCAAATCGTTTTCCATTATATGGAAATGGGTATGTTTTAATAGGTGATTCTGCATACATGCCAGAACCTCATACTGGGAAGGGAATAGGAACGGCCTGTTTGCTGCATATTTAGCAATGCCAACACTTTTAAAAGCGATTCAAAACAAAGATTTTTCAAAATCAAGTTTATCAGGTTATCAAAAAGCTATTGAAAAAGCATATTATAAAGAGTGGGATTTGCAAGCGAAACTTGAAAAATGGATGTATTCAAGTTTAGGTAAGCAAGTTTTACTAAAAGGAAAACATTTACCATTTTTAGCTAAACCAGCATTAAAAAAGATTGTCACAGATATGAAAAGGTTTAGTATACCTAAAGGATTGAAGCCAGAATAAATCAAAAACATAAAATTATTTTTGCGAAATGTGAATTTTATGTATATTTGCACTCCCAAAAGAAAACGTTCTTTGGTAAGTAGTTAACTACAAATCAAAACGGTTGAGCCCTGGTGGTGGAACTGGTAGACACGCAGGACTTAAAATCCTGTGACCATTGCGGTCGTGCGGGTTCAAGTCCCGCCTGGGGTACTAAACGGGAATAATCAGAGAAATCTGTTTTATTCCCGTTTTTTTTATGCTTGTTTTTTACTGATAATGAAGGGATTACGCTGAAAATTGAATTTATTCTTGTGGTTCGATAATCGTCATTTTTGAAGTCATACAG
>CAXRIN010000112.1:0-19133 GCA_964230605.1 Flavobacteriaceae bacterium
ATAAAAGGTAAATATCTACAAGCGTATTTAGACGAGTTTTGCTATAAACTTAACAGAAGGTATTTCGGAGAACGATTATTTGATAGACTTGTATTAGCTGTAGCTAAAATTTATAGGTAAGATTGTGGGGAATCAGAAAAAGAATTACACTAGCATATCCAGCCAAGTCTAATTTTACATTTTTTGCTGAACAACCAATCCCGATAAAAAACTCTCTTATTGAATATGCTCTTTTTTTTGCTAATTGTATTTTGTCAAATCGAGCCCAATTTTCTTCACCTTCACCTATAAGCTGAATTCGAGCATGATTCCTTTCCGGAATTTTATTGTAGATATCTGAGGCTTGTTTCATGACAACTTGTGTCAACTTTGTAACACCAGTTGGAAATTGAATTTTTTGATACTGAACACTATTATTAGAATATGATAATAGCGAGATGAACACTCCGATAGAGCACAAAACAAATCTTAACATAACCCCGAATTTTAAGCCGTACGCTTAAAAAACGTTGATTTCGAAATTTTATTGTTGTGATTTATTAATTTCTGTAGACAGCGAACCTACTTTCATTACCAAACTCATCAAGGAAGGCAATTTTACATTCGTATTTTCTTAAAAGATCATACTCCCCTATTCCGATGTATAAAATATTTCGTGTTGTGTAAAAGCTAACTACTCCGTCTATTTTTTGAGCTGCTGCCCAATCGAAGGGAACAATAATATCAGAAACCTTTTCAGTCTCACCTACATCAAGTGTTTTTTCCAAAACTAAATGAACACTCTTTATTATTGAAGGATCTTCAGGTAAAGTTGCCATGTAAAAAAGCTTACACTTTAAAGCATCGTTAGCATCCTTATAGCCAGTTAAAGTCACTACTAAACTTTGAGGAGATGGCACTTCTTGAATTGACACAAACGAAGGCAACAAAATACCAAATGCAATTACAGCCAGAAAAAATTTCAGTTTATTCATAGTCTCTACGAGATTTCTCGTTCCAACCCAATACGAATGTAAAATAAAATTGTTTCTGAAAAACTAAAAAGACCAGCTTAGCTGGTCTTTTTAGTTAGTTTAAATTTAAAAACATTGTCCCAATATCCTCACTTTCCTTAACGGATAAACTTTTTGAATAATTGAGAATAAAGTCAATAGACTTTTTACTTGGTTCTGCAACATTCAAAGCTGCTTTGATTTCGTTTTCTAATTGTTCTTCTGAAAAATCTTTAGTGTAATATTTCGCCATAAGCAATAACTGTTATTTTAAGTACTGATGACTTAGAAACGTCATCAAAAAAACAATATTGCACAAGATTTAACATTTATTTACCATTCAAGGCTAACACCATGTTCTTCAACCATTTTTCTCAAGTTAATTAACGCGTACCTCATTCTACCTAGAGCAGTATTAATGCTAACATTTGTAAAATCTGATATTTCTTTAAAACTCATATCATAATAATGGCGAAGTTTAACTACCTCCTTTTGCTCTTCAGGTAAACGTTCAATTAGTTCCTTTATGTCGTTTCTAACTTGATCCTTAACAAGTCTTTGCTCAACATTAAGTTCGTCATAACTAATGGTATTAAAAATATCCAACTCTTCGTTATCATGACTTTTGCCACTTACTTTTCTAAACTTCTTTTGTTTTCTAAAGTGATCAATCATTAAGTTGTGAGCAATCCTCATTACCCAAGGCAAAAATTTACCTTCCTCATTATACCTTCCACTTTTAAGTGTTTTGATTACTTTAATGAAAGTATCTTGAAAAAAATCTTCAGCCAATGCTTGATTTTTAACTGTTACAAATATGTAAGAATAGATTCTTGAACGATGACGACTTAACAATTCTTCTAAAGCCGATTCATTCCCTTTGATGTAAACACTCACCAACTCCTTGTCCGATAGACTAACTAACTCCATAATCCCTCTGTTTTTAAGGTTACTAACTAAAAAAAAATACAGAGTAATTATGTTTTATAAGCGTTGGTTTTAGTTTAATTAATAATGATTTAACGAAAGCTAATTTAGTTTATTGTTGTGCTGTTAAAAAATCTTTAACTTTTTTTAGCACTACTCAATTTAAACATAAATTTGTGCTTTGTCAAGCATGTTCCAATTTAGCAAGTAGTATGCCAAAATCAACATCCAAAAAAGAGCTTAATCAGTCCATTTTCATCAAAGGTGCTAAGCTTCATAATTTAAAAAACATTGATGTTGAAATACCTCGAAATTCCTTCACTGTAATTACAGGCGTTAGTGGATCGGGAAAATCCTCTCTAGCTTTTGATACACTTTATGCTGAAGGTCAAAGAAGATACGTTGAAAGCTTATCTTCTTATGCAAGACAATTCATGGGGAAACTTGAAAAACCTGATATTGACTACATACACGGGATTTCACCTGCAATTGCAATTGAACAAAAAGTAATTACCCGAAACCCTAGATCTACCGTTGGTACAACTACTGAGATTTATGATTATTTGAAAATCCTTTTTGCTAGACTAGGAAAAATCATCTCTCCCGTATCTGGAATAGAAGTGAAAAGAGATGATGTTTCAGATGTTGTGGAACACATCCAATCTTTCCCAGAAAAAACAAAAGGTATAGTTTATTTAAGGTATCAAGAAGCGCCTGAATTTGTAATTCAACAGTTAATTGAAGATGGCTTTTCAAGGGTTAGAATCAACGATCAATTTAAATCATTAGCTGAATTAAACGGAGAACAAGATTTTGACTTAATTATTGACAGATTCTCAGTATCAAACTCTGAAGACTTTACCAATCAAATATCAGACTCTGTCCAAACAGCATTTGATGAGTTAAATGGTCAATGCTGGATTGATATTTACAAATCTGAAAAAGTAGAAACAAAACATTTCAGTAATCGCTTGGAAGCCGATGGAATTGAGTTTGAAACTCCAAACACCGAAATGTTTAATTTCAACAGCCCACTTGGTGCTTGCACAACATGTGAAGGTTTTGGTAAAATCCTTGGAATAAGTGAAGATTTAGTGATTCCAGATAAAAATCTTTCCATTCATTCTTATTGTGTTGCTCCTTGGAAAGGACCTAAACTAGGCGATTGGCGAAAACAATTCATATACAACGCACACAATGTAGACTTTCCAGTCCACACTCCCTATAAAAACCTAACTGAAAAGGAAAAAGATTATTTATGGAATGGATCTCCTTATTTCATGGGGATACACCAATTTTTCAATGAGTTACAGGAGAAAATATATAAAATTCAAAACAGAGTTCTTATTTCAAGATATAAAGGAAGAACTGATTGTTTTGACTGCAAAGGGTACAGACTAAAAAAAGAGTCACTAGCTATAAAAATCGGCGGCAAAAATATCGCCGAAGTGACTAGTATGACCATTGATGAAGCTTATCAATTCATTTTGAATACTGAATTTGATGAACGAGAGCTTTCAATAGGAAAAAGATTAATTGAGGAAATAACAAATAGATTAGCTTTCTTAACAAATGTAGGAGTTGGTTATATTTCTTTGAATCGTTTAAGCAATTCATTATCTGGAGGTGAATCACAAAGAATCAATTTAGCCAGTAGACTTGGTTCAAGCCTAGTAGGTTCTCTTTATATTCTTGACGAACCTAGCATTGGACTTCACCCGAAAGATACAGCTCAATTGATTGAAGTATTGAAAGGCTTGAATAAAATAGGAAATACGGTTGTAGTTGTTGAACATGATGAAGAAATTATGAGAGCAGCTTCTCATATTATAGATATAGGTCCTAAAGCAGGTGTTTTTGGGGGAGAAGTTGTTTTTGAAGGTGATCATAAAAAGTTGCTAAAATCAAAATCAAGCTTAACAACACAATATTTGAACGGTGATCTCCAAATAAAAATCCCTGAAAAGAAACAACCAAAAAAATTCATCAAGTTGAAAAATTGTCAAAGTAATAATTTGGCAATTAAAGAAGTAGACTTTGCCTTAAATGGATTAACTGTGATTACAGGTGTGAGTGGCTCTGGTAAATCTAGTTTGGTTAAAAACGAATTACTCCCAGAAGTACAGTCATACTTAAATGGAGGGGAATCCGAAAAACTTTCTGGTGATCTTAAATCAATTCAATCAGTTGAATATGTTGATCAAAATCCAATCGGAAAATCATCAAGATCGAACCCTGCAACATATGTAAAAGCTTTTGATGAAATTCGAAATATTTTCACAAAACAGCCAATGGCTAAATTGAGAGGATATAAACCTTCTCATTTTTCTTTAAATGTTCCTAATGGTAGATGTGAAAAATGTCAAGGAGAAGGCCACATCACAATTGAAATGCAATTCATGGCCGATTTAAAAATCAAATGTGATGAATGTAAAGGAAAAAGATACAAGGAAGAGGTGCTAGAAGTTGAATATCAAGGGAAAAATATTTTTGACATTCTTAATTTATCTATCGATGAAGCTATTAATTTCTTTAAGGAATTTGCTGATCCTTCCAGAAAAACTACACTTGAAGGCAAATTAATTAATAAACTACTCCCTCTTCAAAAAGTAGGGCTTGGATATATAAAATTAGGACAATCCTCAAGCACGCTTTCAGGAGGAGAAGCTCAGAGAGTTAAACTGGCTTATTTCTTAATCAAAGGTAATAACAGTGATAAAACACTTTTTGTTTTTGATGAACCAACTACAGGGTTACATTTCCATGATATTAACTTATTACTTGATTCTTTTTACGCTCTAATAGATCAGGGACATTCTATAATTGTTATCGAACACAATCCAGAAATCATGAAATGTGCCAACTGGATAATCGATCTTGGTCCGGGAGGTGGTAAGAATGGAGGACAAGTTTGTTATGCTGGAATTCCTGAAGAAATCAGAAAAGCAAAAAACTCAGCAACAGCTGAATTTATCACTCAAAAGCTTTAGGACTTAAACACAAAAAAAAGACGCCCCTTGGGACGTCTCTAGTATTTAATTTTTGATTATTATATTAGGTGTTAAACCACTTAACAATCTTTTGCCAAGTTGTTAAGTTTTCGGTTTGAGTGTATTTTTCTTTCGTTTCAAATGCCTTATTTTCTTCTGCCTCTATAGCAACTTTCGACTTTTTCTTTTTAACACTTGACCCTTTAGGTGCTTGCTTTACTTGATTCAAATAATGCTTTTTACCTTCCTCACGCTTCTTTTTCTTTTCCTCTTCAATTTTAGCCCTTAAAGCCTCTTGACGCTCTTTTTCTTTTTTAGCCTTGTATGCAGCTGCTTTAGCTGCCTCAGCATCAATTCTCTTTCTTCTCTCCTCTTCTTTCTTTCTTCTCTCCTCTTCCTTTGCTTCTTCTTGAGCCTTTAATTCAGCTTCTTGTTCTGGTGTTAATTCAACAACCTCTTCCTGCTCCTTTACAACATCAGTAACACCTGGAATCTCAATCTTACCTCTAACCTTAATACCTTCCAACTCTACTTTTGGAGCAACTATTGTACCTTCCTCATCAAAATGAAGTATGGTTTCTTCGGTTTCAACAGTAGAGGCAACTTTCTTTTCGATTTTTGATTCTACAACTTCAACCGGAGATTCTTCAGCTTGATCAGCAACCACTTCGACTACCTCTTCGTTTTGCTCAGGCTCTTCATCATCATTTACCTCACCTAAACCATCTAAATTAGGTACCACCGCTTCAGCTGGTGTAGCCACCTCTAGTTCAACATCATCAATACCTCTTTCCTCTGGAGCAATTTCAGCAGGTTTAGCTTCAACCGTCTCTAACTTTACTTTCGGCATTTCAGCTTGTTCTTCAGATGCTAATCCAAATTTCTGAACAACTTTGGCAATTACATCATCATCAACTCTAGCATTAGGCCCTTCAACCCCTTCAATATTTAGGTCCTTTCGAATGTATTTTTCAACCCTCGTATAAGGTTTTCCAACTTTTTTTGCTAACTGATTAAGCCTCATATCAAATTATAATTTTTGAGCAAAGGCAAAAGTATAAAAATATCCCGAATATCAACGAGTTATAGACGGTTGTAGGATTTTAGATTTCTAATCTTCTGTTAAAAATTGTTTCTACTTTTAACATTAAATCTTGCGGCTTGTATGTTCTCCAAGCCAAATCATTTAAATCACCTCCCCAAAGCAAATATTGATCAATGCCAATTTGAGACATTTCACGAAGTACGTGTTCCTGGAAATTAACAGCAGCTATCCAGCCGTCGTATGTTTCATCAGCCCACTCTTCGTAGTAACAATCATCAGAGTAATGAAAGTTTAAAACATTCTCTCCCACCAATAAAAACTTTTGAATCCCTTCCGCAATCAATAAGTCTATCACTTCTCGCTTTAAGGTCATTATGTCATTATGCAAACAATCGTTCCACTCTCCAATTAATTCAATCACAGCAAACTCTTGCTCATAATTACAATACAGCAGTTTTATAAACAGCGTTGGTGACCCAATATTATCCCATTGAGGGTGAATAAAATGATCATAAACTCTATCTGAAAAAGTAAACTCACTATATTCTCGCCCATAAAATGGAGAAGCCGAATCTTCCTCAGCAGTATAAATATGTCTCCATTTATAATGTGGCTCAATATCGTGCATAATCTCAAATTTAATCAATTACTCAATTCGGCGTGTTGAAATGTTATTACGAATATTATTAAAGATTTGTGTGCTACATTTTAATTTAGAAAAATGCAAAAGTCTACAGAACAAAGCTCAAATTACGACAATCTTCAAGACATGTCGGTTCTAGAATTAATTCAAAATATTAATCAAGAAGATAAAAGTGTTCCCGAAACAATTTCAGAAATCCTACCAGATATACAAAGATTAATTCAACAAATTGTTTCCAACATGCAAAAAGGCGGAAGACTTTTTTACATGGGTGCAGGAACAAGTGGCAGACTTGGAATTGTAGATGCTAGTGAATGTCCTCCTACTTTTGGAGTTGATCACGGACGAGTTGTTGGCATTATCGCAGGAGGAGATGCAGCAATTAGAAAAGCTGTTGAAAATGCAGAGGACAGCACTACTCAAGGGTGGAAGGACTTAGAAGAATTTAATATCAATTCAAACGATACCGTTGTTGGAATAGCTGCCAGCGGAACTACTCCATACGTTATTTCAGCATTAGAAAAATGTAATGAAAACGGAATAATAACAGGATGCATCACATGTAATGCGGGAAGCCCATTGGCTAAAACTGCTCAATTCCCAATCGTTGCTGTTGTTGGACCTGAATTTGTAACTGGAAGCACAAGAATGAAAGCAGGAACTGCACAAAAACTTATTCTTAATATGATTTCCACAGCAACAATGATTCAATTAGGTCATGTTAAGGGTAACAAAATGGTAGATATGCAATTAAGTAATGACAAACTTGTTGATCGCGGAACAAAAATGGTAATGGAAGAAACCGGGCTCGATTATGATTCCGCCAACAAAATGTTACTTGAATTTGGAAGTGTAAGAAAAGCCGTTGAAAAACATAACTCTTCATTCAATTGAAAACGTTAAGACAACTTCTTGAAGAAGAACATTCTAAAAAACAAAAAGACCTCATAACAAAGGAAATTCTTTCTGGTAATTTTTCAATTAAACAAATAGTTGAAATCGTAAAAAGCAATGATGGAATTTATGCTCAAAGAGGAGCCTATGTACTGACCGGTTTACACGACGAAAACCCAAATCATTTAATACCTTTTATTGAAGATTTATGGCAAGCCATTCAACCTAAAAGTCATCAAGCTATCCCAAGGGCAATTTATCGTCTTTTTTCCGACATCGATTTACCTGAAGAAATTGAAGGCGAAATATTTGAGGTTGGGTCAAAAACTTTTATGAGTAAAAAAACGTCAGTTGCTATCAAGGCACACATTATGAAAATCCTTACAAATATTGCATTGAAATATCCTGAATTGAAAGACGAGGTTATTTTTATGATTAAAGAACAATTGCCTGGAAGTTCAGCAGGATATCGTTCTACAGCGAAAAGAGAATTAAATCGATTAGGAGTCAAAATTTAAACTACCTGCGCTTCTTACGGTTTCCATCGCCTTTCTTCTTTCCTTTCCCCTTTTTAGCCTCTTCTTGTATAAATTTATAAGCCTGAATTGTCTTTCTACTAGCTTTATTAGGATGATTAGCTTTAGCCTTCTTTTTTTCGTGAAAAGCACCTTGATAATTAGGATCTTCTTTACGTTTTTGACGATCTTTTTCTCGCGCAAAAGCTTGTCGCTCCTCATAGGAGGTCTCAATTATCTCTACCTCATCTGGGATTGCTAAAACTGGAATTTTCTGACTAATTAATGCTTGAATTTTTTTAATATGGTACGATTCAACCTCTGTAGCAAAAGTAATAGCCACACCTTCCTTCTCTGCCCTTCCAGTTCTACCAACTCTATGCACATAATCAGTATACATAACAGGAGCATCGAAGTTAATGACGTGTGTTACTTCAGAAACATCAATTCCTCTTGCAGCAACATCAGTAGCAACAACTCCCCTTATCTTTCCTTCACTAAATTCTTCGTAAGCATTCAATCGAGTATTTTGACCTTTATTAGCATGAATCGCTTTCCAATCACCAACATCCATTCTGTTTAAATATCGATGAATATTTTCCGCCGTTTCTCTAGTTCTTGCAAAAACTAACACTCTATCAAAACCTTCTTCATTTTGAAGTAAATGAACGAGCAAATTTAATTTAGTTCTAGAATTAGGTACATGATATAAATATTGATCAACTAAATCCACAACAACCTTTTCAGGCTCAATTTCAATCTTCGTTGGAAAAGCCAAAAACTCCTCTGTCAACTCTTCTACTTTCGGATGAAAGGTAGCCGAAAACAACAAGTTTTGACGTTTATTAGGAACAACTTCTAAAATCTGATTTAATTGAGGTAAAAACCCCATGTCCATCATCTTATCTGCCTCATCCAACACCATTGTATTAACTTTCTTCAAAAGGATTTCCCCTTTCAAATAAATATCCATGAATCTCCCAGGAGTTGCTACAATTAAATCCACTCCCTCACGAACTTGACGAATTTGAGACTGCATTCCCGTCCCACCAATCAACTTACAGCATCTAATATCAGTATGTTGTGCTAATGCAACTGCATTATCATAAACCTGAACAGCCAACTCTCTGGTTGGCACAAAAATTAAAGCTCGAGGGCTTTCGCCTTGCGCATAATTTAATTTTCTGAGTATTGGTAAAACGAAAGCTGCTGTTTTTCCAGTTCCAGTTGGAGCAATACCAAGCACATCTTGACCAACTAAAATTTTAGGAATCACTTGCTCTTGAATTGGCGTAGGCTTTTCGTACCCCAAGTCATTTACTGCCTGAAGTAACTGTTTTCCTAATTTTAGTTCATCAAAATTCATACTACTTCTCTAAAAGTAAATCTAATTGAAGGTTAATCATATCATTCATTCCAGGATCTTTTACGTTCCCTTCAGCATCTAACAAATTGTAAATTTGAGACATTGGTGGTTTAACCGGAACAACATTAATTTTCAAATAATGTAAAACATTCGTTAAATCATCCATACCACGAGAATTCCCTTGTCTACCTGAAGCCACACCAACTAAAGCAGCCCATTTATTAGGAACTTTTTTAGGCATCCAACCTTCGATAAAAGCCTTCATTATTCCAGGAAAACTTCCGTTATATTCAGGCGTTGCGATCACAATTTTATCAACCGAATAAACAAATTGCTCCACTATTGATTCAAAACCTTCGTTTTTTTCTCCATATAGCGCGCTAAAAAGAAAGTCCTTTGGTAAGTCAGCTAAATTCAGCACTTGACATACCTCTCCTCTATCTTCAATTAACTTCTGGTAGTACTTAGCTACCCTTAAAGTTTCACTGTTTTTTCTATTAGTTCCGGCAATAATTGAAATCATATTCAGTTATTAACAATTCACAAAATTTTGTTTAAAATTCGGCCCACAACCAACGGCTGAAACCCTTATTTTTGCTGTACCTTAAACTGAGCCAGAAAGCCTTATTTTAAAGGAACATTCAACAAATTTAAGCATTTAAATTAACGATGGAGATTACGTATTACGGACATTCGTGTTTTTTAGTGAATTTGAAAGGAGTTAAAATCCTTTTTGATCCGTTTATTACGCCAAATCCAATCGCCAGTCATGTTGATGTAGAAGCTATCGAAACTGATTTTATTTTAATCTCTCATGGCCATGAAGATCACGTAGCTGATGTTGAGTCAATTGCCAAAAAAACTGGAGCTAAGATTATTTCAAATTTTGAAATTGTTTCTTGGTTTGGCTCTAAAGGGTTAGAAAACAGCCACCCTTTAAATCACGGTGGAAAAGTTGAACTTTCAAATGGAGTTCATGCAAAATATGTTAACGCGGTGCATAGTTCGGTTTTACCAGATGGCACATACGGAGGAAATCCTGGAGGGTGGGTTATCGAATCAGCCGAACAATCTTTTTACTACTCAGGAGATACTGCTTTAACCTACGACATGAAGTTACTTGGTGAATTTCACAAATTAGATTTTGCAATTTTGTGCATCGGTGACAACTTCACAATGGGGATCGAAGACTCGGCAATTGCTGCTGATTTTGTTAACGTAAAAGAGATAATCGGAATGCATTACGATTCATTTGGCTATATCAAAATAGACCATGAATCAGCTAAAAAACATTATAAAAATAAAGGGTTGAATTTAACTCTTTTAAATATTAACGAGACAATCACTAAATAAGATGGGAAAAGTAATAGCTATAGCCAACCAAAAAGGAGGAGTTGGAAAAACAACAACCTCAATGAACTTAGCGGCGGCTTTGGGAGTTTTAGAAAAAAAAGTTTTAGTGATTGATGCCGATCCTCAAGCAAATGCTACTTCAGGATTAGGTTTTGACCCTCGTAACATTACCAATGGAATTTATGAGTGTTTAATTAATGAAGTTGAACCAAAGGATATCATCCTTACTTCTTCATCTCCAAACCTCGATTTAATTCCAGCTCACATTGATTTAGTTGGTGCAGAAGTTGAAATGATCAATTTGCCTAATCGCGAAAAAATGATGAGAATGGCAATTGATAAAATCAAGGACAATTATGATTATATCATTATCGATTGCTCTCCATCTTTAGGTTTGATTACTATAAATTCATTAACAGCAGCAGACTCTGTTATTATTCCTGTTCAATGTGAATACTTCGCACTTGAAGGTTTAGGAAAACTTCTAAATACAATTAAAATAGTTCAAACCAGACTAAATAATGACTTGGCTATAGAAGGTATTTTGCTAACGATGTATGATACTCGTTTAAGACTTTCTAATCAAGTTGTTGAAGAAGTTAAAACTCATTTCCAAGATTTAGTTTTTGACACTATTATTCAGAGAAATACCAAATTAGGTGAAGCTCCTTCGCATGGTGAATCCATTATTATGCATGACGCCAACTCAAGAGGTGCTACTAATTACTTAAATCTAGCTAGAGAAGTTCTTCAAAAAAATAACGCAACAAACATGAACCAAGAGGACAAAATTGTTGATTTTGATGAATACAATGGATTAAGCGAAGAAGAAAAGATAAACGTTAATAATGGCTAAGAAACAGGCTTTAGGTAAAGGTTTAGGCGCGTTATTATCAGATACTAAAACTGATGTAACTTCAAGCTTCAGCATTGATGATTCAAACTCTCAAGCTGTTGGGAATATTGCCAACTTAAAAATTTCTCAAATTGAAGTTAACCCTTTTAACCCTCGAACTGAGTTTGATAAAGAAGGTTTAGCAGAATTAGCTTCTTCCATAAAAGAACTTGGACTAGTCCAACCTTTAACTGTAAGAAAATTAGGAAATGACAAATTTCAAATCATTTCCGGTGAAAGACGTTTCCGTGCCTCACAAGCTGCTGGATTAACTGAAGTTCCTGCATATATTAGAATTGCAAATGATCAAGCCATGTTAGAAATGGCATTGGTTGAAAACATCCAACGTAGAGACTTAAATCCGATGGAAATTGCATTTTCATATAAAAGGCTAGTTGATGAATGTGGTTTAACACAAGAGGAATTAGCTGATAGAGTTGGAAAAAAACGTTCATCTACCGCTAACTATTTACGCCTTTTAAATCTCCCTGCTGAAATTCAAAATGCATTGAAAGAAAAGACCATTTCTTTTGGTCATGCGAGAACCTTAATTGCTTTAGATGATGAGGAAGTTCAATCATACATTTTTGATATGATTGTAAAAGAAAACTTGTCTGTTAGAAAAGTCGAGGAGTTGGTTAAAGAAACCAAAGAGGCTCAGAAAAATGGTGGAACAGAGAAAAAAGCAAAAGCAAAAAAGACTTCTGCTCTATCATTTACTCAACAAAAATTCTCAGATGATTTAACTTCTTTGTTAAAATCGAAAGTTAAATTAAAACTAGGAAATAATGGAAGTGGCAACCTCGTTATCCCATTCAAGTCTGAAGAAGACCTAGAAAGAATAATGAAAATCTTAGATGCGTAACTCTCTTTTAATCCTTATTACAAGCTTATGTTATTTTGGTTTTAGCCAAAATAAATCTGCTATCGATTCTACTCAACAAAAAGTAAAATCGGTTGTTGTTAAGGAGGATACATTAAAAAAAGAAAGAAAACCTAGAAGTCCAATGAAAGCCTCCATCCTTGCCGCAGTTGCGCCGGGAGCGGGTCAAATTTACAACCGAAGATACTGGAAAGCTCCAATTGTTTGGGGAGGAGCTTATGGTTTGTATTTGATGTATGATTTTTACAATCGAAAACACAATTTTTACCATCAAATCTTAATCTACAAAGACCGTGGAGGGAATGACGATTACATAATACCATACGTAGAACAATACGGAGCTGAATTCACAGGCGAATCACCAGCTTATGTTGCCAGTTTACCACAATCAACTATTCAATTACGAAATGACGGTGCAAGACAAACAAAGCAGCAGGTAATCATAGGTTTCTCGGCACTTTACTTACTACAAATTGTTGATGCAACTGTTGATGCTCACTTCTCTAGCTTTGATATTTCAGAAGATTTAACCTTAAATATTTCTCCTGCAACTTTTCAAACTGCACCTTGGGCACAAGGAGTTAAATTAAACTTTAGATTTTAACTCAAGGATTTACTACAATCCCAGAGCATGAATCGCTAGTAGCTCCAGTAACGGAACTCAAAACATTTACCTGATTTTGAACTCTGAGGTATCCTAAAAGCGCAAAAATTATCGCTTCTTTAAAATCAACAACATCGTCATCAGGAATAATAATTTCTGATTTAGAATAAAAGCGAATTCTATTCATTAAGAATGTATTTTTAACCCCACCACCTGTAAAAAGAGCTGAAGAGCTTTCTCGATTTAAAGCGCCACCTATTACCTGTCCAATATGCTCGTAATAAGTCCTTAGTTTATCTTCAATCGAAATTTCATATTTATCAATTAAAGGAAAAAAGCTTTCTTCTAATTGCTCAATTCCTAAACTTCTTCCCGCTGAATAATAATCCCATTGTAATAAATCATTGAGTAAAGCCTCATTCAACACACCTTTTGATCCAATTACTCCATTTTCATCAAAATCTTTCCCGAGTATGTTTGAATAATGATTAGAGACAATGTTACAAGGTGAAATATCCTTCGCTTTTCGAACACCATTTGCAGTATAACTGTAATTAGAAATCCCTCCTAAATTCACACAATAATCGTAATCGTTAAATAAAAATTCATCTCCTGCAGGAACCAAAGGGGCCCCTTCACCTCCTTTACTCACATCCATCGCTCTAAAATCTCCTACTGTCTGAATTCCAGTTTTAACCGCAATATCAATTGGATTACCTATTTGAAGCGTAAAACCTTTTTGAGGTTGATGAAAAATTGTATGGCCATGAGAGGATATTAAATCGGGTTTGGGTTTACCAGTAATAAACTTATTTACTAAACGCCCTGTGTACTTTCCATATTTAACGTTTAATTCTGTCAACTCAAGGCCTGAGAAAGATCTTGCATTTCTTAAGGCATCTTCCCACTCTTTTGGATATTTTATAGTTTCTGAGGAGATTAATTTGAAAGATCGTCCTTCTTCAAAAAACTCTACTAAAGCTAGATCTAAACCATCTAAACTAGTCCCAGACATTAATCCTAATACGATCATAGGACAATTATAAAGAAGAAAATTGTAATAGGGAATTATCTAAAAGTAATTCCTAACATCCACCCACATCATACCAGCTGCTTTAGCCGCCTCAATCCCTGGATCCCCGTCTTCAAAAACAACACAATCCTCTGGAGCGACTCCCATTTCCTTTGCTGCCTTAAGGAATGTTTCTGGATGAGGTTTATGCTTTTTAACATCATCACAAGTAACTATTGAATCAAAAAAATTATCAAAGCCAATAACTTTTAATGTCAAATCTACCGAATGCTTTTGTCCTCCGCTACCAATTGCCATTGAAACTTTTCCTTTATGATTCAAAGCAACATCAGCAACTATTGACAGCGGTTTAACGGATGGAATAAGCTCCAAAAACTTTTGTTCCTTAGCTTGTCCAAGCTCATTCCCATCAATATTCTTGCCCAACATTTTCACTAGATTCCTGAAAACTTCTAAAGTCGGCTTACCTGCTTCTTGATAAAAATAATCTTCAGGAAAATCAAAACCTCTCTCGTTACATACTATCTGACAAGCTTTATAATGCACAGGCATTGTATCAGCCAATGTTCCATCAAGATCAAAAACTAAGGCTTTGTAGTTGTTTGGTAATTGAATCATTATTAGAATGCAAAATATTGATTTGCCAATTTAGGAATCAGCCTTCTCTTAACATAAGATTCAGCTTTCGAATAGGCGTCCATGGATGCTTTTTCCTTGGTTAATTGAAGTCCTTTTGACGATTCAATAACTTCAGTAAAAACTAATTCGCCTGTTTTCAAATCTTTCACCTCAACTGTTCCGTTTAGCTCAACTTGGTAAGCACCTCTGTTATATCCCACCATTTTGCTATCCGATTTTATCTTCATTACCAAGTCTGCTTCGCGCTTATTTGTAACAACCTTGAACCCTCTTGAAGAAAGAACTTGTTGAGCAGATGGTGTAATTGTTGGCGTTGTCGACTTTCCAAAATTCATTTCATTTGCCACTACAAATATTTTAGGCGCGTTAACATGAAGTGTTAGTTTACCTGTCTTTGTTGGGATATAACTCAATAAATTAATGATGATTTTATCTCGCGTTGTCTCAGAAATTAAATCCTCAAAATCTAAATTCGCTGTCACAAACTGCTCCTCTTTACTTTGATTGATCTTACCAATTGAAACACCTGCCTTTCCATTTTCATCAGATTTCATGCTATAGGTTTTAAAAAACACCGCTTTATACTCACACTTTAAAGGAATCTGAGAAATCGCAACACCTTTATCATTCGATACATTGAAATAAACATCATCCTCACCAATAGTTTGCCCTAAAAGAATGGTTATATCCTCTTTTGAAGGTTTTATAGACAATTCATTCACCATTTCCTGAGTATAACTCATTACCTCAGTCGCGAAATAAACCTTTTTACCATCTACTTCTGTTTGTAATGGCTCATCCAAGTAATTACTCACACTTTCCAAAGCCTTGATACATAACACAAATGCTTCATGGTAGTTGTTATTAATATGGTTTTCTTTTGCTCTACTAAAAAAATCCTTTGCCAAATTCAATGCTTTGGAAATTCTCTCCTTCTTAATTTGAGCATATTTATATTTCGACAATCGATAATAAACCCAATATTCGGTTTCATTTTCCCAGCTTCCAACTAGCTCATAACCTTCAATATTCTCGGTTGATTTAACAACTACCTCTTGTTTATACTCTTGATTAAAATCACCAGTAGTTTCAATAGTTTTCAAAACCGACTCCCCTGAAATAATTACAGATATTTCACTTGCTATGTTTTCTAAAGCACCTTTTTTAGCTTTCTCCCTGTAGTCCATCCCTGTTTTTTGAACACTATAAACACCCACATAAAAATCAGGATGTGTTGGAATATAGGAAACCCAATGAGGTTCAGGATTTGAACGAGAAACCTTGTGTTCATTAGATTTACAAGCAACTAAGGCAAACGCAGTTAATATGATTAAGAAAACTCTTGTCATTATTTCTCTGGGTTAAAATCATATACTTTCTTAGCAATATCAGCACCAAGAGCTTTGTAAGCGTCTTCCGCTAAATCATTCGCCGATCTCATAACTTTATTTGCAGTAAAAGTATTTTGAAAATCTCTTACTTGATTTCTATTTGTAATTCTTCTGTCTTCTGGAGAATCTTGGAATCTCACCTTCCATGTCCCTGGGTATAAATCTCTATAATCTCCTTGATATGAATTATAGTTGATCTTATCTTCAATAACTCTCTCCTCTATCCCAGAAGAAAGTACTTCTCCTGTTTCTGCAGACACAAGAATGTATTGAATTGAAACTGTTGTTCTTGTATAACCTTGATGATTATTGTAGTAAATCTTATCATAAACATATTTAGTTTCTGTTCTTTTAGTTTCACTATTATAAAACTTTTCAGCTCTTTTTTTGTACGCTTTCTCACGTTTAACCTGAGGCGCTCTGGTCTCTTTTTTAACACTTAAGAGTTTCCCACTTAAAATTGCTTTTGCTCCAAGTAATTGACCAGTTTTAACAGCTCCTTTCCCTTCAACCCAACCATTCATAGCTAGGTATTGCTCATTCAAAACATCATCCATATTAGTTCTATCTAAAACTTTGACAAATGGGCCTTTGTTGTTCAATAAATCATTAATCATGTTGGCTTCAACTTTTTCCGAAGCTCCATTTTCTCCTGAAAAATTCTTGAATTTTAAAATAGCAACAGGGAATTGAGCTAATTCCAAAGCTTCTTCTTGCTTAAACTTAGCATCTTTGTAATTAGGGTTTTGATCAGTTACTCTTTTGAATTCCATATAAGCTGATCTATTCTTATTTTGATCCAAATACTCATTACCTCTTCTGTATGGAGGTTCTAATTGAGCAATCTCTTTCAATTTTTCTAAGTCACCTCCTTTATAAGATGGTTCAATTTCTTGAATTTCAACAAAAATAGCTTCAGCTTGTCCAAACTGCTCCTCAGCCATATATTGATTAGCTTTTTCAAACTGCGCCTCAAGATAGTTTTTCTTTGCAATTTTGAAATCTTCCTTGGTATGATTTGCAATGGTTAATTCAGCATTATAAGCATCTAATCGCTCTTTGAATTTCTCCATTTCCATGAAAGTGTAAACAGATGATCTAAAATTATCGGCATTATACTCCTTGAAAAACTTTGATTGTAAGTCAGTCATCACTTCCCCTCCACTCTTTCTTAAACCAACTTGAGCATCAACATTAGCTCTATTTCTGTTTAAAGCTTTAATATAAAACTCAACCGCCTCTTTATGAATCCCTGCATCAGCAAGTTTATCTCCTTTCTTAGTTAATGATTTTGAAGCATTACAGCTTACTAATAAAACTGCTAATAAAGTTATTATCACCGACTTTCCTGTTTTCAAAAATAAATTCATTTTATTGATCTTTTGTTTTTGGTAAAGCACGCGATTTCAAAAACCGTTCCAGAAAATGAAAATGCGCTAATCTATTGCACCCCAAATATAAGGAACTCGATTTTGTAATCGTAATAAGTTAAGAATTGTTATTACAGAATGATTTAGTTGCTTTTGGGTTTCTAAGAAAGTATATTTGTAAATCAGTTATGAAGATTTGGGTAGGTTTGTTATTAGCAGTTGTGATTTGGTCCTGCTCGGAAACTGCTTCCTTATCCTCTATTCCTAAACAAGATCCCACTTTACCAATTGATACTATTGAAACTTCTCTTATAAAAGATTCAATTTTAATTGATGCAAATGAAATTGCCGAAGTACAAAAATATTTCAGGAAATTAATCAAGAAAAGGAGGTTTAATGGGCAGATTTTGGTTGCAAAAAATGGGCAGATTGTATTTGACACAACTAACGGCTACGCTAATATTAGACGTAGAATTAAGCTTCAAGACAACTCTTCAATGCAATTAGCTAGTATTACTAAACCTATTACAGCAACTGTTATTTTACAGCTAATTGAAGAAGGAAAAATTAATTTAGAAGACACTATTACTAAGTTTCTTCCTAACCTTCCTGAACATTATAGCAGAATAATAATTAAACATTTATTAGCGCACAGATCAGGATTAGCTCAATACTACTATTACTGCGACAATGTAATTGACGATAAAGAACACTTGATTTATAATGATACTGTTTTATGTGTTATGGATTTTCATAACCCTGGTCATTATTTCCCTCCAGGAAGAAAACATAATTATTGCAATACAAACTATCTTTTGCTAGCTTCAATAATCGAAGCTGTTGAAAATGATCGCTATCACAATATTATTCAAAAACGGATTCTTTCGAAATGCGGAATGGACGACAGTTTTGTTTTTGATTTGAAGGACGACTCTATTCCTAAAAACTTAGTTTTGGGGCATACTCAATGGAATAAAATTTTCGATTTTGATTACTTAGATGGCATTGTTGGAGATAAGGGTATTTTCTCAAACGCCAGTGATTTGTTCAAGTTTGATCAAGCACTTACAAATGGTGTGTTGCTTTCGGATTCTATTATGGATTTAGCTCATTCTCCACACAACAAAAAAAGATTCAACAAATCATACGGATTAGGCTGGAGATTGAAATATCATAAAAAATTAGGGAAAATAGTTTACCACACTGGATGGTGGCACGGAAACAGACACATCTATATTAGAATACCCCAAAACGGTTACACGATTATAATACTGAGTAATGCTTTACGAGGATCAATATATAACATGAATAATATTTTAGATCAATTCAACTACAAAGAATCAATTAAATACAAAAAGAATAATCTTATAAAACCTGAAGCTTAATATTAATACGGTTAATAATGAAGCTAAACTTTATCCATTAATTTAGATGTAAAAAATATTAAAAAAATATACTGATTCCCCACAATCTTACCTATAAATTTTAGCTACAGCTAATACAAGTCTATCAAATAATCGTTCTCCGAAATACCTTCTGTTAAGTTTATAGCAAAACTCGTCTAAATACGCTTGTAGATATTTACCTTTTATC
>CAXRIN010000113.1:0-5034 GCA_964230605.1 Flavobacteriaceae bacterium
GAGCTAATTCCGATAGGCTGATTCGCTCTTTGAGCGCCTCCAATACAACCTTCGTCTTGAACTTTGAGGTGAATTTTCTTCTTGTCATATACAGCAAATTTATTGATTAATATTGCTGCCCTAATTTTTGGGGAATCTACAGGATGTGTATTTGGCAACGTTATATATACCTAGTAATGTATAAGTTATAATGTATCCAACAGATAATAGGATACAAATTGTATTTAAACTAAAAGCAAAGCTGTTTCGCTCTTTATGCAGTAAACTTAATCCCAAACTTTTTTTGTTTTGGGATTTGTTACGTGATAAATGAAATTTTGTTTTAGAAATTAACTAGTCCTTTATTACTTAAATCTTTCCAGAAGTCTGGATATGATTTAGCCACAACATTTGGTTCTTCAATTTCAACTTGATTTACCTTTAAACAAAGTGGAGCGATACTCATTGCTACTCTATGATCATCATAAGTTTCAATGCTTCCTTCGAAATCCTTGATTGGTGAATTATTTATCTGTATTTCATCATCAGGTAAAATATCAATTGAGCTCCCGAATTTTTCCAATTCCTGTTTAATGGCAGCGATTCTATCAGTTTCCTTTATTCTTAAACTTTCTAAACCTTTAAAATGACCTTTTATGTTTAATCCAACCAAAGTAGCGGCCAGGGTTTGTGCAACATCAGGACAATCTGAAAAATCATAGTCAAAAGAATCTGGATTAAGGTTTTGGCATTTCTTTAAAGTAACCTGATTTCCATTAAAAGTTGACTCAACGCCAAATTTGGTGTACATATCAACAATTGCAGAATCTCCTTGTAAGCTAACTTCTTTTAATCCTTTTAAGGTTATTTCTGCTTCGTCGGCTAATGCCGCGATTTGATACCAATAAGATGCTGCGCTCCAATCGGCTTCTACAGTAAATTCTTTACCTTGGTATTTACCTTCTTCGATTTTAATGGTATTTCCTTCAAAAGTGTATTTTGCCCCAAACTCTGCAATTAGCGCTAAAGTCATTTTAAGATAAGGGATAGAAGCGATTTTTCCGGTAAGTTCCATTTCTAAGCCACCAGGTAAAGTTGGAGCAATCATGATTAATGCTGATAAGTATTGAGAACTCACAGAACCATCAATACTAATTTTACCTCCTTTTAAATTCCCTCCTTCAATTTTCATTGGAGGGCACCCATCTTTCTCTAAGTATTCAATTTTAGCTCCTAATTGCTTTAATGCGTCCACAAGAATAGCAATTGGACGATTTTTCATTCTTTCACTACCAGTTAAAGTCCATGTTCCGGGCGTGTTTGCATAATAAGCAGTTAAGAAACGCATTGTTGTTCCAGCAGGACCTACATCTTTTAAGCTACCTTCATCAGCCAACAACTTAATCATTGTTTCAGTGTCTTTAGCAGCTGCTAAGTTGTTAATAGGAAAGAACTCTTCGCATAATGCTCGAATAATTAAAACTCTGTTGCTCTCACTTTTACTAGCTGTTAAATTTACTTCTCCATTAATTATTTTGGATTCCGCTTTTATAGTTAGTTTTTCCATTAAGCAACAGTTTTATTGTAATATTCTAATGCGTTTAGTAAGTCTTGTTTATCAGCAAAAATATCCCATTTACATTCTCCAATTTTAGTAAGTAAAGAACAAGATATTTGACCACCAGAATTCTTTTTATCGTGAATCATTAATCCACAATAATTTTCAAAATTATCTGTAGATAAAGGTTTTAAATCATAAACTGATTTAAGTACATTAACTATTTCCGATAATTCTGATTCTGATAAACCAGTTTTTGTTTTGGAAAGATAACCTTCAGCAATCATTCCCATGGCAATAGCTTCTCCGTGAAGGAAGAAATTTGGATCGTTTTCTAAATGCCAAGTTTCAATTGCGTGACCAATAGTATGACCGAAATTTAAAATCTTTCTTAATCCCTTTTCTCGAGGATCTTCTAAAACAACTTTATTTTTAATCTGAACTGAATGTTCGATGATTTTACTCCAGTTGTATTCTCTCGAAACCTTTATCTTTTTAACTTCTTCCCAGTAGTTAGCATCTTGAATTAAAGCATGTTTTAAAACTTCTGCAAATCCACTTCTTAACTGTCTAAATTCCAGAGTTTCAAGGAAAGGAGGGTAAATAACCACCATTTGAGGGAAGTTAAAAACACCAATTTGGTTTTTTAAACCACCCAAATCAATTCCAAGTTTTCCTCCAACACTTGCATCCACTTGTGAAAGCAATGTAGTAGCTATGTTAAGAAAATCTATTCCTCTTTTGTAAGTTGAAGCAATGAACCCACCCATATCAGAGATAACACCACCTCCAAGATTCACAACCAAAGCTTTCCTATCCGCATGAGCCTCACTCATGGCGTACCAAACTTGAGTAACTACTTCGATAGTTTTGTTTTCTTCTCCACTTTCTGTTTGAATAACTTCTGCGTTGGAAAGCACATCAATGTTGGTGACAATTGTAGGAAGACAATGCTCAATGGTGTTCTCGTCGACAATTATAAAGTATTTAGAATACTGTTTTTGATTCAAAAAATCGTTAAGGTGAGAAAGTGCATCGTCACCTATAATTACTGAGTATCCTTGAGATTTAACTTCTAACAAAAGAATTGATTTAAAATTCACTGCAAAAATAAGAATTCAGGCTTAGAAAGAATAAGGAATCAAAGACAATTTAACTAAATGAAAACTTACGATTAATAAATGATCAACCACGATTACTAAATATGAATTGGTTGAAGACACTAAAAGTGTGAATTTGACGCTAAAAGATTATGAAAAAAGTCAGTTTAGTATTCTTAACATTATCGGTTGTAGTAATAGGTATTCATTTTTCTTGTCAGCAGCCACAAACTAATAATTTAATTGAAGTTCCAGTTACCGGAGATGCAGAGTCAAATTATCAAAAGCCAAATTGGGTTCGTTATGCTTGGAATCATACTTCATCCGATTATTTACTGAACAGACATCCAGTTCCAAAAGGCTTTAAATTAACTAAAGTGGACTCAGGAAGTTTTGGAGAGTTTTTACGATTTCTGCCCATGAAACCAAAAGGAACGCCCATTAGGTTATATAATGGGAAGAAAAAAACAGTTCAAGTTTTAAATGCTGGAGTTTTAGATATAGATGTTGGAGAAACAGATTTACAACAATGTGCCGATGCAGTAATGAGGTTGCGAGCTGAATATTTATATTCTGTAAAAAAATACAAGCAAATACATTTCAATTACACTTCAGGATTTAAAGCTGAATATTCCAAATGGCGTGAGGGGAATAAGATTGGAGTGAAAGGAAATAGTGTTTATTATTATCATAAACCCAATAGCTCAGATAAAGCATATGTAGGATTTCGAAAATACCTATGGAATGTATACAATTATGCAGGTACTTATAGTTTAAACAAGGAGATGGTTAAACAAAGTCCTGAAAATTTAAAAGAAGGTGATGTTTTAATAATTGGCGGATTTCCTGGACATGTTGTAATGGTTGCAGCAGTAGCTGAAAATTCAAAAAAAGAAAAAGCAGTGTTATTAATTCAGAGTTACATGCCTGCTCAAAACATTCATGTCGTAAAAAAGCAATTTGCTAGTGGTGATGGAGTTTGGTTTAAAGTGGAAGACTTAAAAAAGAGTGGTTGGAAAACTTGGGAATTTGATTATGGAGTGGAGCATTTGAAAACTTGGAGAGAATAAGCTTTTAATGCTTAAAACTACATTACATAATATCGGGGGTAAGTAGTATCTTTGCGGCAAATATTTTTCATTATGGCATTAAAATGTGGTATTGTAGGTTTGCCTAACGTTGGTAAATCAACTCTTTTCAACTGTTTATCAAGCGCAAAAGCGCAATCTGCTAACTTTCCTTTTTGTACAATTGAGCCTAACGTTGGAACTATTAATGTTCCTGATCCAAGATTGGAAAAATTGGAAGAGTTAGTAAATCCAGAAAGAGTGGTGCCAAACACAATGGAAATTGTTGATATTGCTGGTTTGGTTAAAGGAGCAAGTGAAGGTGAAGGTTTGGGAAACCAATTCCTGGGTAATATTCGTGAAACAGATGCAATTCTTCACGTTGTAAGATGTTTTGATGATGGAAATATCGTGCATGTTGATGGGTCGGTCGATCCGGTTAGAGATAAGGAAACTATTGATATTGAATTACAGCTTAAAGATTTAGAGACGGTCCAAAAAAGATTGGAAAGAGCAAAGAAAATTGCTAAGTCTGGTGATAAAGAAGCAAAGAAACATGTTGAGCTTTTTGAGAATGTAGTTGCTACTTTAGAGCAAGGTAAATCTGTAAGGACAATAGATTTTTCAGAAGACGAGCAATCACTTGTTGGAGAACTTAATTTGATTACCGCAAAGCCAGTAATGTATGTTTGTAATGTTGATGAAGCTGCTTTGAAATCTGGCAATGCTTATGTAGATAAAATTAAAGCGATTGCTGAAGAGGAGAGCGCTTGTGTTTTAATGGTTTGTGCAAAGTTGGAGGCTGATATCGCTGAGTTAGATGATTATGAAGAGCGTCAAATGTTTTTAGAGGACGCTGGGTTAGAAGAGCCAGGAGTAAATAAATTGATTCGTGAAGCATATAAATTACTGAACTTATCTACTTATTTCACAGCTGGTGTAAAAGAAGTAAGGGCTTGGACGATTAAGGAAGGGATGACTGCTCCGCAAGCGGCAGGGGTTATTCATACCGATTTTGAGAAAGGTTTTATTAGAGCAGAGGTGATTAAATATGCTGATTATGTTGAATACGGTTCTGAATCGGCTTGTAAAGATGCAGGTAAATTATCAGTTGAGGGAAAAGAATATGTTGTGGAGAACGGAGATGTTATGCACTTCCGTTTCAATGTTTAAGAATTCATTAAAATTCAAACTGATTCCCCACAATCTTACCTATAAATTTTAGCTACAGCTAATACAAGTCTATCAAATAATCGTTCTCCGAAATACCTTCTGTTAAGTTTATAGCAAAACTCGTCTAAATACGCTTGTAGATATTTACCTTTTATCT
>CAXRIN010000114.1:0-36409 GCA_964230605.1 Flavobacteriaceae bacterium
ATAAAAGGTAAATATCTACAAGCGTATTTAGACGAGTTTTGCTATAAACTTAACAGAAGGTATTTCGGAGAACGATTATTTGATAGACTTGTATTAGCTGTAGCTAAAATTTATAGGTAAGATTGTGGGGAATCAGAAAAAATTATAAGAATCCAAAATGACCTTTACGATAAATTGAAAGAATTAATTAAACTTGCGAACTTGGCTTTTTCCGGCCCCTTGTTTTTTTCGGACTTGCACAAGGTTTGGCCTCGAGATTATTATTTTAATTCGGCTAAAGCGAACTCTTTACTTTCATTGTGAAGCCTATCTACAGCAGTTACAGCGTATTGATAACACTTTTCTGAGTTAGCAGTTGAGTCATTAAATTCAGTCGTCTTTTGAATACTCAAAATCTTATTTGATAGGTTTAAGTTTAAATCTTCACCTTCCTCAAATCTGTAGATAACATAATAAGCTGCAGAATCAGACGCTACTTCGTATTTAGGTGCTTTCCATTTTAAATTAACTACGTCATCCTTAGTTTTAGCTTTTAACTTTAATGGCTCTGAAGGAGCAACACTATCAATCCAAGTCATTGGTGGAACCAAAGAAGGGTATCTATAAATTGATTCGCTTATAGTTTTTTGGAAGTTTTGATGATTGCTTACAAATGCTTTTGCTCGGAAATAAATGTTTCCATTCACTTTACCATTTTTTCTGGAAATGTCAACTTGCTTAACTAATTCATCAGTTCCGAAGCTGTGGCGATTTCTTGTATCCAGTTTGTAAATCGCATGGCCTACATAAAGATGTCTGTCATAATCATGTTTAGTCCACCAATTAATTAAATGATTATAATTAGCGTATTGATTTGAAGTACTCCAGTAAAGTTGAGGGGCCATGTAATCCACCCAGTTTTCCTCAATCCATAATTTTGTATCGCAGTAAAGATTATCATAGCTCGATTGTCCGCTATTTGTGAAACTTCCATCAGCATCTTGTTTGTGGTTTCTCCATATAGCTAATGGACTTACACCAAATTTCACATGAGATTTTGTTGCTTTAATTGTTTGTGAAACCTCTTGGATCAGAAGGTTTATGTTATCTCTTCTCCAGTCATCTATATTTTGACAACCTCTTGCGTATTTTTTAAATTCCTTATCGTCTGGAATCGTTTCTCCTTCAATTGAGTAAGGGTAGAAATAATCATCAAAGTGAACGCCGTCAATATCATAATTTTTCACAACTTCTTTTACCACATCGCAGATGTATGCTCTAACCTCTGGGATTCCAGGGTTGTAGTACATAGTATTTCCATATTGGAAAAACCATTCAGGTTTCTTTTTGGTAATGTGATCGTCCGAAACACTTGAAAAACGCACATGAGAAACAGCTCGGAAAGGATTAAACCAAGCGTGGAATTCCATGTTTCGATCGTGACATTCCTTAACCATGAATGCTAAGGGATCAAAACCATTATCGGGAGCTTTACCTTGAGTTCCTGTTAACCATTCGCTCCATGGAGATAATTCACTTTTATAAAAGGCGTCTGATGAAGCTCTAACTTGACCAATTACTGCGTTTATAGAGTTTTCTTCAAATTCATTGATGATATTCAAGAATTCAGCTTTTTGTTCGGTAGATGATAAACCACGCTTGCTAGGCCAGTCTAAATTTGTGAAAGTTGTAATCCATGCAGATCTTAATTCCCTTTTAGGGTGATTCATTGCAAACAACTCCTCTGGAGATAATGAAGAAGATACTACCTCAAGTGGTTTAACACTAGAAGCAGGTTGACTTGGATTTTCTCCACCTAAATAAAAACTGGTGCAGGCCAAGGCAAAAACAACACTTGCAAGGATTTGTAATTTTCTCATATCTCCTAAACAAAAATAAGTGCTAGAGTAAGAACAGGCTAGTGGTTTTAAATATTGTTTTAAACATTTGCATTTGAGAAAATAGCTCACCTATTAAGATTAGATTGGTTAATTAAACTTTAACAATAAAAACTCTGTCAAATATTCCGTTAAAAATTAACTGGTGCGCCAAAAAGTCGTTGAACATCAGTTGTTTCTGACTTTTTTTCAGTGATATTTAAAACTTACTGTATTGGAATGAGCTTTGACAAAACTGTTTCAGAAACCGAAACATAATATTTAAAAGTTAACAACATGAACTTCAATAATTTTACAATTAAATCACAAGAAGCCATTCAGCGAGCTCAACAAATCGCTGTTGGTAATGAGACTCAAACTATTGAGCTCGGACATATTTTAAAAGGTGTTTTTGAGGTAGATCAAAACGTAATCCCTTTTATTTTCAATAAACTAGGCGTAAACTTTAAAGTAGTTGAGCAAGCACTTGATCGAATTATTCAAGGGTATCCAAAAGTTTCTGGAGGATCTCCAAGCTTATCTAGATTCGCTAATGAAGCATTAAATAAGGCAGCAAACTTTGCTGAAAAATCAGGTGATGAATACGTTTCTCTGGAGCATATTTTGTTTGGATTAATGAAAACTTCAGACAATGCATCTCAGCTTATAAAAGATAGTGGGCTAAATGAAAAAGGGTTAACTGCTGCTATTCAAGAATTAAGAAAAGGTGAAAAGGTAACCTCTCAATCTCAAGAGGATACATACAATTCATTAGAGAAGTATGCTAAGAACCTTAATAAATTGGCTAAGGAAGGGAAGCTTGACCCCGTAATTGGTCGAGACGATGAGATCAGAAGAGTGCTTCAAATTTTATCTCGAAGAACAAAGAATAACCCGATTTTAATTGGTGAGCCAGGAGTAGGTAAAACTGCAATCGCTGAGGGTATTGCCCACAGAATTATTAATGGTGATGTTCCTGAAAACTTAAAAGACAAGACATTCTACTCACTTGATATGGGGTCTTTAATTGCAGGAGCAAAATACAAGGGTGAGTTTGAAGAAAGATTGAAATCTGTAGTGAAGGAGGTAACATCAAGTAATGGTGATATCATTCTTTTTATCGATGAAATTCACACACTTGTTGGTGCAGGAGGTGGAGGAGAAGGAGCAATGGATGCTGCAAACATCTTGAAGCCAGCTTTGGCTAGAGGTGAGTTAAGATCTGTTGGAGCAACAACTTTAAATGAATATCAAAAGTATTTTGAGAAGGATAAAGCTTTAGAACGTCGATTCCAAAAAGTTATCGTTGATGAACCTCAAACAGAAGATGCGATTTCTATTTTAAGGGGAATCAAAGATAAATATGAAACGCACCATAAAGTGCAGATTAAAGATGAGGCAATCATCGCTGCAGTTGAGCTTTCTCAAAGATATATTACAGATAGATTCTTGCCCGATAAAGCAATTGACTTGATTGATGAGGCTGCTTCGAAATTAAGAATGGAAATCAACTCTAAACCTGAAGAGTTAGAGGTGTTGGAGCGTAAAATTCTTCAGTTAGAAATTGAGCGTGAAGCTATTAAAAGAGAAGGAGCAAGTGCAAAATTAGAGAACATAAAAGGAGAGTTAGCTGAGTTAAATGACCAAAAAAATGAACTGAAGGCAAAATGGGAAGCAGAGAGAGAGGTTATTGATGGTATTCAGCAAGCAAAAGAAGATGTTGAAAAATTCAAACTGGAAGCAGAGCAGGCAGAAAGAGCAGGTGATTATGGAAAAGTAGCTGAATTGCGTTATGGGAAAATTAAGGAGGCTAAAGCTAAAGAAGAGGAGTTGAAGCAAAAGTTAGCTGATATCCAGAGTAATGAAAAGATGGTGAAAGAGGAAGTGGATGCTGAGGAAATTGCAGATGTAATTAGTAAATGGACGGGAATTCCTGTTTCGAAATTAGTTGAAGCTGAGGTTGAAAAATTACTTCGATTAGAGGAAGAATTACATAAATCTGTAGTTGGGCAAGAGGATGCGATTCATGCTGTAGCTGATGCGGTGAGACGTAATAAAGCTGGTTTACAGGATCAAAATCGACCTATAGGATCATTTATATTCTTGGGAACAACTGGTGTAGGTAAAACGGAATTGGCGAAAGCTTTAAGTGAGTTCTTGTTTAATGATAGAAACGCAATGGTTAGAATTGATATGAGTGAATATCAAGAGAAACATTCGGTGTCTCGATTAGTTGGTCCACCTCCGGGTTATGTTGGATATGATGAAGGTGGTCAGTTAACCGAAGCTGTTCGTAGGAAGCCTTATTCTGTTGTTTTATTTGACGAGATTGAAAAGGCGCATCCTGATGTATTTAATACGCTTTTACAAGTTTTAGACGACGGGCGTTTAACGGACAACAAAGGACGTGTGGTGAATTTCAAAAACACGATTTTGATTTTAACGTCTAACATTGGTTCTCATATCATTCAGGCGAATTATGAAAAAGCAAGGTTGGAAGATTTAGAGTCGATAGGAGAGAGAACAAAAGTTGAAGTTTTCGAATTGCTAAAACAAACACTTCGTCCAGAGTTTTTAAACAGAATTGATGAAACAATTATGTTTACGCCTCTGAGTGTAAATGAAATTTCTGGAATTGTGAAGATTTTGTTCAAGGATATTCAAGATCGTTTGGCAAAACAAAATGTAAACTTACAAGCAACAGATTTTGCTTTTGAAGAATTAGCCAGATTAGGATATGACCCTCAATTTGGAGCTCGACCTTTAAAAAGAGTTCTTCAAAGAGAAGTTTTGAATGAGTTATCGAAGCTGATTTTAAAAGGTGAAGTTCATCCTGGAAGCAATGTTACTTTGGATGCATTTGGAGAAGGAGAGTTTGTTTTTCGACCAAGTGATCCAGTGTTAAAAGCTGATGATATTATAGATTTGGATGAAATAGCTAAAGGGTAAAAGTTAAGCTGTATCTTTTGGAATGTTCTTGCATTATAGAAGTACACACACACATTACCAACTTTAGATTGTACTTATCACAAGTTTCAAACCCCTAGAAATAGGGGTTTTTTATGGTTTAAATATTTTTTTTAAAAAAAAGTGTATCATTCTTAAGTGCAGGTCATTATAGTCTTGACATAACAATAATAGCTGACTAGGGGTTATGTCGAACCTAAGTTCTTTTAAGCATGTATATTGAGGGGTGTTTTGGCAAGAGCACCCCTCTTTTATTTAGTTTTTATGTATGTAGTGGCCTATGAAAATAGGCTATAACAAGCCATAATGTAAAGTAACATGTAATGAATCTTAAAAAATAGGATTTGACGTAATGAACAATGGCCTATTTTCTTAGGCCACTACAGATAAAAGGTTTTTACAATTTCTTTTCTACTTAGAACAATGTGCTGGTAGTTGTTTTTGAGTAATCTTCTTTTGGGATTTAGACGCGCCTCGGCACGTCTCTACGGGTTATCGAATTAGGTTAATGGTGCCAACTTTTTCTTGCCACCTTCCTGTGTACCTTAATACATAACGAAGTTTGTAAACGTAAACATCTTCTTGTTGCGGGTTGCCTTTGAAAGTTCCGTCCCAACCTTCAGATAAATTAGTGGTTTCAAAAATTAAATTTCCCCATCGGTTATAAATGTAAAATTCAAATTCATCCAAAACGTGACTATAAACGTAAAACTTCTCGTTTCTACCATCACCATTTGGTGTGAAAGTATTGGGTACATAAATCGGAAAAATAACTTTAATTTTTACGGAGTCGGTTATTTTACAATTTTCATCACTATCATAAGTGTAGTAATAGGTTATATCATCATCGGGTTTGGTTGTTGTGATGTGAGAGTTGGGATTGGATAGGAAATCTCTTGGAGACCATACATACCTGAAGTTTTCGTTTAAACTTAGTGTGATTTCATCACCGAAATGGATTGTGTAATCATCTAAAATATTCTGCTTTGGTTTAGGGAATACTGTTATTTCCACTGAGTCTGTTTTAGCGCATCCGTTTTTGTAAACCGTTACGGGGAATGTTGTTGATTCCCAAATTTGAATATTTTGATTAGCCTGTGATGAATCATTAATTGTTTCTCCTTCCCAAACATAATTATCACCTCCTTTTGCATAAATATTAACATAGTCTCCTGGACAGACAATTGCATCGGGACTTAGTTCTGGAACAATTATAACTTCTTGAACATCGAAAGTGTCAAGTACAGATCCACAAAAATTTTCAACGTTAATGATATAAGTGTTTGAGCTTTGTCCAAATAAAATGGAATCATTAAACAGAACGAAAGGCTTGTTGTTTATTTCGCTCACTTCGTAGTTTTCTTCAATAGGGAAATAAAATTTTTGATCTTCATATTCGCAAAAAGTATCCTTTTGGGAAATGCTAATCGGAGGATAGTAAAAAGGAATGGTAATGGATTCTTCTCTTGTCCCACAAATGTTAGTGTATTCTACATCAAATGTGGTTGTGGAATCTACAAGGTATTTAATTAATGGAGTTTGACCATCTATTAACTTATTGTTTGCGTACCATGTGTAATTAGAATCATTTGGCCCGCCTATCGTAGAGATTTCAATTTCTGAGTCATTGCATAAAAATGTATCAATATCAAATGTTATTTCTGGAAACATAATTACAGCAACATCCATTTCGGCTGTATCTCTATATGGGCACTGGGCCGAGTCAATGGCTACAAGTTTAATTGTGTAAGTTCCGGAGTCGGGAAAAACGAAACTACCATTATATGAATTACTAGTTGACCCGTCAGGGTAAATCCATTTATATTCTTTTCCTCCAGTACTTTCGTTATAAAAGGTTATAGGGCTATCTTCACAATAACTTGAATCATTGGTGAACTGTAGGTTTGCGTTTAATTTAGAGATATCCATTTTGATTAAAGCCAAATTACAATTGAGTGATGGGTTTTCAGTTGAAAACGCATTTGGAGTTACTGGAAAAGCTGAAGACGCACCACATCCTCCACAAACAGCTTGGTATATAGTACCTGACCTATCAAATCTACTTGTTCCTCCATCAACATGTTCTCTTAAGGTTGAACCGCCAAAGAAGGTAGCGTACTTTAATTTTTCAAAATCTGGTTCAAGTACCATAAAGTAAAAATCAGATCCATCAGTTGTTTTTATATACGCGTCAGAAGTAGTAGGAAGTCCATTGGTTGTTCCTAATGTGCCATTGGCTTCTCCTCCCCATCCAGATAGATATATTTCTTTGCAATCGCTTACCATTAAAGCACTTGGGACAAGATTTAATTCTTTAATACCATTGCCAATAAGTGTAGATTTTTCGATTGCTGATAATGTAGGGTTTAATTTCATTAAAAATTGAGTACTGTTGTCAATTTTGAACACAGAATCACTTACAGGCATATTTCCAAATGTTTGTCCAAAACAATAAACAAAACCGTCATTATCAACATCTACTAAATAGGATTGATCATATTCTGATGTTCCTAAATATGAACAATTAAGTAAAGTAGATCCATTAGATGAGACTCTTGCTACATATCCGTCAATACTGTCCTGATAATTTGGAATTAAAGCATTACTTGAGGTGTTTATATTGTTACTAGTCGTTCCACCTGTGAAATAAGTCTCATCTGCCTGGTTTTGTTTGCTGGCATAACAAGCATCATCTCCTGTCCCACCAAAGTACGAACTCCAAATAATGTTTGATAAATCATCTGTGAATTTGGCTAAGCATCCGTCTTGATTACCACCTCCAAAAGTTGGTTGGAATCCGTTTAAGATTGGCAAATCAATACTGCTAGTGACCGATGAAATGAAGATGTTGTCATTTTTGTCCACTGTTACCTCGCCTCTGTAAACATCAGCATAATTCTTATACAAGAAGCTATTTTGATTCGCGTCGTTTAATGCGTCATTTCCACTGCCTCCATAAAAAGTGCTTCCTAATAACTGACTTCCATCAAAACTTAGTTTGCTTATAAAAATATCAGTTCCATTATCAAATGTTAAAACATTACTAGCTCCAACAGTAGTTCCACCGTTGAATGTTTTATCATAAGCGTTAGTTGAAATTGGAAAGTTGGTAGAGCTTGTTACCCCATATATTACGAGTTCTCCTTTACTGTTTACAATCATACTATGCGGGGCTTCAAGTGCTTCACCGCCAATGTAAGTAGAGTATACCATTTCCGATCCGTCAGGAGTAAATTTGGATATGGCAACATCAATTTGTCCACCGCCGTAGTTAGTTTGAAAAGCTCCTGTTGTTGTGATATAGGTTCCGAAAAAATCAATTCCTCCAGCATATCCATAACCCAAGTCGTCGTAAGTTGCTGTGTAGCCCCAATTGTCGTATCTAGCTCCAGTAAATGTTGCAAAGATAAGTTGAGGGTCTATTATTAAAGGGTAAGTTATTTTTGAAGTATCCAATTCGAAGTCAATTGTTTTATCGTCTACTTTGTTGAACTTAGTTGGGATTTCAAGATTATGATTTTGAGGGCAATAGGAAATTGGATCTTGGTCATAAATATTTCCCACAGATGTTTTTAGAGTGATTTTACTTTTTTGAATATCTACGTCCATTAAGTGATCATATTCAACTTTTATTTGGTTATGATTTGCTCCTTCTCTTAATATGAATTCATATTTGATAGCATCTCCTTTAAAATAAAGTCGAAAATCTGTTTGGTAATATATATCATGAATAATTAATTCTTGAAAAGGTTGGATGTTTGTTGCTCGCGTATTCCCCAAGAAATAATTGATTTTATGACTAAGGATTTTGTTTTTCTGAAATTCTCCAGATAAATCCGCTCCAAGGAAATTAACGTTAAAAACATGTCCTGATATTTCGTTAGATTCCGTGTGAAATAATTTGTGATTTTGAATTTGTGGTTCGTGTTCGTGGTTAGAAAGCACATTATCCAATTCAAAAGGACTAAGAACTTTTACTTTTAATCCTTCTTTTTCAATGTATACATCTCCATAATTTAAAGGGATGTGAAACAGCACGTTATCAGGTAGTTGGCCTTTGTTTTCAATGATGTAACCTCTTTGAGCGAAGCTCAAAAAGGAAAAGAAAATAATTAATATGGTCCAAACACCTCTTAACACCTTTGCAAAATACTGATTTTGAATGTTATAGTTAAAACCATTTAGATTGAATTTTGTTACAAAAATCAAGGCCGAATTAATCGGCCTTGATAATTAATGTTGAGGTTTTAAAAATGGGGTGAAAGATATTAGTATCAAACTACAACCTATAATAAACCATAACATACTAGGGGGGAAGTTGTTTTTAGGGATAATGGGCAATATAGAATTTTGATCTTCCTTATCGTTTGATTTTGATTCGAGTCTGGCAATCTTATCTGCATATTTTTGAGGATATGCCTTGTACCAATTGGTATCCCACCAAGTAATCTCGGATAAATTTTCTAATTCTGAATTTCTTCTGTTTAAGACTGTTTTGTAATAAGGAAGAACCTCTGAACAACTTTCATCTTGAACTTTAGCAGGGTGTCTTAGGACATATCTGCATTGAAAATTCTGACGGTTTCTAGTTTCTGTAAAAGCTAAATCTTGTGGAAAATGTTCTCTATCGTATCTGACATGAAGTCTTGTGAAATGCAATGGACCGCTATAATCAGCACCCCATCTATTTCCATTGTCGCTTAACCAATCAACACCTGCGTTAATTAATTCTTGAGCTTTAGGTGGAGTAGTGCTACATGGGTCACATTTAGTAAAGTTACTACCGTCTAAGTTCCATGAGTATTCCAAGAAAGTGGCCGATTTATTATTGGTCCAAGCTTTACTGAAAACGCTTTTGTAAAAATCTCCAAAAACATCTTCTACAAATAAAGGAATATCAATATTTGAAGGCATTTCCTTAGTTCTGTAGTTAGAAGTTTCAACTCTTCCATTTTTTGTCAAAGCGTAAACAATTAAATCTTGAGTTCCATTTGAGTTCGCCATTCCTAGTCTTATAGGTAACATGAATTTTTTGTGCGTAAATGAAATTTGTATCGGGCTTAAATAATTTCCTCTTCTATTATTAAGTCTTTTTGTGTTCACCTTAGCAAGAAAGAATTTCATTTCATCCTTAATATAAGTGGTTAGCACTTCGTTTGCTTTTTCGGGAATTTTATAACCGTTGTCAGTAAGCCAGTTTTTTAACCCATTGGATTCGGTTGCAGAAAGAATTAGGATGTCATATTCTCCAATTTCGTATTGGGCTTCTATGGACACTCCTTCGTATTTATCTTCTTCCTCTACTTCAAAAGAGTCTGACATCGCCAAGGAAGCGTTTGCTTCAGACATCATCATTTTTCTTAACTCGTATTGATAACAAGGGTTTTGATCATAATATTCAGCTAATCGAGGAGCTGAGTAGCTATCGAATCTTTCAAAGAGGTCTTTTTTTACCACTTTGATTTCTTCTTCTCGAAGTACAACTGGGACCGGTACAACCACAGCGAATTCTTTAAAATCTCCCTCGTAATCGTTGGCCATAGTTATTGTGTTACGATTACTTGTTTCGTTTCTTACCATGATAACCTGGGATGATTTGTTAAATAATTTTCCATCAGCTTTTGCAACATAAAATCCACAAAAAGCTTGGGCAGAAACTGTAATTGCAGTTAAAGCACTTAAAATTAAACTTGTCTTTTTCATACTTATTAATTTGATTTTGTACCCCTCAGAGTTCTCAGAGTAATATGAGGGTAGTTGTTATTTAGATTTTACCCTCTGAGTGCTCTGAGTTCTCTGAGGGATTCCATTTAAAAGATTTAGTTTTAGAAAGAGAATCAATAAAAGGAGTTAATGGTGAAATAAAAAACAATACCCAAAACGGAGCCGCTGATATATACTGGAACTCCATTAAATAAAAGGATATCCCTGCTATTATTGCCGCCCAAATTCCGCGAATCCAAAAGTGATTTGGAGTGGTTCGTGGATCGGTGATCATAAAAAAGCTAAAAAGCAATAATGATCCACTTGTGAACTTGTGTGTTACAAAGTCCATTGGCCACTCCAAATACAGGTTCAAATAAACAGTCTCTAATACAAATAATGTCCCCAAGAAAACAAGTCCATTAACGAGTTGTTTAACCTTGGTTAGGACTAGCCATGAAAAAATTCCAATACCTAATAAATAAAGAGAAGTGCTTCCCCATTGACCCGGTGAAATCCAAGCATCTCCAGAAATTATAATGGTGACGATAATTCCGAAGTTCACCGGATTAAAAATATGTTTGCCTTTATATCTGATTAAAAATTTGGGAGCTATACTTAAAACACCTGCAAGAGCATAGGTACCTATTTCGTTTGCTCTTAATAAAAGAATTAAGCCGAGTCCAGAAATAAAGGCACTAAGTATGGATTGATAGGGTAGTTTGTATTTTTTTATTGCAATTAATTGAGTTGCCGTTACTGATAGAATTATTGCTGTAGCGACAATGAAGTTAATTTTCCAGTCTAGAGCAATTAAGCCAAAAACAAGGAAGCTTCCAAGGAAAATAATCTGGAAATAACGAGGGTCTTTAAGTTTTAAAATTTGATTCACGTGAATTGCTTTTGAACTTTAGATGCAGTTCATAATGCAATTCCATAAATGAATTTTATTTTTTTTATTCGCACGCAGATGGCGCTAAGAAATCGCAGAGGAATGGAGATGATTTCTTCGTGACCTCTGCGACTTCACTTTTCCTCTGCGACCAAAAAATTATTCCGAGAAATACTTAAAAAAGTAAGGGATGGTCTCAATTCCTTTATAGAAATTGAATAAACCATAGTGTTCGTTTGGTGAGTGAATAGCATCTGAGTTTAAACCGAATCCCATTAATATGCAATTGGTGTTAAGAGCTTCTTCGAAAAAGGAAACTATTGGAATACTTCCGCCTTGACGAACAGGTACTGGATTTTTCCCAAAAGTAGTTTCCATTGCTTTACTCGCTGCTTTATATCCTTTAGAGTTTAGGTCGGTAACAGCTGGCTCACCACCATGATGAGCAGAAACTTTAACTTTTACCGATTTTGGAGCGATAGACTCAAAGTGTTTTTGGAACAAAGCAGAAATTTCATCACTGTTTTGATCAGGTACTAATCTCATTGAAATTTTAGCATATGCTTTTGATGGTAAAACAGTTTTAGCTCCTTCTCCAGTATATCCTCCCCAAATTCCATTTACGTCCAAAGTTGGACGAATGCCTTGTCGCTCAGGCGTTGAATAGCCTGTCTCGCCTTGTTCTTCCTCAATATCCAATGACGCTTTAAATTCTTCTAAATCAAATGGGGCTTTGGCCATTTCTGATCTATCAGCTGGACTAACTTCGACAACTTTATCATAGAATCCTGGAATTGCAATATGATTGTTGCCATCAGTTAATGAAGCAATCATTTTACAAAGAATATTAATTGGGTTTCCAACCGATCCGCCATAGGTTCCAGAATGTAAATCTCTATTTGGACCAGTTACTTCAACTTCCATATAAGCTAAACCTTTAAGCCCTGCTGTAATAGATGGGTTTTCGTTACTTATCATGTGCGTATCAGAAACAAGAATAACATCATTAGAAAGCATTTCCTTGTTCGCTAAAACAAACTCTTCTAAGTTTTCAGAACCAACTTCTTCTTCACCTTCAATTAAAACTTTAACATTACAAGGTAGTTCTCCTGCTTTTATCATGCTTTCTAATGCCGCGAAATACATGAAGAATTGCCCTTTGTCATCGGCAGCACCTCTGGCATAAATCTTTTCATCTTTAATTACTGGCTCAAAAGGAGGGGAGGTCCAAAGTTCTAATGGGTCTGCAGGTTGAACATCGTAATGACCGTAAACTAAAACAGTTGGTAAGCTTTTATCTTTTATGAATTCACCAAAAACAACCGGATGACCAGGAGTTTCATGTATACCTGTGTTTTGTAATCCAGCCTTGTCCATTGCAGATTTAACCCATTCAGCGCATTTTCTTGTATCATCGTTATGACTTGAATCTGCGCTAATAGAAGGTATTTTTAAAAGCTCTATTAAGTCTTTTAAGAATTGATCTTTCCCTGCTGAAATGTTCTTTTGAGTTTGCTCCATAGATTAAAATTAATTTTTTCGCTCGCAGATTCATCAGATTCCTCAGATTTTTTATTCATGTTGATTCTTGTTTTTTCAACATTATATAATTGGCTAGAATTGTCATAACGCATTTCTTGCGGCATCTTAATATAGAGGTTTACTTTAATTCAATCAGATATCGCAATAAGTGCGATATGACAAAATGCTCAAAGATTAATAGAGTAGACTAAACCGAGTGTTTTCTTAAAATGTATATGAGACATTATTTCTTCTTTCTCATTTCTACAACCAATTCAGTTATATCATTTATTGAAAACCCTTGTGAAAGAAAGTTTTGGGGGTAACCTTTCTTTTTAGGGAGTACTTTTTCCTCTATAAATTCACATTCTGTGAATTTAAACTCACAGCCGCTAGTGCAAGGAGTAATAGACTTTTTTAGGATTCCAACTGTTTGTGCTGTGACGGGGTTGATGATTTTTATAGTAAGTTCTGTACCATACAATGTTTTGTTTCGAACGCCTATTGGGTAAGCTTTTGAATAAGCCTCCATTATTTCCAAAATGTAGTCAAAAGTTGGACTTCGATCGGGGTTTTTCAATTTCCACTGGTCGTATATAGAAGGATCAACAACCGTGTGGTTTTCTTCAATTAATGCTTTTTCAAGTGCCCAATGTAATGAGGTTGAATTGTTTTGATAATCTGTTGTTAGTTCGCTTTTTTCTATATTGGGTTTTCTAATTACAAAATTCAAGGAGTGTTTTCTGTTTATTTTATTTATAAACTCTGGATATAAAATCGTTTCGTCGTTATGTGACTGAAAAGTTACTTTTTTAGTAAGTATTACTTTATTATCACATAATGTTTTTCTTCCTCCAAAAATGCTACAAGATTGTAAGCTTAATGTTAGCCCTATAATTACCCAATGTTTCATTATTAAGTTTTAGTCTATAATGATTGAATAAGAAAAGGATACGAAGTGAAATGAAAAATTATTGAAATTGTGAAATCTACGTTCGCTAAAAGCAAAAAAAAGCCTCTCCAAAATGGAGAGGCTTTCTATCTAAGTAAAATCTAATCTTAAATTGATTCTGCTAAAACGATAACTTTATTGTTATTCATTTCAACTACACCACCAGAGATAGTGTATTCTTGAGTTTGGTTAGCCGCGTCAACAACAGTCATTTTCCCAGTTCCTAAAACAGAAACGATAGGAGCGTGATTATTTAAAATCTGAAACGAACCATCAATTCCAGGAAGAGCAATAGAAGTAATTTCTCCTTCGTATACTTTGCTATCTGGTGTTACAATTTCTAAGTTCATTATAATTTGTTGTTACGTTATTAACCTTTGTTACTAGCCATCATTTTCTTTCCTTTCTCAATTGCTTCTTCTATAGAACCAACTAAGTTGAAAGCAGCTTCTGGGTACTCATCAACTTCACCATCCATGATCATGTTAAATCCTTTGATTGTGTCCTCGATTGGTACTAAAACACCTGCTAAACCTGTAAACTGCTCAGCAACGTGGAAAGGTTGAGATAAGAATCTTTGAACTCTACGAGCTCTGTGTACAGCTAATTTATCTTCTTCAGATAATTCATCCATACCTAAGATTGCAATGATATCTTGTAATTCTTTGTATTTCTGTAGTAATGTTCTAACTCTTTGAGCAGTCTTATAGTGCTCTTCACCAACGATGTCTGAAGTTAAGATTCTTGAAGTAGAATCTAATGGATCTACCGCTGGATAGATACCTAACTCAGCAATCTTTCTTGATAATACCGTAGTAGCATCTAAGTGAGCAAACGTTGTTGCTGGAGCCGGATCTGTAAGGTCATCCGCAGGTACGTATACAGCTTGTACTGAAGTAATAGAACCGTTTTTAGTAGAAGTAATTCTCTCCTGCATTAATCCCATCTCTGTAGCAAGAGTTGGTTGGTAACCTACTGCAGAAGGCATACGTCCTAATAATGCAGACATTTCAGAACCTGCTTGAGTAAATCTAAAGATGTTATCGATGAAGAAAAGAATATCTTTTCCAGCTCCTTCTCCGTCACCATCTCTGAAGTACTCAGCTAAAGTTAATCCTGATAAAGCAACTCTAGCACGTGCACCTGGTGGCTCGTTCATTTGTCCGAATACGAAAGTAGCTTTAGATTCTTTCATTACTTTTTTATCAACTTTAGATAAATCCCATCCACCTTGTTCCATAGAGTGCATGAAATCATCACCGTACTTGATAATTCCTGATTCTAACATCTCTCTTAAAAGGTCATTTCCTTCACGAGTTCTTTCTCCTACACCAGCAAATACTGATAAACCTCCGTGACCTTTTGCAATATTGTTAATCAACTCCTGAATTAATACAGTTTTACCTACACCGGCACCTCCGAATAATCCAATTTTACCTCCTTTTGCGTAAGGCTCAATTAAGTCGATTACTTTGATACCTGTAAATAATACTTCAGTAGAAGTTGATAAATCTTCGAATTTTGGTGGTTGTCTGTGGATAGCATACCCTCCAGTTTTATCAACCTCTGGAAGTCCATCGATAGCATCACCTACAACGTTAAATAATCTTCCGTAAATGTCATCTCCAATAGGCATAGTAATTGGTGCACCTGTTGCTACAACATCTAAACCTCTTGATAAACCATCAGTAGAATCCATTGCTACCGTTCTTACTGTATCTTCACCAACATGGCTCTGAGTTTCAAGAACAATTTTGTTTCCTTTCTGATTAGTTACTTCCAACGCATCATAAATGTTTGGTAATTCACCGGAACTCTTATCGAATGTTACATCGATTACTGGACCGATTACCTGTGCTATTTTACCTGTTTGAGCAGACATATTTCAATAAACTTTAATAAAGATTAGTTATCCTAAATTTGGGCGCAAAGTTATGCTATTTTTCTTTATTAGCTATAATTATTCCTGATAAATTTATTTACCTAATTTTGCTTTAGCTTTTTTAAGTTTATTAAAAGAGTACTCGAAGTATAGAAAAGTGAAGGTTTACAGAGGTTTTTCCAATTATTCTCCAGTTAAAAATGCCGTTGTTACAACAGGTACTTTTGATGGGGTTCATGTTGGCCATCAAACAATTATAAAACGACTGAGAGGCATTGCTAGAAAACATGATGGAGAAACTGTTTTAATTACCTTTCACCCGCACCCAAGATTAGTGCTTCAAAAAGATTCAGATTTAAAATTGCTGAGCACAATAGAAGAAAGAATTCAGTTATTAGAGAAATCTGGCGTTGATCATTTAATAATTATTCCTTTTGATAGAGAATTTTCAAGATTAAGCTCACTAGAATTTGTGAGAAATATTCTTGTTGAACAAATTGGAACGAAAAGATTAGTAATTGGATATGATCATCATTTTGGTAGAAACAGAGAAGGCACTTTTCAGCATCTTTTAGAGTTTGGGCCAATGTATGGCTTTGATGTGGAAGAGATTCCTGCATTCGAAGTAAGTGATGTGAATGTAAGTTCAACTAAAATCAGAGAAGCTTTAATTGAAGGAGATATAAGAACTGCGAATAAATTCCTAGGTCATTATTATTCAATAACCGGAACTGTGGTTAAAGGGAATCAAATTGGAAGAAGTATCGGATTTCCTACAGCTAATTTATCTGTAAAGGAAGAATATAAGTTAATCCCAAAAGTTGGGGTTTATGCTGTTAATGTTATTCATGATGGAGTGGGGCGCCCAGGTATGTTGAATATTGGTTATCGTCCAACTGTTGGGAGTGATAATGAAATGACTATTGAAGTAAATATTTTTGATTTTAATCAAGATATTTATGGGGATGAAGTGAAATTGGAAATAATTCAGCATGTCAGAAACGAAATTCAATTTAACGGCGTTAATGAATTACAAAAGCAATTGGAACAAGATTTGAAAGATTGCAAGAAAATTTTGTCTGCTGTATGAAGTATATTTTAAGTACTCTTTTAATTTTAGTTTTCACTTCAAGCTTCTCTCAACAAAAGCTTTATTCAGATTCTGCTTATAAAAAAGTTGCTCCTTATGTTGATTTACAAGAGGCTGTTGCAGATACCGGAAATGTTACCAAACTGATTTTAAAGAAAAAGAAGTACATAAAGATTCCAAATGAGATTTTTAACATGATTGAGTTGGAATATTTGGATTTAAGTAAAAATAAGATTGATACTCTTCCTGCTGATTTAGGAAAACTTAAAAATTTAAGGGTATTGATTTTAGGAAAGAATAAACTTTCTGTTATTCCGCTAGAATTATATCAACTTGAAAAATTGAAGATTTTGGATTTGAGTTCAAATGACATTTCTGAACTTCCTGAAGGACTTTCAAAATTAAAGGCTTTAGAGGAATTAAACCTTTGGAATACAAGTGTAGACAAGTTACCAGAGGATATTATGCATAATGATGCATTAAAGTTGGTTGATATGCGGGGGATTTTATTGAATTATGAAGCGCAGGAAGAGGTTTACGAATTGCTTCCTAATGTTAAGGTTTACATGAGCCCGCCTTGTAATTGTTCGTTTTGATTAAAAGTCATTAGGTAGAAGGAGCTATTTTAAGTTGCTAAATTCTACATTCCACATTCCACATTCTTATTTCTTCCTATTCCTTGGGTGAAACTCAATAATTTCGCTTCTTAAGAAATCACGGTCTAAGTGAGTATATATTTCGGTGGTAGTTATGGATTCATGTCCTAACATTTCTTGAATGGCTCTTAAATCGGCTCCTCCTTCTAGCAGGTGTGTTGCGAAAGAATGACGGAAAGTATGGGGGCTGATTGATTTTTTGATTCCAGCAATTGCACAAAGGTTTTTAATGATTGTAAAAATCATGACTCTGGTAAGTCCAGCTCCTCTTCTGTTAAGGAATAGAAAATCTTCATGACCTGGTTTTATGTTTTGATGATTACGGTAGTGCTGAACGTAAAATTCAATTTCCTTAATGGCTTTGCCTCCAATTGGTACGAATCTCTCTTTATTTCCTTTACCTACGACTTTGACAAAGCCCATGTCGAAATAAAGGTTAGTTATTTGTAATCCAATTAATTCAGATACACGAAGACCGCAGCTGTACAAAGTCTCAATAATGGCCTTGTTTCTTTGTCCTCCATTTGAACTTAAATCTATTGCACCAATGATTTGGTCAATTTCTTCCAGAGAAAGTGTGTCGGGTAATTTCCTCCCAATTTTTGGAGTTTCTAATAATTTTGAAGGGTCTATGCTAATGAAGTCTTCAATCAATAGAAATTTATAGAATCCTTTAATCCCTGAAACAATTCTTGCCTGACTAGTAGGACTAATGCCTAAATCTGCAATCCAATGAATAAACTTTTGTAGTTCTTCAAGGGTAAATTCTTGCGGTGCTTTTGGCTTTTTGAAGGTTTCGCCAAACTGATATAACTTGTCTAAATCCCTAAGGTAAGCATCGATAGAATTAGCTGATAAACTCTTTTCGAGTTTTAAAAAAGATTTAAAGCCGTTTCTAATCGCAACCGACATTAGTTAAGACCTCTGCTTTCTTTGATTTTATCGTAAGCTTCTTGAACCTTTTGAAATTTATCTTCAGCGGCTTGAGCGTGATCTTCACCAAGATGAGCAACTTTATCTGGGTGATATTTAATGGCTAATTTTCTGTAAGCTTTTTTCAAGTCAGAATCGGAAATTGAAGATTCTACACCAAGAATTTGGTAGCAGGTACTTAATGATGGGCCGCTCGGACGCTTCGCTCTTTGCTGATTGTAATTTCCAGAAGAATAACCTTGTCTTGATCCTCCATATTGTTGAGTAAACATAGCTTGCATACTCAAGAACTCATATTGGTTAATTCCAATTCCGTTGCTAATTCGATGAATCATTTGAAGTTCAGCTTGGTGCATTTCACCGTCGGCTGCTGCAATTCCAAACATGTATTGAAGCAAAAGTCGCTTTTCGGCAATTCTCATATGATAACGTATTTGGCTAGCAACATCATCAACAGGAATTTCTTGTTTAAGAACTTGACCCAATACCTGAATTTTTTCTTTTGCTACTTCTTCTCCAAAGTTTTTCAGGAAGTATTTTTTGACAAAATCTAATTCTGATTTCAATATTTTCCCATCCGCTTTCATTACCGCAGCTGAAACAACAATTAGCGCGGCACTAAAATCACCTCTTTGAGTTTTTTGTTTTCCTTTTTTCTGATTTTTTTCTTCAGGCGAGAAAATCGAAGACCCACCATTGTCAATAGCGCTCCCAATTGCAAGTCCTATAATCGCACCAATTGGTCCTCCTCCTAAAATCCATCCTAATCCAGCGCCAAATATTTTTCCAAGCATTCTATGAAATTTATTGCAATTTTGTCAAAAGGCGTACCAACAGAAACGTTATGCCATAATGACCGTTTGCTAAGATATGAAGAATCATTTTGTACTTTTTGATCTGGATGGAACAATTACCGATTCGTCGGAAGGAATTATCAATTCAATTCAGTATGCCCTCAATAAAATGGGAAAGGAGGAGAAGGATAAAGAAAGATTAAGAACTTATGTTGGTCCTTCTTTGAAGCAAACATTTCTGACAAATTATTTTCCAGAAGGAGAGGAGTATAAAAAGGCTATTACTTTTTATAGAGAGTACTTTGCAGAAAAGGGCATTTTTGAAAATCAATTGTATGATGGTATAACCAAAGTTTTGGATGAGATTCATGCTCAAGGCGGTAAAATTGCTTTAGCAACGGCAAAGCCTACTTATTTTGCCAAGATTATTCTTCGTCATTTTGGCATAATGGATAAGTTTGATACTGTTGTGGGAAGCCATTTAGGCGGAACAAGGTCTTCAAAAAGCGAAATCATTTTTGAAGTACTCGATCAATTTGGATTACCACAATCTGAAAATATTTTCATGATTGGTGATCGTGAGTATGATATTCATGGTGGAAAACATCATGGATTAAAAACAATTGGTGTTGAATATGGATATGGGCCTGAAGGAGAGTTAGCAGCTGCTAAACCAGATTTTCACATCCATCAAACTTTGGAAATATTAGATTGCTTATAATTACTTACCGATCAATAATCGGAAATCGTATTCAAATCCTTTAGAGGGAGCCTTGGCAGCATTATAAACAATGTCGCCTTTAGGGTCGATTAAAAAGTAATTAGCTGTTTTTTGCCATTGATGAGTTTCCTGCATTCTGAAATCTGGAATTCTATAATCCACAAGAATTTGAGCGTTGAAATTGTAATGATAAATGTGTTCAGTCTCGTCAATTTGTGCGATGAAGTCGTTGTATGTTTTTAAATCTATGTCTGTCGATATACAAACAACTGAAAGGTCATCTTCATACCTTGATTTTAAATAATCAATAATCTCTAACTCTTTTTTAAAATCTACATCCCAACCCCTGAAAAAAGCTAAGTAAACATATTTCCCTTTGTAATCAGAAAGATTAAAATTAGTACCGTTATAATTAATGGCAATTGGGGGAGCCGGCGCACCAATTTCTAAATGAGATATTTTTGATTTGATGTTTTTAGCGATGACTTTGTGAAGAGGATAGTTTGTTGTTTCTATAATCTTGTCTAGGGCTCTAATTAATTTTGATTTTCTGTAGTAATAAACCTCTGCTATTTCAAGTATTCCTTTCATTAAAATAAGTTCGTTTAACTCTCTGTTGTCAGACGTAGAAGGACTAATTTCAAATAACATTTTATCTAAGTTAGATTGCAACATAGCCCGATGAAATGGAGATTTATCATCACTTAAAATATCATGACGTAATCTTCCTCCAAAAAAAGAATTGATAACATGCATGCTTTGAATGTTAGTAGCGTAATCTCGTTCAGTTAAAATATGTTTTTTAACGAAATCATCTCTAAATTTTCTCATTACATACATTTGCATTTCTGCAATTTTAAAGTGTAAATATTTATGGAAATAAGGCTTGTTTACATCAGAGTATACCTTAGTTAAGCTATCAGTGAAGAGTTTTATAGATGTGTAGTTTTTTCTTTTGAATGGATTGTTAGCTAAAAAGTTAGAGCAAGTTTTATCTAAAGTGTCTATTAAGAAATTTAATTCACCAGGAATGGAATTGGTAATTATGGCTTTTCGGGAATCTTTTGCAAAAAAACCGCTTGAAGCTGAGAGCTTTTTCAATGCAGCTTGAACAGGGATGAAATAGCTTTTTCCCGGTTCAATAAATAACGTTCTTTCAACTTTTCCAAGTTTAAGAATTGCAATGTGAGTATCGGTATGATGAAAGCTTAATTTGAAATTTCCATTGTTATCAGTGAATGCTCTTTTTATTTCTTCTTTATCATAAGTAATAAAATCCTTAACAACTAAAATCTCAACGGGGGCATTTGAGTAAGTTCCACCTTCAATTCCTTTAATATTTCCAACAATTGTAGTTTCCTTAGCAATTAGGGAAAGCGTGAATAGAAATGATATGAAAAAAAGGAAATTACGCACCAGTAATAAAATTGTTTAACTCGTCCGGTAAGAATTGAGAAGCATCTCCACCGTTTCTTAAAATATCACGAATAATAACACTATTTATTGCAGAATATTCAGCGTTGGTCATGAAGAAAACTGTTTCAACCGATTTTTCAATTTGGTTATTCATGATGGCGATACTTTTTTCGTATTCAAAATCTTTGCCATCTCTTAACCCACGTACAATAAAATTAGCATTGTGCTTTTTGCAAAAATTAACTGTTAATCCCTCAAAGCTTTGTATGCTAACTTTTTCTTCTGATTTAAAAACAGCTTTTATTTGACGAATTCTGTCTTCTAATGAAAAGTAATTCTGCTTAGCGCTATTGGTTCCTATTGCTATAATTATTTCATCAAAAAGGGGTAAGGCTTTTAAAACAACAGCTTCGTGTCCTTTAGTAAAAGGATCAAAAGATCCTGGGAAAACAGCGATTCTTTTTTGAGACATATTACTCATGATGGAAAGTTAAAATTAATAAGTCCAAATTACTCAATAAGTCACATATCTTTGTGAGCAAGTCATTGTTGATACTGAATTTTATGAAATTTTATAGATTCCTTTTCTTTGTGTTTTTGGCAAGTTGTAGACCAGATATTAATCAGCTAAATTCTGAAGCGGAGCGTTTTGAAGAGCTAGGTAATTTAAATGCCGCACTTGAAATCAGAAATGAAATTTTATCTATTGATTCATTTAATTTCCATTCACTTTTTAATAAAGGAGTAATTCAACAAAAACAAAACAATTTTGCAGGTGCAGCTCAGTCTTTTTCAAAGATACTGGAGCAAAAAAGTTTGATTGTTGGTCTTGTTGATTCATCTCGAAGCATAGAGAGGAGTATCAACCTCGAAGAAGTTCGTTATCAAAGGGCTAATTCATATTTTAAAATGAAGCAGTGGGATAGAGCGGCGGATGATTATCAGCAATGTATTTCAAATGCATATAAAACTGAAAAGTGTAAAGATTTGTTGGTGTTTTGTATTGAATCCAAATAGTTTCCCGTAGAGACGTGCTGCGGTGCGTCTTAAACAAAGCAACAAAAGACGTGCCGAAGGACATCTCTACAGACTAAATATTGAGAAATTTACATTCCCGTATTTTCTTGTTTCCTTGTGATTAGGATGATTGAAGGAAGTAGCTTTTGAATGCTCTATAATTAACCACCCTTCTTCCGAAAGCAAATTATTTTCAAAAACTAAATCTGCTATTTCAGGAATATTAGGTAAATCATAAGGAGGGTCGCAAAATATCAGATCGTATGGCCCCGGTATTGATTTTAAAGCTTTGAAAACATCTTGTTTTAAAGGATTGAAGTTTTCGCAACTTAATTCCTCTTTTATCTTTTTTTGATAGCTAATACAGTTGAAATTTGCATCAATGGAGTTTACAGATTTCACTCCGCGCGACAAGAATTCAAAGCTTATATTGCCCGTTCCACTAAAGCAATCTAAAACCTCCAAGTCTTCGAAATAGAAATTGTTGTTCAATATGTTAAACAGACTTTCTTTTGCGTAATCAGTAGTTGGCCTAACGGGTAAATTATCTGGCGCAGTTAATCTTCGTCCCTTAAATTTTCCGCTGATTATACGCATAATGGTTGATTGAAAACAGAATAGAAGTAATGATTTGGGATTTCATTCAACCCGTTGGCAATTTTAATGTTTTTATTCCTGCTTCCGAAGTGAATATTTTTTATGTATTGAAACAATAATTGATGTTGCTCACTACCTTTTTTGATTTCTCCTAGTAAGAAAACTTCAATTTCATGTGGATCTAAATTTAATTGCTCAAGAGTAAACAAAACAAAATAAAGTAAATCTTCTTTTTCACTAAAAGGAAATGAATTAACAAACTCAAGTTTCCCTTTATTCAGAAACATTAAATCAAAATGACCTTTATGGATGTTTAAAACAACTTTACTTTCAGATAGAGAGTGAAAATCACGAAGAACAGATTGAATAACCACAGAAATTTCGTGCGTGATTTTAGCTTTAGGAAAGATTTGATTAATCCAATCGCTAAGTTCTTTTGGTAGGGCAAAACAAACAACAATCCCTTCTTTTTCTAAAATTTGAAATCTGTACTCAACTATATTGGCAACTTTTGCATTAAGTTCAATATATGATTTGAGATTTTCTTTTTGAAAAAGAGCCTTTGGGACTATAGCGAAATAAGTGTTCGCAATTGATATCGAAACCTGATTGTATTTTTTTGAAATCTTAACAGGACATTTTTTCAACGATTCAATAAAAGTGCCTATTTGGAAGCCATCTTTTAATTCACTCTTAAAACCATTTTCTGCAATTGCAATGTGTAAATCCTGCTTAGATTTTGTAGCGCCAGCAATAAAGAAATCTTCCCCGATTTTAAGATTTAAATTATACTTGGGTATCGATTTAGAATCAAATGACTTGTCAATAAATACTTCCATACAATAATTTACCAGTTCCCTTCCGTAGTAGGTTCTGCTAAACTACCAATTTGTATGTAACTATCCTCATCAAAGTTTTGAGGATAAATTTCTAGCATATCAACAAAAGTCTTCTTCTTCGTTTTTATTTCTAGATAGAAAACATCACGGTTGTTAGCATTTTGTGCTTTATTGGTTTTAAGCGAAAACTTTTTGTTTGTGTAAGGAACAAAAGGTAAAGAGTCCAATTGAACTTTGTGACTTTCTCCAAACACTTTCACATCAACCGGCACATAAACAACTTCTTTAAGGGGAAGTCCTTTTCTTTTAGCATTGTTTACAGCAGCTGTATCATTCTTATCTACCAAGTATTTCTCAATTTTAGAAGAATCATTTTTAGCAAAGTAAATCAATGAATCTAATGAGCTGCAATATTGTTGTTTGGCACTTAGGAATTCAACTTGTAAATCTTTCAATTGTGTTAATCGATCTCTTACTTCAAGCTCTCTTTTTTCGAAAACCTCTTTAAATTCAATGTCGTCTGCTAGGCTATAGTATGATTGAAAACCTAAGATGATTGCCACTATTAAGAAAATTAATGTCCCTCCAACTCTTAATGGTGCAGCTTGAATAGGAATTAATTCTTTTTCCATCGCAATCATGAATAGAACCACTCCAATAATCGCTAATCCAACAATCCAATAACCCGCAGGATCTTGAAGATTCACCTTTTTAATTTTTATTTCTTCCGATTTAACACTTGGAATAGTGCTTAAATTGTTTGGGTTTCTAATTTGATTTGCCACTACAACGATGTAATCCTCCATTGAAAGCGTGTCCTTAATAGATTTTATTTTTTGAGCCAATACTGCTTTTGGCATATTGTCTAGGCTAAATTGATTAGCAATTTTTTCATTTGTTTCAGAAGTTCTGGATTCCAATTTTATGATGGCTTCATTTATAGATTTCATTTTAGCTGAATCTTTTCTTGCAGAAGCTTTATTTAGGGCAAACTGGAGACTGTCTGAATAAGGCTTAATCTCCGTGTAATATTTCTTTTTTTCAACTGAAGCCAAATAACTTCTTTCAGCTGAAATTAAATCTTCGATATATGGTTCGTATCCAACCTCGATAGAGTCTTTCATGGTGATGTAATAGTCTTCACCAACAAAGTAAGCTTCGTTATAACTCACATAAGGAGTAATGATTGATACTAAACCTAATAATCCAAGTAATGCGTATATAATTGGCTTGAAAGCTCCTTCAGTGTTCATAGTCTGCGTTAAGATTAATTTAACGCCGCTAAATTACAATTAAATAAGGGGAGGGAAAGGTTTTTTTGAAATCTTAATATTAAGTTAACACAGCTTCAAGTCCTTTATTTTTCTAGGGTTTTAACCAATTAAATAAGCTAACTTTAGTTTGTGCAAAGTTTAAAACAGCTATTTCCTTTTGAGCCTACTCAGGTGCAAATAACAGCCATGGAAAAGTTGGAGAAATTTGTGCGTTATAACGACCGGCCGGCTTTATTTATCCTTAAAGGTTTTGCAGGTACGGGGAAAACAACTTTGATCTCTACTTTTATTAAATGGTTACCAAGTTTAGGGTTAAAATCAGTTCTTGCTGCGCCAACAGGTCGTGCGGCTAAAGTTTTAAGTAGTTATTCTAATAATTCAGCTTTTACAATTCACAAGCAAATATATTATCAAGCTCGAGTTGATGGACGAATTGTTTTTACGATTCAAAAGAATAAGTATACCAATACTGTTTTTGTTGTGGATGAAGCTTCTATGATTAGTGATTCAGGAGGAATAGGAAGTTCTTTTATATCGAAGGGACGGACGCTTTTAGATGATTTGCTTGATTATGTTTACTCTGGTAAAAACTGCCGTTTAGTTTTAATTGGGGATACAGCACAGCTACCACCAGTTGGAAGTTCCGAAAGCCCTGCGTTGGATGGAAGTTATTTATCTGCAAGATTTCCGGTTCAAGTTGGAGAAATAGAGTTAAACGAAGTTACGCGTCAATCAGAAGGTTCTGGTATTTTACACAACGCCACGCTTCTTCGTAATTTATTGGATGTTGATGAGGATTATTTTCCTCAATTTGATTTGGGTGAATTTTCTGATATTAAAGCTTTAAGTGGTTACGAAATAGAAGAGGAGGTGTCGTCCTGTTATAGTCGAGACGGAATAGAAAACACAGTAATTATTTGCCGAAGTAACAAACAGGCAAACAACTTTAATAAATACGTGAAGTTTAGCGTGCTTTATCAAGAAGATGAACTCAATGCAGGTGATTTATTAATGGTTGTTCGAAACAATTATTTTTGGCTAAAGGAGGAAACTGATATCGACTTCATAGCAAATGGAGACATGGCAGAGGTAATGAGGGTGATTGATTATGAAGATAAGTTTGGGTTTCGATTTGCCAATGTGTCCATCAGGTTATTAGATTACAAAAAGGAAGTAGAGTTCGAAGTTAAAATATTGTTGGATACACTCATGGCTGAGACGCCGAGTTTAGCAAAGGATGATGGACAACGTTTGTACGAAGAAGTATGGAATTCATATCCGGATATTAGAGATAAACGAAAGAGACAAAAGGCCGTGAAAGATGATCCTTATTTCAATGCTTTGCAAGTTAAATTTGGTTATGCTATAACATGTCATAAATCTCAAGGTGGACAATGGAAAAATGTATTTGTAGATCAAGGTTATTTAACCGATGAAATGATTGATCGTGAATATATTCGATGGCTATATACCGCAATAACAAGAGCTACAAATAGTCTTTATCTAACCAACTTTCATAGTAAGTTTTTTTAAGAATTTTAATTCATTATTGAACTAGTTCTCCGCCAAATTCAATCACACAATTTTGTCGGAATTTTTTGTGTGGTTGTATACTAATTCCAGCGAAAACATAATCCTTACTGAGTATGTTTTTTCGATGTCCAACACCACTTATACCATCATCAATTAAAAGCTCGAGTACTATTAGTTTAGCGTTATCCGAGCCATAATGTATGTTTTCTCCAACGTAGGAGAATGTTTTTAAAAGTTTATTTGATCTAGCTTGATAGCTCTTCATCAAAACTGAACGGTGGCCAACTTTACCAACCTTGCCAGTTGATTTGGCATGATGGTGCGCAAATTCTTTTAATATTTCATGATTTTTTAGTGGAGGCAGAGGTGTAAGTTGATCTAAATCCTTTTTGAGTGATTTGACATATTTGTTACTATATCCTTTGTTGGCTTTAAGAAACGGAATAAGAATTTCTTGTTTAAACTTTTTGGGGTTGGTTCTAACCTCATTGATGTATTTCAAAACATCTCTTTCAATGCTGTTTTCATTAATAAAACTAGAAGAACTCTCAATTTGATTTATTGATGAATTAAAGAGGATGAAAAATGAAATTAAAAAGACGTTCATTTTTTGTAAACGACTTAAGCATGTTTTTTATTGAAAATGAAAAGAAATTTTTTGCCTTTCTCTTTATCTAAAAAAAGTAAAAAGAACATCAATAAAAATGGAATTGCAGGTATTTTGTATCGAACTAAGCTTCCCATGATTGGCGTAACCATTCCAACGATAGTTAAAAGAGCAAAGGAATAGATTAAGAAGAAATATCCTATTTTTTGGAAATTTTGAATTTTCCCAAATACAATGCAAAGAACCATAAAAACGATAACTAAGAAATTTTCAATGGCATTAGGTAAAATAACAAACGAGTAAACCTCCCATGGAAATGGTCGGAGTATAGCGTTAAATAATCCTTGCCCCATGTTTTGTATAAAGCTCAGTGGATTGTCTTCTAAATTTCCTGTTCCGATTAAGCTTTTAGCATTCATGGATTCAGCCAAACCTAAAAAATCTCTCCTTTTCCATTTTAAAACAGTAAACAAACTCCAGTTCCAATTATAGATGTGCCATAATGATGCTATTCCGAAATAAAACATAAAGTTGATAATTGTTTTAAGTATGGCATTTGGCCCTTTTGGATTTAAAATCCATAAGTAACCAGTAATTGCCGGAATCAAAAGCAGTCCAACGTAAAACTTTAAATGGAAAAGAAATAAGAAACAAAAAACTAATAAAGTGTAGTGTTGCCAATAGGCTCGTTTGTTGAAAATCTTATTGATGACATTTAAGGTTATCCCAAAAACAAAAAATAAAGGACCTTCTTTTAAAATTCCCGAACTCCAGAATATTATAGAGGGAGTAAAAAATAAAATCAATCCCAGCCAAATTTTCTTACCTGCAAAGTATCGATGATATCCTTTGTAAATAAAGGTTAACCCATAAAAAGCTAGGAATGAAAAAATGAGTAGATGAACGTAGTAACTTCCAAAAGAGACCCATCTGATTAGTGCATTAATACGTATTACCGTTCTGTTATCATTGTAAAATGTAGTTCTTTCAGCAGGAAACCAATTGTTCATCGAATCCAAATATGGCATTAAATCCTTTCCGTCATCTACGCCAAACATCATTCTTATGTATGCTTTAGGATTTTCAAATGCTGCTCGATGTAAATGATAACTATCATCGAAATACCTAAATGTATCTGCCTCTGATCTAATATTATAATGGTGAGTGTATATAAATGTTAAAGCAACGCCAGCTAAAACCTTTACAATAAAAGCAATTACAAGAAATTTTCTGGAAAGTCCCTGAACATTAAAGAAATTCCACTGGTAAACTCCCCATGTGAAAAATAAAAAGAAAAGTATAGGAAGTATAATATTCATAGGTGTAAAATTACACGTATAATTTGGATCAGGCTCAAAGTTTAATAATAAATACAACTGGTAATGCATAGAGTAAACTTTGATGAAGTGACTTTAATTAGATAGTGTTTAAAAGAGAAGATTGCTTAAGATTTTAAACAAAAAAAGCCGCTTGAAACAAGCGGCTTGGAATATTGTTAAAAATCAAATTACTTTTTGAAAATGATTCTTTCTTTAATTCTAGCAGATTTACCAGTTCTTTCACGTAAGTAGAAAATTCTAGCTCTTCTAACTTTACCTCTCTTATTAACTTCAATTTTAGTTAAGAAAGGAGAATTGAAAGGGAAAATTCTTTCTACTCCAACACCACCAGAAATCTTTCTGATTGTGAAAGTCTCAGTAACTCCTGATCCTCTTCTTTGTAAAACTACACCTTGGAAGAACTGTGTTCTAGTCTTTTCTCCTTCCTTGATTTCGTAATATACTGTAATAGTGTCTCCAGCCTTAAATTCTGGCCACTCTTTCTTCTCTACTAACTCGTTTGATACTTCTCTAAGTAAATCCATCTTGATAATACTTTCTTTGTAATAAAATACGCCCTCCGAAAAAGGGAGTGCAATATTACGAATAAAAATTTAATGAAGCACAACTAAATGAAATAAATATTTTTGGTGCCATAACTTTTGTGAAAAAGCTTCGTAAAACGAAGCGTCCGTCAATTAAGGCTTTGGTGGATAACGAGTTATGAGAGCCTTGGGTTAACTACGTGTGTGAGTAAATTTTGTTTTAAATACCTGCCAAAAGTCTTTTTAATGGTGATGATCATCTTTTCATCACAAATTTCTCTTGCTCAAAATTCTGAAGATGATATTAAAGCCAAAATTAAAGCTCGAAAAGAAGAGCTTAAGCGCCAACGTAAAGAAAAGGAACGTCAGAGACGTGAGGAGGAAATTGAATACAGAAAACTTTTAAAGCAAAAGGAACAAGCTAAAAGATATCGTCAGGAACAGCTTAAAAAAGAAGCCGAGCTCGCTCGTGAGTATCAAGAAAGGGAAGCTGCTAAAAAAGCTAAAGAATTAGAGGAGCAAAAGAAAGCAGAACGGGAAAAGCAAGAAAAGCTAGCAGCAGAGCAAGCGGAAGAACAACGTCGCTTAGCTGAAGAAGCAAAAGAGGAAGAGAGAAGAAAACAGAAGGAGGCTAAGAAACTCGAGGAAGAACGAGAGGCTCAAAAACAACTTGATGAATTAGAGCAAAAGTTTAAAGAAGAGCAAGAGAAGGCTGAGCAACAAGCTGCAGCCAAGAAGAGAATGTTGGAAGAAAAGGAAAAGGAAATCCAGCGTCAACAAGATGAAATAGAGAAAAAGGCTCAGTTACAAAAGAAAAAAGAAGACGAGTATGCCAAAACTAAATCCAAGTCGCAGGATAAAGTTGATAATGTAGAGCTAAAAAATAACAAAGAAAAAGTAACTGCACAGGCTCAAACAGAAGCTGAAAAAGAAATTACAAAAATCCAACAACAAAGAGAAGAAGAGAAAAGAAGAGTTGAAATGCGCAAGCAGAAAGAATTGCAGAAGAAGCAATTAATGGAGTTGCGTAAACGAACTGAAATTGCTATTCAAAACCGTAAGAAGTTAAAAGAAGAAGCTGAAAAAAGAAAGAAGCTTGATAAAGATAGGTTTAAGCGAGAATTAGAATTGCTTAAAAAACAAGTTGAGGAAAAAAGAGATATCGAAGAATTCAAGGATAAGGCGAAACAACGTGAACAAGAAATGCGCGCCAAATATGAGGAACGTTTAAAGCAAAAAGAAGCAGCTAAACAAGCAGAACTTGATGCTAAAAGAAGAGAACAAGCAGAAATTGCAGAAAGAAGAAGGTTAGCAGAACAAAAGAGAGCCAAGTTACAAGCTGAATTGGAAGCAGAGCGTAATAAACAACTTACAAAAGAACACAAAAGGTTACTTAAAGCAGAGAGAGAGTTAGCTGATGAGCAAAGAAAAGAGGCTGAAAGAAGAAGGCAGGAAGAAGAAGCTTTAATGAAAAAATTAGAGCGATTTAAAAAAGTAGAGTTAGCAAGGAAGAAAAAAGAAGAAGAGAAAGATAAACTAATAAAGGAAAAAGAAGAGGCAGAAGCAAAAAGAAAAGCACAAGAAGCCGAGAAGAGAGCTGCCTATGAAGCTGCCAAACAAAAAGCAATTGAGCAAAGAGAGGCTGAGAAGCTAAAAATGGCTCAAGCAAAAGCTAAAACAGCAGCTGAAAAAGCAAGGTTGGATGCTGAGTTTGCTGATAAGATGAAAAAGCGTGCTGAAAAGGTGGAGAAGTTGAATGAAAAAGCAAAAGAGTTAAAGGATAAGGTTAAAAACAAAAAGAAAGAAAATAAAGAGAAGTTAGAGCAATTAAATGAAGCTTTTGCAAATGAGGCTGACTCATTAAAAAAAGCAATTGAACAAGAAAAAACTAAGGATCAAATTGATGCTAGACAAGAAAAAGACGGGGAAGATTATGCGGATAGAGAAAAGAAAAAACAATTAGACGCTCAAAATGCAAACAGTCAAAAATTAACTGAAGAACAAAAAAGACAATTTGAAATTCAAAAAAGAGCAAAGAGAGAAGTAGCAAAATATCGTAAAGAACTTGAAAAGAAAGAACGCTCTTTGGCGGCGATCCAACATGACGCTCAAGAAAAAGTTGATGCAAGTAAAGAGAATTTGGATGCTGCTCAACAGGCTCAGCTGGAAAAAATTAAGGAGCAAAAGGAAAGAATTGCAGCCAAAAGAAAGTTAATGCTTGAAAAGGAAGCCGAAAGAAAGAAAAAGAAGGAGGAGTTAGAAAAAAGAATAGCTGAGAAGAAAAAGCTTGCTGCAGAATTACAAAGTGAGAAGGAAGAAAAGCGTTTAGAAGCTATCAGAAAAAAGGATTCTTTAAATCAAATCAAATTCCAAAATAAACAACAAAGTGATTCTTTAAAGGCGGTTGAGAAATTACAAAAAGCACAAGAGTTACAAGCCAGAAAAGAAGAGCGTGAAAAAATCAAAGTTCTAAGGGCTGAGGAGGCTCAACGAATTGCTAGGGAAGAGGAAGATAAAAAGAAACTGCTTGAAGATATCAATGCGCCTTTAGAGTTGAAAAAGCAACAATTAAAGGAATTAGCTAAAAAGGAAGTAGTTAAAACTAAAGCTAAAAAAGCCAAAGAAGCAAAAGTAGCTGAGGTAAAGGATGTTGAAAATCAGAAAGAAACATCTAAGGAAAATGCAATTTCCAATCAAGAGGAAGTAACTAAATCTGCGCTTGAAATAGAAAAGGAGAAAATAGATAAAAGAGCAGAGAAAAGGAAAAAAGAGTTAGAAAAAACTTTACTAAAGGAACAAAACAAATCTTTAGAGGAAAGAGAGAAGTTAGAGTTGGAAAAGCTAAAAATTAGTGCTGAGAAGCGTGCGAAAGAGAAGCGTGCCGAAGAAAGAGAGAAAAGACGAAAATTACGTCAGCAACAAAAAGAACTAAAGGAGAGAGAAAAACAAGAGGAAGCGGAGCGTTTGGCGAAAATTAACAAACAAGCTCGCAAAAAGGCGGATGTTGTTCAAGGAAAGATAGTATCTGGTGCTGTTCAAGATGAAAATGATAAGCAACAAAGAATTGCTGATGCTGAGAAAAAGAGAGATTCCAGTAAATATGATGAATTAGCTGCTAAATATGCTAAAGCAAATGCTGAAAACAATAAAGCTGAAATGGCTAAAACAGCCAAAGAGATGGCTAAGTTGGAACAGTTAAAAAAGGCCAAACAAAAAGACGGACAAACATATAAGTTTGATTTAAAGCCTGCCGCTGATGGAAAGGAAACATTTCAACAAAAAGTAATTAGAGAATATTTAGAAGGAAAGCCTATCAAGAAATGGGATCCGAAGAAAAAGCAAAAGCTCTATATCATAGAAGAATATCAAAAGGAGCAAAAGAGAAAGTTAGAAGAGAATTTGAAAAAAGCGGAAGCTGCTGTTGCTGAAGCAGAAAAGAAGGCGGCAGAACAAAAGAAAAATGCTCAGGGGTCATCTAATCATAAATCAAGCATGTCTTGGATCATGAAAAGAATCAAGGAGCTTGAGGAGCAATTAAAAATTGAGAAAGAAACTAAAGCAATTGTTGAGGCGGATTTGAAAGAATTGAATGAATCCGGATTAACAGGTATTCAAGTATCTGTGGAAAGAAATGAGAAAGAAGGAAAGATTATTGAAAAGGATAAAGAGATTAAAAGGATTGAAGAAGAGTTAGCTAGTTTAAGAGGACAGTACGAAAGAGCTAAAAACAAGTATTACGCAAGTAAGAAAAAGGCTCAAAACATGAAGAGTGAAGATTTAGCAAACGCAAAGGAAAAATTAGAGAAAGCAAAGCTTGCTAAACAATACGCGCAATTGGAAACTCCTGAACAAAGGAATGCTAGATTAAAACTCGAAAAACAAAAGCGTAAGCTTTTAGCCAAAAAACGAAAAGCAAGGTTAAAGGCAGAGAAAAAGAAGGCTATTATTCAAGATGAATTAAGAAAAGCAAAATTGGAGGAGAAAGAAAGATTATTAGCTGAGAAGGCTGAGATTTTACGAAAAACACAAAAGAGAAAGGAGCAAATATTAAAAGATAAAGCTGCAAGGGAGTTGTTGGCAAGCAGAGATAGAGCTGAGCTGAAAAAGGATAGTATCAGACGAGCAAACAAGAAGATTGAAGCTCAAAAAAGAAGAGAAAAAGCTGAAAAAGCTAGAATTGATGCTCTTCAAAAAGAAGTTGAACGAGCAGAAATTGACCTGAGGTTAAACAATGAAAAACTCTCTAAAGAAGCCAAAGAGAAGTTAATGAAGGAGCGTGAGAAATTGAATGGAGAGATAGGAAAGCTGAAAGAGATTCAAAACGAGTCGAATAAGAAGGATAAAAAGGAAAAAGCTAAAAGAAATAAAAGAGAAAAGAAAAAGAGTAAGGCTATTGCTTATCAAGATTCAATGAGAACGGTTTTGGATCAACAAGCTGAAAAAGAGTGGGAATTAATAGCGCAACGAGAAAAAGAATTAAAAGCCAAAATAAAGCTTCAAAAGGAGAAAATAAAGACAAGAAAAAAAGCTGTTAATGAAATAGGAAAAGAGGATAAGGTAATTTCTGAAGAAGACCGATTGAAAGCTGCTAAAGCAAAAATTGAAAAGGAAAGATTAAAACAACAGGAAATTATAAAGAATGCTCAAAAGGATTTAGAAACAGAAACTAAAATTGCTGAAACTGAAGCTAAAATCAAGTTAAAGATGCTTGAAGAAAAGGCTAAAAAGAAAGCGTTAAAAATCGCAGCCAAGAAAATTGAAGCTGAAAAAAGAGAAAAATCTGAAGATGTAAACAAGAAAAAGTTGAGTAAGCGTGAGTTAAGAATACTTGAATTAAAAGAGGAGATTCGAGTACTATCTATTGATGTTAATAAGAAAAGAGATGATTTAGAGCTTTCTGAAAAAGAACTTAAAAAGCTTAAGGAAAAAGGAGATGTTGGTGATGCAATTAAACAAAATGTTTTAAGTAGAAGAGTTTTAAAATACAAAGCCGAAGTTAAAACCATGTCTGAAGACATGAGGGATAAGCAGGAAGAATTGGATCGTTTGTTAGGTGCGAAAGATAATGATGGGAAAAAGGTTGATGAACAAACTACTGAGGACTTGTTGCGCGAACTTCAAGCCAAAGCCAAAAGAAAAGAAATGGAAGAGCGTCGTAAGCAAAGAGCTAAAAACGCAGCTATGATGGCTAAGGCAAAACGGGAGAAAGCTGAAAGAGAAAAAGAAGAGCGTTTAGAATACGAAATCAGAGTTACTGAGGCTCAAGAGCAAGAAATGCGTGATAAGATTAAGGCTGCCAAAGAAGCTAGAAAAAAGGAACGTGAAGAATTTAAAAGAAAACAAGAAAGATTAGAAGCTGAATTAGTTGCTTTGGCTGAAAGAGAAAAACTTGAAGAAGGACTTGAAGCTGAGGAAAGAGCAAGAAAAGAATATCTAGAGCGTCAAAAAAGAAAATTAGATAAGCGACTTGAAAGACAAGAGCTGAAACGCAAAAATGATGAGGAGTTTGAAAAGGAAGTTCTAGAAGAGTTAGCTGCTAAGAAAAAGGCTGATGAAATTAAGCGTCGTGAAAGAAGGTTCTTGGAAGAAAGAAAAAGAGCAGAGCTAGAGAAAGAAAAAAATAGAAAAATTGAGAGTTCATTAACCAAAGATGATGAGCGTTACATCAATAAAGAAGCTAAACGCAGACAAGAAATTGCGGATAGTTTAAAGAAAGTAAATGATAAGAAAATTGATGAGTGGACAAAGCTTAATATTGATGCAAGAAAGGATAGAGAGCGTTTAAGAGAAGAAGAAAAGATTAAGGAAGATAAGCGCCGTGAACTGAGAGAACAAAGAAAGATTGATGCAGCAAAGAAAAAACAGTTAAAAGATGCTACTGTTGAATTAAATGAAGAACTGGAGAAAAAGAAGGCATTAGATAGAAAAATTGAAGCGGCCAAAAGAGCTTCGCTAGCTAAAGAAGATAGAAGAAAAGCTGCGGAAGAAATTCAAAAACAAATCTTAGCAAACAGGAATGCTCATGATAGGCTAAAGGATTCTCTTGAATTAGAAGAGAAATTATTGGCGGATAAACTTGCGCCAATTCAAGCTGGTATTACTTCTCGTGAAGAAAAGGCTCAAACTTTGGAAGGGGAGATTGCGAATTTAAAATCTCAGGAATTGCCTTTACTTCAAGAGTATGTAAGAGTTAATCAGCAACAAAAAAGGTTGAAGTTTCAGGCTTCAAGATTAACGCATATTGATAAAATTGAAAAAAGAGCTGAGTCTACTAAAATGGAAAAAGAGGCTCTGGAGATTAAATTGAAAGTAAAAGAAAACTATTTGCATCGCCTTGGAAAGGAGAGACAATTAAATATTTACCGCCAAAAATTAGCTGTTTTAAAGGAACGTTTAAGCAATTTAGATACTACTGAAGTAGACGCTAAAGAGTTAAACAAAATTCTTTTGATTCAATATGAGCAAATTGAAAAAGCTGTTGTCGCAACACAAAAAGAGTTGGAAGAGATAACTATTAAGATTGGTGAAAAGGAAGATGAATACAATGCTAATATACAGTTAGCAGCATCTGAAAGAAAGAAGTTTAACGAGGAAAAAGAGAAAAAGGCAGCTGAGAAAAAATTGTCTTCGGATGAAATAGCGAACAGATTGGAGGTTTTGAAAAAACAATACAAGGATGCAAGTTCGGGTGCAGATCAGGCGGATCTTAAAGCCCAGATGGAAGAGCTTCAAAGACAATTACCAGAAGGAATTCACGAAGAAATATCATACGAAAACAATCGAACCATTAAGAAGTATATAGTAAGCAAAGGAGGTGAAGTTGATATTTACAAAATGGTAATGTATAGCTGGGGATCTGCTTATTATTTCAAAAATGGTGTAGCAATAACCAAGATTCGTTTTGACGCCGAAACTAAGTACTAAATTTTAAAAGTATTTCAGTTGTGGCACATCCTTTGCTTTAGTGCATTCATCAAAACGAAATATTATGAAATTCAAAGGATTATTTTTCGGAGCATTAGCAGCAGTTTTTACATTAACATCTTGTGAGGAAGATACTTGGTACTGTACGGAAGGAAATGGTTATAAAACAGATAAATATATAACACCAACACCATTTACTGATATTGATATTGATGTGCGCGCAGATACATCCTAAATTCCGCATGTGTCAAAACAAAAAAGCCGCAAATATTTGAAAGACAATATTTTGCGAATCAAGTGTATTCACCTAAATTGGTGATGCTATAACACTTGATATGAAAATACTAAAATCCAATTCTATTTCGCCATTT
>CAXRIN010000115.1:0-41820 GCA_964230605.1 Flavobacteriaceae bacterium
GAGCTAATTCCGATAGGCTGATTCGCTCTTTGAGCGCCTCCAATACAACCTTCGTCTTGAACTTTGAGGTGAATTTTCTTCTTGTAATATACAGCAAATTTATTGATTAATATTGCTGCCCTAATTTTTGGGGAATCTACAGATTTCATTACACCATGAAAAATCAAAATCAAGAAAACTAAAAAAGTGTATTTACTGCAGTTTAAACTCAATGCTCTATAGTCCATTAATCTTTAGTTTTCATTGATGCTTCAAAACTGACACCTGTTTTTAACCAACTGTAAAACAGTAAATTAATCAAGGAGATTTATTTCTAAAATCTCAAATTGAAATAAAATTCTCAAAAAGAGAATAAAACAGGAGTTTATTTCAATTAAATGGAAAGATGAAAAGCTTATTTTAGAAAGATGAATAAAATAATTACGGCAATCGCGGGGTTACTTCTTTTAATATCTTCTTGCTCGGAAAACAAAATCCCTAAAAATGATGAAACGCTATCTCCAAATTTTGCCGATAGGTTAAAAAAATCACAAGATAATTTTACAGAAACAATTAACGATAGTATAAAACTTATCGTATTAGTTGAAGAAGATTCTTCAACGGATCGACTTTTATCATTCTGGTCAATTTCCCCAAACGACACCAATTTTCTTTTCCAAAAAAACATTCATGATTACCAAATAGTCACCACCCAAAAAAGTCCAAAGCGAACTATTTTATTAGGCGGGAATAAGGAAGTTATTATTAATCATTCGGATTTCAGCATTCATGAATTAAATTTTAAAGAATATAGCGGAGAAAAATATCTAGAAAAAATAGAGGCAGAAATTTGGCCAGTTGCCAAACTAACCATCTACACTGATAGTCTTATAGAAAACTTTCGAATCTCAAACAACACAGGTCCTAATGATTTCCCCTGCGGTTCAAATCCAGTTGAAGACATAGTTCCTGAAGGGTTCAAACTAATAAATTCTTTCGAAGTTGATTTAGATAATGATTCAAGTAATGAAGTATTAATTCATTGTTTAAGTAACAAAAGAGTTGAATGTGAATTAATTGAAGATTCGAGTTGTTTTATGGATGTATTATTACTTGTTAAAACCGAGCCAGAATGGCACATTGTAAAACAATTTAATGTTCCCAAACCAGCTAGCGATGCAGATCATGAAATAAATCTTGTTGTCGACTCCAATAAATCGATTGTCCTAAAATTTAATTACGCTCCTGTTAACCCTTCCAATGTTACAACTAGTCAGTTTTACTCATTCGCTAAAAATGAATTTTTACTTGATAGTATTTCCCATAGTGTTGGGACTAAAATGGGAACCGAACTTCTTCATTGGTGCTACAATTTTAATTTCCATAATAACTTACTTAAATTCCATTCTAGCAAACTAGATTATGATCACGAATTAGAGGAAGAAATAAATACTAGTATTGACACCATCATTTTGTTTCATACTGACAGCTTGATAAAAATTTCTCAACCCATTTCAATAGAGAATTTGATTCCAGAAGGTATTGAAGAACCTTATTTTTAAAGAATACTCCAAGCATATTTTATATTATGATTAGATTTTCCATTATCGTCCTTTTGAGTTTAATTATCACATCACACACAGTGGGGCAATCAGAAGTTTCAAACACTTCCAATTTTTTATCAGCATTGCTAAAAACAGCTGGATATTCCCATACAGAAGATGAATTGTCCAGCGCTAAATTTTACCATGCAGAATTTTTAGAATCGGATTATCCTTATCATAATATTTCAAAATTTCAGTTTACTAATTCCGAAAAAGGAAACCTAGTTAGAGTTCCTAAATTCATTGATGAAGAAAACGTTTTATGCAAGGAGTATTTGGTCCCAAAAAATGGAGACTATATTAAGCTTCTAAAAGAATTTTATTTAACCAAAGCAGAATTTGAAAATCATAAATCGGATATCCAAAACTGCAAGTTATTTTTCATCCAGGACACTAGATTATATAAAGTTGGCTTCCTAAAAAATGGGATAAAAGATAGCACTTGGATTACAAATTACGAAGACTATCCACTTCCTTCTTTTGAGTTCTTCAAAAACGGAAAAAGTTTAAAAGGCTACAAAAAAATTAGCCTAACAGATGATAAAGACAACTTATGGGCCGATGGAGAACTATTCACAAAACCTTCAATTCGTGAGGGTATAAACAAAAGAAAGATCGGAGAAATTACCTTCCACCAAATTGATGCAAAGGTTTCGAAAACCATTTTTTATCCTGGAGGTTTACAATATAGAAATGAAGATGATTCTTTAATTATAATCCATCAGTTTAATAAAAATAATGGACCATGTTATTTGCATTGGCATACCGAATTAAGTAAAGTGATAACTAATATCGATTCTGTCTTGTATACAGTAAAAGACTTTAAAAAATTTGAAAATAAGGACATTGGAGTATCCTTTTTCTTACCTGAAAAATGGGAGTTTAAAAGTGAAAATTCGGGGAGTGGCTTTGAAGGACATTTCATAAGTACTGACAGTGCAGAAATGGAGATATTCAACGATTGTCATGACAGCTTAATATTCAGGATTAGTTCGTACAACCTTGATCTTGACAGCAGTTTAAAAGAGTCTATTGTCGCTTATGAACGAAATGGGAAATACTACACAGATTTAGGCACTGCCGGATCTGAAAAAGAAATAGAGATAAAAGCCTTAGGTGATTATCATTATGCCAAGCACATCAACAATTGCAGGATTTTTTGTAAAGAAGATGGCGTTAAACCAATTGTGGAATGCGAAACCGTTTTCATTTCCAATGGAACTAAAACCATTGAGTTTCATACCTCCAGTCCTTTTGAACAATCCGTGCTTCAAACCATTTTAAAATCAATGAAATTTAATAATGAATCCTTTAAGCATAAAGCAATAGTAGATTATACAAAAAATATAAAAAGACACATTGGCTCAAATAAAAGAGAGCAACTATATCTCATTCAAGAAGACTTCAATTTAGATGGAAAGAAAGACATTTTGATCAGTGGTTATTATAAAGGTGCATGGGGAAATGCTGGAGGAGAGTGGACAGCTTACTTTCAAACCGATACTGGTTTTAGAAAATGCTCTAACATCACTTTCATGAATCATGAAGCAGCAAAATTTAATTCAATCAGTGGTTACATTGCGTCGTACTCCAGAGTAAATGCCATAGAAGGCAACTACGTTGAAAAGAAATTAAGTATTGATTGCATTGATCAAATCAAAAATCAAAAGACCTTATCAGGAAATGAAGGGGGTGATATTCAAAACCAACTTCAAATATTATGGAGCGATAAAAAGAATTTTAAAGTTCAAACAGGAACTATAGATTCCAATTTGAATATCATTTGGGACAAATAAAAAACCCCAGCAAATGCTGAGGTTTCTGTCATCTGTGGACCCACCTGGAATTAGCTCGAACCATTTAACGGACGACTTGATGAAAATTACTTCAAATGAAATTTAAAAAATGGAGTTCTTTTGTATATTTGATAGTATCAAATGACACTATAGTGAATCCTCCTTACAAATTAACGACTGAAATATTAAACCTCATTATTGAAATAACTGAAAAAGTAGGACAGATTAACGCGCAACACATTACTAAATCCTCGCCTGAATTAAGAAAGCAAAACCGAATTAAAACTATACATGCTTCATTAAAAATTGAAGGAAACACATTAAGCGAAGATCAAATAACTGCAATAATTGAAAATAAAAGGGTTTTAGGACCAAAAAATGATATCCTTGAAGTTAACAATGCAATTCAAGTCTATGATTTGCTTGACACTTTAACTTACAAAAGCGAAAAGGACTTTTTAATAGCACACCGAAAACTTACCTCTGACCTGATAAATGATTCTGGAAAATATAGAAAAAGTGGAGTTGGTATCGTAAAAGGAAACAAAGTTGCACATTTGGCTCCTCCAGCTGAATTAGTTCCTAAACTAATGAAAGACCTATTTAAATATTTAAAAAATAATAAAGATCATGACCTTATAAAATCTTTAGTTTTTCATTATGAACTAGAGTTTATTCATCCATTTTCTGATGGCAACGGAAGAATGGGTAGACTTTGGAATACACTTATATTAATGAATTCATTTCCTATTTTTCAGTACATACCTTTTGAATCAATTATTGCCAAATATCAAGAAGGATATTACAATGCTTTAGCAAAATCAGACAAGAAAGGGGAGTCAACAGAGTTTATCCTTTTCATGTTAAATGTATTAAACGAAGCCCTGGATCCTTATATAAACCAAAAAGAAGTTACATTGACAGCGGAAGACCGTATAAATATCTTCCTCGAAGATGTGGAAGGAGAATTTACGAGATCAGATTATTTAAAGTATTTCAAAACAATATCAGGCCCAACAGCAAGTAGAGATTTAGCAAATGCAGTTAAACTTAGCTTAATTAAAAAACAAGGGGATAAAAGAAATACGAAGTATAAAAAACAATAAAACCTCAGCAAATGCTGAGGTTTCTTTTATCTGTGGGCCAAAGGATTAAAAACTCGAACTTTTTAGAGGAGGATATTAATCTTTTATTGGATTAGAACTTGAACTAAATTTTTATTGATATAGTAATTTGATTTACCTACTCTCTGCTTAATTAAAACTCCATCCTCAGCTAATTTATTTAAATATCCAGAGGCTGTTACTCTACTAATTTTTAATTCAGAAACTAAGTATTCAATTTTTGTGTAAGGTGTTTTGAATAAATGGTTCAACAAATCCTGACTGTAAAATTTGTAATTGTCTCTTAATTCATTTTTCATTGTTCCCATTTGAGTTTTTATCTCACGAATAAGGTTAGAAGTTTCTTTTGCAATTTCTTCAACTCCTGTAATCATAAAGATTAACCAATCTTCCCAACTTTCTTCATCTCTAACCTTTTGAAGGTGACTGTAATATTCGCTCTTATTCTTTATAATATAACGACTTAGGTATAAAATAGGAATCTCTAGCAATTCATTAAGTACGAGGTAAAGTATGTTAATTATCCTTCCTGTTCTTCCATTTCCATCATAAAACGGATGTATACTTTCAAATTGAAAATGAATGATTGCCATTTTTGTAATGGTATCATAATCTGTCAATGAATCGTCATTAATGAACTGTTCCAAATTATCCATTAATTCTTTTATCTCTTTAGCATCTTGAGGCGGAGTATAAATAACCTCTCCAGTTTTTTGATTTTTCAAATTAGTTCCTGGAACCTTTCTGAATCCGGCATTGTTTTGCTCAAGAACCTCTTGGATTTCAATAATATTATTAGAAGTTAAAACACCTTTTGTTTTAACTAATTCAAACCCTTTTTTTAAAGCAGCAATATAGTTTTGAACTTCTTTCGCCGCTGGTGAAATCATTTTCTCTAATTGCAAATTGGATCTATACAGTTCATCATGAGTTGTCACAATGTTTTCAACCTCCGAACTATCTTTTGCCTCCTGAATAATTAAAGAATTAATTAAAATATCCTGTCGAGGAATTGTTTGAGCTACTCCTTTTAATTCAGCAAGAGCCCTATGTGCAATAGTTAATTTTTTTAAAACGGGTTTAGTTTCAACATCAAAATCGAAAGGCAGTTTATCTAATTTCCAACTCATGATAAGTAATCTTATTCTTCTTTACATGTAGTAGCTAACGTATAAAGAATTTTCATTTTTCTTTACATAAGAACGAATATATGTAAAGTTTTTTAGATTTTCTTTACATTGAGTAGAGCTTATGTACCAAAAAGTTAGGTTGTGGTACATGTTATGCAAACATGGGACTTACTGGTAAATATTAGACCCAATTGGATATCGAACCTATTAAGTGCTGAAAAACAAGTAGTTAGTGAATTTTAAATAAACGACAAAACAAAAAAGTCGCTGAAAATCAGCGACTTAAAATGATGTGTGGGCCAAAGGTGTGAAAACTCGAACTTTTTGGAAGAAGATTTAAAACTTCTACTAAATAATTATACAAACAGAAAAACCTACCTTAGTCAAATAATTTAAAAATGATTCACCCCGGGATTACTTCTCTAAAAATTGCATTTTGATGCCAATAACATAATTTTGCAAAACAGATAACATTTAAATTTTTAATGAAAGTCATTCATTTTTTTTCGGCATTTGCTTTAGTCACATTTTTAACTCTAGGTATATCTGGTTGTAGTTCTAACTTTAAAGAAAACAGAGCCCCTTTTAAAGAATCTCCAATTGATAAAGCTTACAGCACTATTCGTCCGCAGATTCAATCTTACACAATTACTGGTGACTCCACTTGTAGAATAATTGCTAATGAGGGAACAGAGGTGTTAATACCCAAAAACACTTTTGTAAATCAAAATGGAGAAGTGGTATTAGGAAATATCCAAATTAAAGTGCTTGAAGCTTTTACATTAAAGGACTTTATATCTTCTGGTTTAGTTACTTTATCTGGAGATGATTTACTCCGATCAAAAGGAATGATATTTATTGATGCTAAATCTGAAGATGAATCCTTAGAAATAAAACCAGGAAATGAACTTATTATTTCAATGCCTACAATTGGAAGCAATAAAAACTACCAAATGTTCAATGGAGATGGCCAAAATTGGAAGGTAGATAGCTCAATGATTAAAAAGGAAGAATATTTAATTCCTCTTCCTCTTGATTTGCTTTACCCTGAAGGATATGATCACTTGATATATTGCACTCAAACCAGTGGGTACAACATCATAGACTCTATTTATAGAATGGACAGCGCTAAAATTCCTTTAATTGAATCAGAGTTTGAAAACACATACGTTGCTACAAAAGCTTTTAGAAGCAGGTTTTGGCCCATAAGAAGAATGACAACCATGATGAGTCTCTTTGTCGATAGAGATTACTACTTTGATAAGCATGGAAGTGGGTGCACAGGGAGAAAAACTAATTATGAATTATGGAATCTCTATTTCCAATCTGCAAAAAACAAATCACTTTGGGAAACGGACTCTATTGCAGAGCAGATTTTCAGAAGTTATTTTGAAAAAAACAAAGAGGAACTTGCCAAGTTCTGTAACGAGGTTAACGAGCACAAATGGGCCAATAGAGCCTATAAACCCTCCCGATACCATTTTGACTTTAGAGACGAAACAATGGAAGAATGGTACATTTCAGCATTAGAAACCATGCCGAGTAAAACTCAGCTAAAAGTGAGAAAATACGAAAACATGGGAATTAATCTTAACTCAAGCACTGCCCATGACGAGCTAAAATCAAGGGGGTTAAATGAACAAGAAATTTTAAGTCTGCTTACCTTCCATTTTAAAAGAGAAACGATCATTAAATCATTAAAGAGACAGCAGCAACTGCAAAAGATATACAGCACAACAATTTTTTCCACCACAAGTTTAGGCTGGCTAAATCTTGATAAATTCTATTTAAAGTCAGATTTAGAAACTACCAAAATCACTTTGCGAAACAGCTCAGTTAACAATTTGAATTTCATTGACTTTTCTTTAGTTCTTCCCGATTTTAATGTAAAGCTTTCTAGCTCTTCTAACGAAGACGGCTCCTATTCTTTTCGCAAAGGAAAACTCCCACACGGAAAGGAAGCAATTATAATAGGAGTATCAGAACTCGAGGGATCAATCTATTTTGCCTCCAAAAAAATCATAATCAAAGACAGTTTAAACATCAACTTTGACATGCAAAAAATTCCAGATGGAACTTTAGGTGATTCCCTGGAAATTTCATTGAAATTGTAATCCTCCAATATCTATTTTACAAATAGAAAAAAATTTAATCACACTTATCTGGCTAGTTTGAAAAAAGCTAATCCAAAAACCAAATTTAAGTAATAAAAAAACCTCAGCGTTTGCTGAGGTTTCTTTCATCTGTGGGCCCACCTGGGCTCGAACCAGGGACCCCTTGATTATGAGTCAATTTTTTGGCGGTTTTTAACAGTTTTGCAAAATTTGCAAAAGTTTATAACTAATTGTTTTACAATACCATAAAAGTACATTTGGGTTTTTTAGAGTTTATTAAAATCGATAAGCACCGTGCAAATATCGTGCAAATGGATATATTTGCACGGTATTTAAAGCACTAAAATGGCATCTGTAAAATTGTATTATGATACTCGTCGGAAAAAGGAGAATTCAACTTACCCTCTAAAGCTTAAATTATTCCATCAAGGCAAGGCAAGATACATCCCTTTGAACTATTCTTTTAATGAAAAGGAATGGAACAATATTGAGCAAAAGGTAACGTCCGCTTTTCCAAATTCTGGTCGTGCAAATGCAACCATCAGAAAAAGACTAGCTTCTGCAACAAATGTTATTGCTGATAACGAAGAAAACCTATCTGCTATTTCAATTGACGAACTAAAAGAGATCGTCGTAGAAAAAGTATTTGGTGTTACTAAAGAACTAACTAAGGATAAAGCGGTATTTCTTTTTGAATACACGGAGAATATCATCGTACAACTGAAGAAAGCTAAAAGAGTTGGTTCTGCTGAATCTTACAGAGCAACTTTAAGTGCATTTCAAACTTATCTGAAGGACAAAGACATTTTAATGTCTAAGATTGATCTTCAATTTTTGAAATCATTTGAGACAAATTGTTTGAGCAATGGACTAAAAATAAATAGCATAGGTGTTTATTTAAGAACTCTTAGGGCAATTATAAACCGAGCGATTGATGAAGGTTATGTTCCTTTAGAAAAATATCCTTTCCGAAAATTCAAAATTAAAAAGGAAAACACAGCAAAAAGGGCGATTTCAAAAGCAGATATAACGAAGGTGGTGAATTTGAAAATAGACAAAAAAGACCCTCGTTATCATGCTCTGAATTACTTCACTTTTATGTTTCATACCAGAGGAATGAATTTTATTGATCTAGCCTACCTCAAAAAAGAAAACATTGTAAATGGAAGATTAACCTACCGAAGAATCAAAACGGGAAAATTATACAATATTAAACTCACAAAGCGCGCTCAAGAAATCGTTAACATATACACCAAACGTCGCAAAATGATGAACAATGATTTAATCTTCCCTATTCTGCCAAAAGAAGTCATTGGAGACGTTGAAAAAGAAAGAGATCGATTCCGTAACAGAAGAAAATACTTTAACAAATACCTAAAAGATATAGGGGAAATGGCGGGATTAGAAGTTGAATTAACCTCCTACGTTTCAAGACACACTTGGGCATCTTTAGCAAAATTCGCAGGAGTTGCACCAGCAGTAATTGGCGAATCATTAGGACATTCCGATTTAAAAACCACAGAAACTTACCTTGCTAATTTCGATACCGACGTTCTCGATGATGCAAACGAATTAATTGTTGGATAACTTCAAAAGTTTGAATTTTCGACTTCACTACAACTACATAACTACAACTGATATTCAGTAGTTTAGAAAATCAGATGTAGTTTTAAATGAATAAACAGTATATTGAATAATCGAAAAGTAGTCTCACGCCTTTAATTATTCTACTTGAGTTAGGATAGTTAAAGTTCTTCCTTAAGAGAAAAAGAAGCTCATTAAAAACCTAATAATCAGCGTAAAACAAAATTTATCTTACAGCGTTAATCAATTAATTAATTGTTAATAACTATAACCAACTAGATAGAATTTCGTATCATTGTATAACAGAATTGATCAAGAAATGGCTTACACTATAAAATCTACTACTTCTTCAAGCGGTACTCTTTCTAGTAAAAAATCCGCAAAAGGCGTTCGTTCTGCTGCTTCTGAACTTAAAAAGTTATCTACCTTTAAAATTAGAAGCGAAAAGGACTTAAAAAGCAGTAGATGTAATGCTTACGAATATATCCTTTAATTAATTGTTCGATAAAAGATATTACGATTACAAGTTTGTTGGTAAAGACAAAGGCGATGGCTTTGACTTCATTGAAGCTAGCATATTTAGATTCAAGACTAAGTACCAAAGAACTTATATTGTAAGACTAGAAGAATACCGTCATAATATCCGTATTCTAAAATTTTACGATAAAAATCATTCTGATTCAGAAAACAGGTACAAAATGACATTTGACCCCAAAAAGGAACCGAATGACGCTATAAAGGTACTGGGGACTTGCTTAAATATCTTAGTTGATACAGCTAAGGAAAATCCTAACGCTTCTTTCGGTTTTATTGGAGAAAATAGCCTTGATGAAAGTAAAGAAGATACTAAAAGGCATAGAGTTTATAAACGAATAGTAGAAAACTTCTTTGACCCTGCTAAATGGCTTCATTCAGTTAACAAAAACACTAGTACTTATTTATTAATTAATAGAAATACGGATGAAACCAAGAAGCTCCAAGACATAAAAAAAATGTTCGTTAGAATCTATCCCAAATTGGAATTCTAAAAACCTATACTCCTATCCAATTCTTCTATTAAATCCTCAACCCCAATCAGTTGTATTCTATTCCTTTGCTTTGTTAAAAATCTGACTTTTTTTGTTCTTTCATTACTAATTCATGCGTAATTAAAGTAAGTTCTTTCAAAGTTTGAGCAATTTCTTCAGCTTGCTCATCAGTTAAACTTTCTAATCCTTCATATTTTCTTAACTGATTCGAAGTTAAAGTTCTAATTTCACCTTCCATCTTTCCTTTTAAAAATCTAATCGTTTTTGAATATTTTTTTGGTTCTTGTTTTTAACCATTTTGAAAGGAGAATCATCATTCATTAATTTCAAATCATCTAAAACAGAGTTGGAATTAAGCTTAAGGAATTCCGTTGCAACAAGTGCGCGGAATTTTTGTTTCTCCTTTACTAGTTCAAGTAATTCAAAGTCTTTATCATCACCATTTACGACAATTAGGTTTATCAAATCCTCAGATAAAGCAATACTCATACTATTCAAAAGTATGTCATTGTATTTTTTCAGAAGGAATTTTACTTTATCTGATTCTTGGCTATTCATCTTCCTTAAATTTTAAAACCTAGGCAGTCATACCCTCAATAAACACTTCAACATACTTCTTCATTTTGGAGATGATTCTTTCTCCTATTGAACGAGCGGCGAGGATGCTTGGGCGGTTATCTAAACATTGGATTACTTCTTCTCTTATTGGTTCCTGTTGGGTGTAAACGTAGGTTTCAATTAGCGACTTAAATTGGTCTTTGTCCAACTTTTCTTCTTCGCAAAGTTTGGATAAAGCCAATACTTTTTGGTCGCTCCAGTACTTTTCGAACTCGTCGCCAATTAGGTCGGAATCTTTAATGTCTGGTAGGTTCTCTTCAATGAACTTTTCAATGAGTTCACGTTTACTTCTTAGCGACACATCACTAGCTAAGGCATCAATGATAGATTTCTTTTGTTTTGCTGCAGAAGTTGGATCTTTAGCCTCGTTGAGGTTAGCTAATAGCTTTAAGATGTAAGCAACATTAATTTCATCTCGGTGGATTAACTCCAACTCGAAATCGATGTCGTTAATTATCGAATCCTTTTGCTTAGGGTCTTTTCCAACAATCTCTTTAATGTCAACATATTTATTAGCGTAATCAGTGAACTCTTCCTCACCAATTTGCATATCGTCCCAATCGAAATCAGCGTAGGATGCCAATACGTTTTTAACACGCATTAGTCTTCTAAAGGCTTGTACAAACTCTAATCTTTGTTGGTCACCATATAAGTCATCGGCGCTTTCAACGGTAGGGACAACTTTCTTTAATTCGGCTAAAGCATCATCAAACTGCTTGGCTACAAATTCGTATTCAGGCATTATGATGGTGTCCTTCGCATCTTTGTTGCTAAACAGAGCGATGGCATCATCCGTAGCTTTCTTTAAGTTTCGGAAGCAAACGATGTTTCCTTGCGATTTCTTTTCGTTGATGATACGGTTGGTTCTGGAGTAAGCCTGAATTAATCCGTGGTACTTTAGGTTCTTATCTACGTATAGGGTATTCACCATTTTAGCATCAAAACCAGTCAACATCATATTTACAACCAGTACAATATCCAATCGGTCTTTGTCTTGGAAGTTGGCTTTTTCACGACTCTTTAATCGCTTACTTAAATCGTTGTAATATTCTTGGAAAGATTTACTGTCTTTAGTGCTGAAGTTTTGGCCATACATTTTGTTGTAATGCCCCATATAATCTTCTAGCTTTTCCCGACTGTGTTTTCCATATCCCTCCTGAGGTTCTGCAGCCATAGGAAGTTCTTGTTCTTCACCGTCAAATGCTTCATCGGGAACGTGACCACCACCTTCTCCTGTACCTTCATTAGCGCCATAAGTAAAGATGGTAGCAATACGTAAGTTGTGTTTTCCTTCTTCTTTCTTCTTTTGGAAGATGTCGTAGTACTTCATTAAGTTATCGATGCTACTTAAAGCAAAGATGGCAGAATATTCTTTATGATGGGTTTTACTGTTGTGATGTTGAATAATGTAATCCACGATTTTTTCAATTCGACCTTCATCGTTAAACACCTCCGTTTTATCAATGTCTTCTACATCAACATCCACGTCGATATCCAACTCGTTGGCGCTTTTCTTTTTGTATCGACCAACATATTCAATGTTGAACTTCAATACGTTTTTATCGTTGATGGCATCTGTGATTACATACTTGTGTAAACACTCGCCAAATAAGTCTTTAGTAGTACGTTTACCGTGTTGGTTTTTCGATACGTTATCTGCAAATATTGGCGTTCCTGTGAACCCGAATAACTGGTTATTGGTAAAGAAATCCGTAATAGCTTTGTGCGTATCTCCAAACTGACTACGATGGCACTCATCAAAAATGAACACCACTTTTTTATCCTTAACAGCGCTTAGCTTGTTAGCATAACGTTTGTGCGAAATAGCATTGTTTAACTTTTGAATAGTGGTAACAATCAGCTTCGTTCCATCCGATAATTGCTTCACTAACGATGAAGTATCATCTGTACTGTCAACACTTCCTTTCTTAAAGTTGTTGTACTCCTCAATGGTTTGGTAGTCCAAATCTTTACGGTCGACAACAAATAGTACTTTTTCTACCTCAGGCAAGTCCATCACAATCTGACTCGCTTTAAAAGAGGTTAATGTTTTACCCGATCCTGTAGTGTGCCAAATGTATCCGTTTTCGTTGGAGTTTTTCACCTGATTCACAATCGCCTCGGTTGCGTAGTATTGGTAAGGACGAAGCACCATTAAGCACTTCAGCGTTTCATTAATTACAATGTAGTTTGCCAATACCTTACCAAGGTTAGTAGGGTGGAGGAAGGACTCTGCAAAAGCGGAAATCTCCAGTATGTTTTTATTGTTAACGTCGCTCCAAAAAATGGTTTGCTTAAAGGTCATTGAAGCCGACGGGTTGTTGCAGAAGTATTTGGTTTTGGTTCCGTTACTAATCACAAACAACTGCACAAAATTGAATAAACCGTAGTTGCTCCAAAAAGAATGGCGCTTGTAACGCTCCACCTGATTAAAAGCTTCTTTAATTTCAATACCAGGTCGCTTCAATTCAATTTGCACCATTGGCAAACCATTAATCAGTAAAGTAACGTCGTATCGGTTTTTGTAAACACCTTCCTGAGTAATTTGATTAGTTACTTGAAACAAGTTGTTTTGAGGCTCTTCAGAGTCATAAAACTGCACGTATTCCACCACACCGTCCTCCTTAGTTAAAGCAAATCGGTCTCTTACCGTTTTAGCCTTTTCAAATACATTTCCTTTTTCAAGGTGGTTGAGTATTTTGGTGAAATCTTTATCGGAGAAAGAAGTCTTATTAAAACGTTCTAACTGGCTCTTCAAATTCCCCACCAATCCATCACCATCTGCAATGGTAACACCTTCGTAACCCAAAGTTTGAAGCTGGGCGATAAGATTGTTTTCGACTACTATTTCTGGTGTGTTCATTTTAAACTTTTAAAATGTTCCTTATTTAGAGCTAAATGTTCCTTAATAAACTTAATTATTTGTTTTTCAGTTTTTTACAAAGTAAAAACAATATTCCTTAATTCATTCTAATCCTTCCTAAAGGCGTATTTAGCATTCTTATCTCTTTTCTTATTACTCAATCTTTCAAGTATTTTGTCCTCATCAATAAATTGATTTAAATATAACCTGATAGTTTTTTCATTTATTTCTGCATGCTCTGACAATTCGTCTACGGTAGCTAGATTCTTAAAGAACAAAAAGTGTAATATTTTTCGCTGAGTAGGATTATACTCTTTCCATTTACTTTGGACCAGCTTAAGAATAACATCAGGAATAGTTTTAGTGTGATTGCTTACCTTGTTCCTTAGAATCAAAATAATAGTGCCATTTTTATCAATATACTCAGGTTTGGAGAGCATTGACTTCTCCATGGATTGGTAAATCCTTGCTACTCCTTCGTTTAATTCTCTTACAAATCCCATATCACCTAAAACCCTTGCGATTCTTGGGTTTCTAGAAAATCTTTCCGTTCTAATATTCTCAATAGTTACTTGAGCAGGAAGAGGACCGCTATTTGAGATTTCAATTCTATCGTCAAAATGCTTAATGTAAATTGAATTTCCATGAATATTGTATGACCTATGGCAAACAGCATTCACCACACCTTCTAACCAAGCTTCTTCAGGATATTCTGGAACCTTATTAAACCTTCCTGTTTCTAAATCTAAGAAGTGATATTCTTTAAAGGTTGTTTTTAAAAACTCTCTAACTTTTCCAATTATCCAAGGAATATTATTTTCAAATCGTTGGTCTTTAACTACATTATGTTCTGTACCAACTTTTGCTTCAGTGCCTTCATATCTTAGATACCTTAATGAAGCTGAAGTAATATATTTTTCAGGGTCTTTAGCAAAAAGTAAAACACCTGCTTTTTTAATTTTTATTTCACCATTCTTCTTAATTGCCAAGTGTCTTTTAACTAATAAATCATGAACATTTCCTTCAAAATTTAGTTTTTCTTTGTAGCCATTCAATAGTTTTAAGTCAAGATCATTAAAGTCAAATTCAGGTTCAATTTCGTCTTCAAATTTTCTGATTTGTTTATCGTATTCAAGAGCCCTAACCGCATCTCTATTTAAAGTTTTGTTCTTATCGTCAACCCTCAAATAAATTTGCTCATTGTCTTTTCTTTTGAAAATTCTTTCAATGTCTTGGTCTACGTGATAAAGAAAAACCAGATTGCCATTAATATCTACTTCCTCTAAATAAACATTCCCGTGAGGCTCAATAAATTCTATAAAAAGATTTCTGTAATCGCTTAACTTTTCTCCTAGGATATTTAAATCTTGAATCTCACCAGCGTCTGAAACACCAAAAGCTAAAACACCACCATCAGCATTAAGCATTCCTATAAGCTCATTTGCTATTTTGGTAGGTTTAATATCATTATCATATAAACCTTTACGCTCAAAATATTGATTTTCTCTTTTCTTAGTTAGAAACTCTAACGTAACCTGACTATTATATTCTGAAATCACCATAATTTTAAATAATAAAATTCACACAAACATTTGCTGTAACAAACCTTTTTTGAAGGTTTGGGTTTGGTTGATTTGGGTTTCTACTTGGTTGATTTTTTGGTCGATGCCTGATAGGAAGTTTACAATAATATTCTGTTCTTCCATATCTGGAATATCCACAACGAGATTTGAAAGTTTACTTAGATACATATAGGTTCTCGAACCTCCTTGTTTTTGAAGAATTGCAAACCTTTTGAAGTCGTTCCCTTCATTTAAAAGAATCTTTAGGAATTCAGAATCTACTTTGTCATTTGTTGTAAAAACAGGATAAAGAGTACTTACTATACCTTTTTCACAAAGGGTATTAATATTGAATTTAAAAACTAGATCATCACTCATATGGCGATATGTAAAGAAGCCTTTTGGTACAACGTTATAACCTGTATTATCCTTACTTGCTACATCATTACCATCGAAATAGTCTTTCTGAAAATATATACCGTGTCTCGAAGATGTAAGCACTGGGTATTGATTTGAATATTCACTTTTTTCATCGTGTTTAATTATAAGTGAACCTATTTTTTCAGAGGACCAATCGGGGTAGTTGGAGCCGTCTGGTTTTTTGAAGCGGAGTTCGGGGGCTTGGCCTGCTTTTTTAGGGAAAAGCTTTTGCATTACGCCCTTTTTGTATTTTTCGAGCAGGGCTTTCTTTTGTCGCAACTGCTGAATCTTTTCATCAACCGCCGATAAAAATGCCGCTATTTTTTGTTGTTCGGGGAGGGTGGGGAAAGGAACTTTAAATGTTCTTTGAATTGTTATAGGGACTTGATTTCTTGTCGACTGCGACATCACCCTTGAGTATTGTCGAATGTAATTGTCACTTTGGAAAACAGTTCTTAAATAATTGTTGTTTAACTTTTCTAAATCACATCTGTAATATGTTGCTGTTGTACTAAGGATTACATAATCTAAATCGGTGTTTAAAATAGCAGTAGGACCAACAGTTGCATTATGAGCAAAGAGAACATCATTATTTTTTGCGACACCTTTTTTGAATTGCTTTGCTCTTTCTTCAGGTAGTCTCTTACAATTATCAAAATGAACCCTTCCAGATATAAAATCATTAGCTGTAATATATGGAACGCCCTCTTTTGTAAATTCCTCATTTCTTGGGTAAAGTCCTCCGTGATTCCCATCAAGATGACTTATGATTACCTTGTCATCAAGTAATTTTTGAACTTTAACAAGAGGCCAAGCATCTTTAAATTCTCTAAACCTCAATACAGGAACCAACTCCTTTTTCTTCTCGACTACCTCCATCTTAACAAGGGCTTTGGATTCCTAATTGATTACAAAAATCGGCGATGGTAGCATCAGTGGATTGCATTTCGGTTTCTAAGTTTTTCAACTCAGAGGCTACTGCCTCAATGTCCACAGGTTCTTCCTCTTCGAAGGTGTCTACATATCGAGGAATGTTTAGGTTGTAATCGTTTTCGGCGATTTCGGATAGTGGGGCTGCGTAAGAGTATTTGTCTTCGTTGATGCGCTCACGGTAGGTGGTGATGATTTTTTGAATGTGCTCTTCGGTAAGGTAGTTTTGTGTTTTTACCTTTTCGAAGTGTTGTGAGGCATCTATAAACAATACATCATCGTCGGCCTTTCTGTCTTTCTTAACAACTAAAATACACGTTGGAATACCTGTTCCGTAAAAGATATTGGCTGGTAAACCTATAACGGCATCTAAGAAGTTGCGCTCTTTAATGAGTAACTCACGGATGTGTCCTTCGGCTGCTCCACGGAAGAGTACGCCGTGTGGTAATACACAGGCCATTGTTCCGTTGGTGTCCAAATGACGAATCATATGGAGCACAAAGGCAAAATCGGCTTTACTACTTGGGGCTAATTTTCCGTAAGGTGCAAATCGGTCGTCGGTCATAAATAACTGACTGGCACTCCATTTTGCACTAAACGGCGGATTGGCTACAATGGCTTCGAATAGTTCTTCGCCGTGTTGTGGCTGCTCCAGTGTGTCTTCGTTTTTAATATCAAACTTACGGTAATGCACATCGTGCATTATCATATTCATTCGAGCTAAGTTGTAGGTAGTAGGGTTGCTTTCCTGTCCGTAAAAAGTACCTACATTTTTTACTTCTTTCGCTACTCGTAACAACAACGACCCTGAACCACAAGTGGGATCGTACACAGATTTTAACTGCTCTTTACCTGTAGTTACAATTTGTGCCAATACTTTGGATACTTGCTGAGGGGTATAAAACTCTCCTGCTTTTTTACCTGCACCACTAGCAAACTGACCAATGAGGTATTCGTAAGCATCACCCAGTAAATCACTTTCGGAATTCTCTAAGTCGAAGTCTATTTCATTTAAGTGCGACATTACCTTAACGATGAGTTCGTTTTTGGCGTTTTCACTTTTACCAAGTTTACTAGACGTTAAATCGAGGTCTTCAAACAGGTTTCCGAAGTCTTCTTCACTTTCGGTCCCCATTGTACTACCTTCAATACTATTTAACACTTTGGTTAAATCATCGAGGATGAACTTAGTTTGTCCGTCGGCATTTCCACGCTCGGCCAACTTGGTGAACAACTCCGAAGGTTTTAGGAAGTATCCTAATTGCTGTAATGCTTCCTCACGGATGGCTTCCAGCAATTCCTCGGCTTGTTCGTGTGCTTCTACATCATCGTAAGTTAATCCGTCGGGAGATAATATTTCGTTGGCATACAACTCCATTTTACGGCTTAGGTACTTGTAGAATATAAATCCTAGTATATAATCCCTGAAATCATCAGCATCCATTTTCCCACGCAGGGTGTTGGCGATATTCCAAAGTTGTTGTTGGAGTTGTTGGTTTTGGTGTTGTACTTGTTCTGTCATTTCAATATTTTTATCAATTTACAGCAGTTGTTAAGGAATCCTTAATAACTGAATTTTCTTTTAACTCACCTTCTTTCAGTATGTTAAAAATACGCATGCTAACATTTGGGATAGAGGTGTCAAAAAGTTCGGCTAGCTGATTTTGGTTCATCCAAATATTACCATCCTTGGCATAAAGTGCCACTGAGGTTTTACCATCAACTGAATTATATATAATGATGTTTTGATCACTCATTTTTTGTTAGTTGAAAGTTTAGAAAAACAATATTTTATATTCTACTCTAATCATGTTCCTAAATCAATTTCGGTCGTTTAGGTTAGGAAGGCGAATATTCTGTTAAATTAATACAGGAGAAATTTACTAAGAACTAAACTTAGTTGGACTTATTAACAGTTAGGGGATACTTATTATCAATTGTGTTATTCTTCATCTTCTTGATAATCTTTTTGCAATGCTAACCAATGGAATAAACCTCCTTTTTCTTCTGGGAAAAGATTATTGATTAACTCTTTGAATTCCTCAAACTCATCTGGGAAATTCCCTCGCCCATTAGTGAGTAATCTTACATCTCCGATTTCAATTTTTAGTTCCCACTTTTGATAGCTGTCTGTTGCTATTAATGGATAGTATAAATCCCAATGAATTACCTTTTGCTCGATAAAATCTTTTAGTTTTTCAAGTACTACTTGGTTCGGCTTATAACTTCCGTTTCTTTTTCCCGCATCCTCAATGAAGTAGGAAGTCCAAGGCATGTAATTAGTGGGTAAATTATCGGCATACTTTATTTCACCATCGGTTATCTCAACTCTGTATCTGAGATTATGTTCCCAGTCTAATTCAAATTCGAGTTTAAATTTTGATTCATCGTTTTTCATAACAGTCAATAAATAAACAAAAAAGCTCCGTTTACACAGAGCTTTTTAACACAAACAAACAAATTGGAAATTTTAATCCAAACCAAAAACAAATATATTTTAAAGCTCTTGACAGCATTTCTATCACTGATTACATTACAATTATACAACAGCAAACCGTAACCAGTTGATGGAGTGGTATTTTTTATTAAAAAGATTAAAGATTTTCCCATTCTTCCCAAAAAGTAGGATCATCTTTATACTTCATAAAGTATTTAGCTTCTTGAATAGCTTGACAAAAAGTATCTGATTCAACAACAAAAGGAAATGGTGAATTAACTCTTTCAAAACTTATTGAGTAAGTTTTGAATATTCCTAAGTTGTGTATAACATTAAATTTCATTCTAGCCATTATTATGAGAAGGATTTATTATATCCTAAATTAAATGCCCATCTAAAAATTAACGGAGAAGTACCTTTATTTGGTTCGTAAAATAAATAAGCTACTGTGCCAGCTAATAGAGTTACAACAAGTATAATTGCATACTGCCAATACATAGCAATAGTTGACCCTTCAATAGACTTATAAATTCCTACAAAACCAAAAAGTGTCGGAAGTCCACAAGTAAGCAACATTAATATGATAAAATATAACCACCTTACCCCTTTAAATTCAGCTCTGGAAGATCTATATAGTCCTTTTATGTAATAAATTAATACGCCAACGAAAAAAGTTATTACAGTTGCAATTCCATAACGTATTATTTCACTTGGAATGATATGCTTAAAGCCATACAAGGAGAAACCAAATGGTACAAAAAATGGCGAAAAAATTAAAGATACCATAATCATACCTACGTATAATTTGAAAGCATATTCAAAGAATATGTAAAATGGCTTAATGAACATTATTGCCAAATTAATGAATGGAATACGCTCAAAGAATTCTAAAAACCTAACAACTCCAGTTGGATATTTGAACCATTCCCAGTAATATCTTAGCTTATCACTTAAATCCCAAAAGGTAAAATTTATAAATTGTCTCCAATAATTCATTCTATATTTTATTTACAACGCGATCAAATAATCGTTCAAAGTTAATAATTGATTTATGCCTTTATTATGTTATGATGCTATTTTAATCCCTCCATTATCATCAATCGAAAAATTGATGAGTTTATCAATAAACTTTTGTAATTTATTTTCATTTATGAGATAGTCACGTTTCGAAGAATATTGCTGATCGAGATTAGAGTATTGCCAGAAAAAAATTGAAATATCCCAATCCTCAAAAAGGAAATAGCTTTTGTAATAACCTCCATATTCACCCTCTTTAATTTTGTTATGGTATGCAAACCATGTAATTGGATTATCAATGCTTACAAGAGGTACTGCAATTGCATTTCTTAGGTAAAAGTCACCATCTCTTAAACTTTGAAAGTATCTAAGATTCTTTAGATGTTCAACTTCGGTTAGAGAAAAGAAAACAAGACTTAAATCCGCTTTTGAAAAGAACAATTTAGCTGCATCAGATTGAGCATTTATAGGAAAATCAACAAAAATGTAATCGAATGATAATTTATAAATGTTTTCAACCTTTTCTAGCATCGATTCAGAAGAATCTTGATCAATAGTTTTTGCAAATACGGATTCCACATCGTCGCCCTGAAAAATGATTTCATTCATATTTATCGAATTTGACTCTCCTTGACTGGCCATTTCAACATACCCTAACCTGAACCCTTTATGATGGAATTTATGGTATAATTGAACAATAAACTCAAGCGCCTTTTTCTTTTCAAGACCCATTAATGAAATCATTTTCCCTTTCTTCATACACAATAGAATTTTAGGCCGTATAAAACGGCTATTTAACATTAAAAAATTTACGATTGAATTTTGCTACCCTTGACGGAACTCCATTCAAACTATCTTTTTTTATTCTGGAAAAAGGAAAATTATATCCGAAATGTAGAATTTGACATCTGAAGTGTATAAAAATAAAAACTGAAACAGTAAATGCTTGGCATCAACAAAAAAAAACCAATAAACACAGTGCTTTAAAAAGTATTATACTTATTGATAATTTTAATTATTAATAAGTATAATAGAAAGAAACTAGTTTTATTATTAGTGATTTCGTTCTAATTTGAGATTCAGGTCAAACGAAATTAACCTTGTTCTAGAATTGGTAAATATGGTTGGCCAATATTTATTAATCTTTAAATACACTTGTCTTATGAAAAATGAAATAACAGAATGGTTTAATAATGTTTTAGATAGTGAAATTGCTTCATCTAAAGGGAAACAAAGAGTTGTGAAGAGTCAAAGAGATGCGAATATTTTAAAAGAAGTATTCAATTTTTCTTCGTCAACAAAACTATCACAAACTGAAATAGCCGAGAAATTTAACTTAAGTAATGAAAGAATTAGGCAACTTAAAGTTAAAAAAATGAAAGCGATTTCAAGTCTGATTGAGAAAGATAAAAATGAATTTGCTACAGAGTTTAAATCGTTTTTCAGAAAACTACCTAACACTAAAAATCACAATGAGTTATCAGAGTTTATCTTCAAAATTTGTAAGGGCTATTTTCCTGAAGAAAATTTAAAAGAAACTTCAGACTTTTTTGTTAGGTTACTATCTAAGAATTCAACTATAATTAAAGACACGAAGGACGCTGTAATTGCTCATGAAAAAACCTCCAATAAGGAATTGAAGAAAGTTAGTCAAAACAAGATTAAATTAGATGAAAAAATCCGTTCATTTTTAAGTTCAATTGTATTTCCAGGAGAGGTTAAGATTTTTGAAGAAATTGATTTTAATTTGACCAGAGAACCTCTTAAGAATGAAAAAGCAAATTCTGGTTTTTTTTACTCTTCTAAAACGGGCAGAAATTTGCAATATGAGGCTTTACAAGAAAAAAGTGTATTTGAATTTCTTGAGAGTAGACCTGAAATTATTGACTTCATTGAACAACCGGTTAAACTTCAAAATGGGGAGGATATATACACTCCGGATTTGGCTGTATTATTAAACTCAGGAGAAATAATAATAATTGAGGTTAAACAGTTAAATGAAATGGTCGAAGGAAAGGTTCTAAGAAAACTAGAATTACTAAGTAATTATTGTAAAACTTTAGGATATGGATTTACAATGATTGATGCTAATATTAATTCCTATGAGAAACTTCTTTCCAGAAAAGTAGATAGGGTTTTAGAAACTTTTTTTGAAAATCGGTTTAAAAGTGCAAAATCCTCAATATTTTACGATGAGTATCAAACTATTCTTCAAGAATTCAATTGTTTTAAGGTTGATGTTCAAGCTCTTTTTCTACAAAAAGCTTGGTATTACAGAAGCTTCCCTGTTTTATTATCTAACTCCCTTAAAAAGAGTACTGAAAAATTTGTTAAAGAGTTCTTGATTCCTGAAGGAAAGAAAAAATTCCAAAAAGAAACCATTTAGTCTTGAGTTTAGGAAAAACATATGTAATGGGTGATATTCATGGTAACTATCATGGATTAGTGGAATGTTTGAATAAATGTGAATTTGATTATGAAAATGACACATTAATCCAACTTGGAGATGTCGCTGATAGAGGAAGGCATACCTTTGAATGTATCGAGAAGCTTTTAACCATTAAGAATCTAATTCCAATTATAGGGAATCACGACCGTTGGGTTTATGAATACTTTCATGAAGATAAAAGTCCTAATTTTTGGTTAGAACAAGGAGGACGAGAAACTCTTGAGTCCTACGATAGGATGATTATCAAACAGAAGGACGTTGGTCAACTTGTTAAGTTTTTTGAAAGTCAAGTTCCTTATTATATTGATAATGAAAATAGACTTTTTGTTCATGCGGGCTACACATCTATGGATGGTGTTGAAAATGAGCCCGAGGAAAAGACTTTCTATTGGGAACGAAAATTTTGGATCAACGCATTCAAAATAGAGGAGTTAGAAAATGGAGCAGAAAAGGAACGTCAATCAAAAATATACAATCAATATAAAGAGGTTTTTATAGGTCATACTAAAACAACGCATCTAAAAGCTGAGCTAAATGTTAGAGAGTCAAATGACCCAAATCAAAGGCTGAACAAACCAGTAGTTGTACCAATGAAAAGATTGAACGTTTATAATTTGGATACTGGGTCAAGTAAAGATTCATTTGGTAGATTAACGATTATGGATGTTGAAACAAAAGAGTATTGGCAAAGTAATTCTTAATACCAAATGACTTTTAAGTCTTAAAAACTTTATTTCCGATAAAAATACCAACAGCAAGAATTACACTCCGTTCAATACTCATTCTCAACCTTCTCATCTTCTTTTGCTTTATCGACTGTTTTAAATCTCCCTGATGATTGATGGTTAGGTCTTTGAAATCATCCAATGGGTATTGTTTTACTAATGGGATTCCAGTTGGTGTAATGGTATGGATTGTAGCTTTCTTAAGCTCAATTTGAATGGCTGAAATTAGGGTATCCTTTTCGAGTTTTTGGCGGTAGAGGGTGTCGGTTTTGTAGACGTAAACTTTAACTGGTTTTTGGATTTCTATTTCTTTGATGACTACTTCTTTGTAGGGTTTCTTTACGTAAATGGTATCGGTTTTTATGACTTCTACTTGTTGGAAATGAGTGAATGAGCCTTTTAAGAAGAAAAGCCAGAGCCAAATCATTGTGATGATTCCGAGGATGAAATATGTGAATGGTTTTTTGAGCATTAGAGTAAGCCTTCGTCAGCGAATGAGAAGTGGGATTCTTTGGTGATAATGATGTGATCGAGAACTTGGATATCCATGGTTTGACCTGATTCTTTTACTTTTCGAGTGAGGTTAATGTCTTGTTGACTAGGTTTTAGGCTTCCGCTAGGATGGTTATGGGCGATGATAATGCTGTTTGCTAGTGATTCCAACGCTAAAGCGAAAAGGATTTTAGTATCCACTACAGTTCCAGCTGTTCCACCTTGACTTAGGACGTGATAACCGATTACCTTGTTGGCTCTATCTAGCAATAAAACATAGAACTCTTCACGGATTTCCATTTGAGAGCTCCATATTTTTCGGAACAGGTTCACGACATCTTTAGATTGAGTGATTTTTACACGTTCTTTTTCAGGGATATTTCGACTATAAACCAATCTGATTTTAGGTGGTTTGCTCGGTAGTTTCCCTAATGAAATTCCTTTGCTTTTGGCGTAACGGTAAACGGCAAATATGGCTACCGCTAAAATGGATAATATGGCTATCGGTTTACGCATTATACTAGTTCCCATGCTTGGTTAAAATCGTTATCGGTAATGATTGGTTTTCCGTTTTCTACTTGAGCGATTGCTTTTACAATTGCTCTGATGTTTTGGTAGTTTGGATTGATGACTTGTGTTGCGCTCAAACCAGTTGCTTTAACTACTTGATTAATGTAAGCATCGGTGTGATTTTCGTGTTTTGGCGCGAACTCTGAAATGAGACTTGTAAGGTTGTTCTTTCCTTTTTTAATGTCGTTTAAGATGTCTTTTATCAAAGCTCTAACCCCAAACTTCATTTCGTAGAATTGCTCAAATCGTCCGTCGCTATTGCGGTCGTTTTCAACCTTTCCTTGCCAGTTGATATTGGTTTTTACCAAATTGCCAGGGTTGTTATTTCGCTCCCCTCTTGGTTTTGATTTATCGGTTTTGAACTTCCCGTTTTGATCCAGTAAATGACTGTAAATAGTATTCATAATGCCATTGCGTTTTTTGTAGACTATAATGATTATCAGAATGGCAAGTATTCCAATAACCATATAGCCATATTTGTTAGGTATGAACTTCATAATTGCCTGCCAATGCTATCGGCTTAGGTTATGATGTTGTGCCAGCTTTGGAAATCATCGGTATCCAATTCGGCTCTCATTCTATCGGTTAGAGTCTCCCCAAACTTTTGTCGGTAAGCATCTGCGATGGAACTAAAATTCTTTTTAGACTGGTAAGCAAGTTTATCAATCGCATCCTCATCTGTTCCATCAAAATCAATCATCCAACTCACACCACTAGGATTGGAAGCCGAACGGTACTGCTGAGCGATTTGGTTCACATCTTGCGTTTCATTGTTATCAAATTGACGCTCTTTTCTTTGGCGGATCATTTTGCGAATTCTACCACGGAAAAATAAGAGTATAACCAGTATCAAAAGAATGATTCTGATGTACTTATTGGATAACAACTTCTTTGCACCAACCCCAGCTGCTTTAATTACTTTTGGATTCATAACCTATTTTTATATTAATGTATTAACCGAATTTTTGAAAAGCCTTTCTAGCTATTCCAATGTAATCGGTCATTGATAATTCTTTTCCTTCCTCTGGTGCTACTTCTTTAATGAAATCTACTATTTCAGGGTGCTCAACTACCACATCTACAGCTTGTAAAAAGTCATCATGCGATAGGTGGTCTTGCAAGTCCTGAAAGGCTTGTAGTTTTTCCTCTAACTGCTCTTGGTTTTCAGCTTCCACTTGGAGACTGATATTGAATATCTTGTTGCTCATCTTCCTCTAAATTGTCTTCGTTAATAATTTCAGTTTCTTGCACTTCGGGTTCACTTTCAATTGTGAAATTCACCTTTCTGCGCGGTTTGGGTTCTTCTGCTTTAGGCTCTTCTTGTTTTGCTTCTCCAACAGGTAAGTCATCTTTCTTTAAAAAGAACTCCTTTACTAGTCCACCAAGAACCGATGGCACTTGCTTGAGATAACCTTTTAAATCAGATTGAATTTCTTTTTTTCGCTCTTCATAAAGTGCTTCTTGGGCAGCTAGAGCTTGTTCTTTTTCCAAAACTTTCGCCTCTCTATCCTTGAGCATCATTTCCTTAAAAGTGAGGGTTTGCTCAAAGAGTTTATTCTGCAAATCCACTTTCATTTTTTCCTCCTTGAGTTCATGCTCTCGGCGGATTCCTTGTAGTTGCATTTCCATTTCCTGACGGAAATAATCAATGTTTGCCGTTTCAATTTTAGGCTCTGACTCTTGAGGCATTGGAGTAGCTAAGTTGATATTCACATTCCCGTTTTTATCCACCTTATGCGCTACACCATTTATGCGTACTTCCTCTGGCTCTTCCTCAACAGGATCAACCCATTCAATTTCATCATTAATGCGAATAAACATCGGTGGGTTTTGTCGGGAACTTTGTTCATTGGTTCCGTACTTCACTTGCACCTCTACATCTACATTATCACTAATGATTTTATCCAGTAGTTCCGAAAAGCTTTTCCCCTCTGGATTGTCATCAGAGGAAACAATGGTTATCCCGTTTTCATCCTTGATGCTCCAGTATTTATAGCGCGTTATTTTGCGCTTAGCTAAATCGGATGCTATGTAGTTTTTAATCTTTCGCATTTCTAATTAGTTTTAATCGGATTACCCTTAATTGAAAAACAGGTGTTGATCCCGTGTGCTCAATGGTTACATTGCTTTGGAATCGCTTCACTAGTCCGCTTTCGTAATATCTTGCCCCTCCGTTATCAGGATGAATGAAAACACTGGTATTATCCACAAAGAATTGAAAAGACTCTAATCCCGATCGAAAACGAGTGTAAAAATTCCCTGATTGACGGGCTTGAAAATGATACAAATACACGATTTCATCATTCTTTACTTCAATCCTTTTGGGAGATAATAAATACTCATCTTCGATGGTGTAATCATCATAATCCCTGTGGCGTAAATCCTGCAAAATGTATTGCTGTAATATGAAATCGCTGGTTCTCATTTTTAATCCTCTTGCTCAACTATGAAATAAATACTCGCTTGGTACATCTGACTATAATTGTCTGATCGAACCCTTCCATAAATCGGTTTTCCATTTAGCGGAATATCCACCTTCACTTTATTGGTATTGGCGCGCATATACCCTAGCACGATCATCAGATCATTAATGATTTCACCCTTTTCATTGGCGATTGTGAGGAAACAATTATGCCCCATAATAATCCCCTTGATGCGCTTCATTTTACCATCTGGTTGAAAGGTAAATTTGTAAGCACCGTAGGACTCTAAATCCTTATATGCTCTTACGATTCTCGTTTTCAAGTCGCAGATATACTTTTAAAGTGAAAGGATATAGCGGAGATGTTCCACCGTCCTTAAATTCTAATTCAATCTTTTTGCCTTTGGCCTCCACATCTTCCAATCCGAAAAACCGATCACTCGGCCTTACAAAATTGTTAGCCTGTAAAAACACCAATTCAAAACCACGTGGAAACAACTCCTTACCATCAATTGCAGAATATTCAAGCGAAGATTGGAAAGTGAAGAAATCAACCACCGCCATACCCGTTAGGTACTTAAAGTCTTTATCCAGATAATCACTGAATCTTACCGATTGGTTGGGCTCACTTACAATTGCCTCTAATATTTGATATTTCTGCGCCATGATTAGTTAAATTTTACTCCAAAAAGAATAGCGTTATGCACTTTCATTCCCTTTTGAGTGGTTTTAATAGTTCGAGCTAGTTTTTGAATATCCTCCTGACTCATTGCCAAAATGGTATCCAAAACGCCCTCCACCGAATTCATTTCATCCAGTTTTGCTTGTAATTCAGCTTTTGTTAAATCTGCCATTTTCTTTAGTTTTTTGAAATGGAGCTGGGGCTTTCACCTTCCCAACTCCACTTTCATTTCTACTCATTTTAGTAACCGTAAACAACCGTTCCTTCAAAGAACACTTTCAAGAAACCAGGCACCTGATTTGGGAAAGTAACATTGAACTCTAAAGGAGTCTGTGGTTCGATAATTTTTGGATTGTTCAGCACATAAGTTCCAAACTGCTGCTGGGTTCTGTAACCGTACATTGAATCATGGAATTTTCTCATTGGCATTTTCTCAAACACCTTCTTTCCATTAATTTCCATATCCCATTCGCCATTCAAAAAATCAGGCATTCCACTATGGGTGTATGTCCCGTTAATATCGGCTTGATCCCACAATAATCTGATAGCAGAAAGCACCAAATATCTGTCTTTCCCCAGCTTTCCACCATCAATATTATTGAGCCCAATTTGCTCAGATTGAGACGGCTTAATCATCTCACATCTGTTCCCTTGAATCTCAGCAGTGGAGTAATATGGAGCATCAGAAATTTGAGCTCTACCACTCATTAATGCCTTTTGAATGTTTCTTGGAAGCTTGTGTACTCTTTCCAAAAACTGTTTTCTAAATCTTGAAGCACCAATTTCACCTCTTACAGCTTTTCTTAATTGTTGCCCACGTGCGCCTACTTGTCCTAAGCCAGCTATCACGATTTCCTCGTTGGTTAATTCTTCCATTTTTTAATTGGATTTATAGTTATACAAAGTCTTAAATCATTACTTCTAAATGCCTGCGGATGCTATCCGCTAGATCATTTTTGCAGCCTTCTTTAGCAGCGTTGAATACTTAGCCCTTGGGCTTTTCTTTTGAAGTTGCTTAGCCTTGTCGTGCATTGCTCTCAACCTGTTGGCATTACTTCTTCTGGAAACCCTAGTTTTCTTAATGGATTTAGAAGGCACTCTGATAATGGTTGTGCTTCCTCTTCCAATAGCTTTGGGTCTGCCTTTTAAAGTGCTTCGGGTTGATCGTCTGGTAGTTGTTTTTCGTGCAATTCTTCTTTTAGGAGTAGCCGTTTTTCTTCTGTTTCTAGCCCTAGTTCTTGCCGCCTTGATTCCAGCTAAAGAGCGTTTCTTTTTCTTTGAAATTTTCTTCCAAGCAATCAAAATCACAAGGGCGGTAATTCCACCAACTCCCACGATGATGATTTTCTTTTTGTGTTTAACAAAGAAGGTTTTTACTTTTTGGAAAAAGCCTTGATTTTGACTTTCTTCCATGGCTCTTAATGATGGTACATCATCTCTGAATGCAGTTGGTAGACTTACATTCGCAGATGTGTTTGATGAACTTTTATTTTGCATAGCTGTTTTAACATTTTTAAATAATTTGGCTGGATTGATTTTAGAAAGTAGGCGTTTAGCAAAGGCTAAAAATCCACTAGCTGCCGCAGTTGTTGTTGCAGTAACCGCAACACCTAAATCACCACTTAATCGCAGACCTGTTTTCTTTGCAGCTCTTCCTTTTACAATCGCGTTTTTGAACTTATCGGCTTTTCCTCCAATGCGGGTATAGAACTTCTCGGCTTGGTTTTTCGCATTTACCAGTTTGCGGTACTCAGTCATATCAAGCCCCTGCGCTTGTGCTTGATTTGGGGTTAAGTAACCATAGATTAATCTACCAGCAATTTTCATGGTATTTAACCTTAAAGCCAATAAAATGGCATTTCGCATTGCGATAGTTGCGGGGTTATACCTCACTACTCCCTTCACCACTTTTTTAAGTCCTGTTCCAACTTTTTTGAATACCCTTTTGAGTCTACCTCTTCTTCTCACTCTCCCAAGTCCATCCAAATCCTCTTCATCTAAAATCTCTGCCATGATGCTATCGCTCATGTCGATTTTAGCAAGGAAAATTGGCTCATCATCCAGTCCGCTTAAATCATCCTCTGCCTGATCTAATTCATCCAAACTAAGGGCAATTGATTTGTAGAAATTTTGATAACCCTGACTGTTTTCAATCGCATCACTAATCACGTTCATGCGCTCATTAGGATCATCCCATGATTCCATTACATCATTCATCATTTCCAATTCCTCTTGGACATTGATGGTTTGACTTAAAACCGTTGGGTTTTGTAATTCCTTTTGCAATAAAACTTTGGCTTTGTTAACCTCTGCAAGAATTCCTCTTTCAATCAAATCAGCCGCTTCACCTCCCGACAAAACAATATCTGCCTCGTCTTCAGAATCAACCTCACCCAAACCCGATAGGAAATGAGCTTCCAAAATATCATCCTCTTCATCATCAATTCCAGATAATGAAAATGGCTGATTTAATTCCTCCATCAAATCTTGCTTTAACTCTGCCTCGGGATTCATTTCTGCCTGTCCAATGCCCGATAATTCGTGTAAATCCATTTTTATAATTTTTAAATCAATAATTGGTTGTGCTTCATAGTTGAAGCGCGGTATTTCAGGGACAACATCGATGATGAACTCATTCCCGAATTCATCAAAGGCTACTGGATATATGTGTTGAAATTTTCCTTTTGTTTTGTATGCAGCAACGCGGTATTCGTGCGGTATTTTTAGGTTGATAAGTAGAGCACTAACAAGGATCGTGTAATCATCACAATCAATCCCAAATCGCTCATCTTCTAATCCTTTTGCTCCATCAACTAAACTTCTTGACGGCGTGCGCAATTCCTCAAGTCCATTGGCATCTAGTTTATAAGAAGTATGCTCTCTTAAATAATCCCAAATGTTCTGAGCGGTTTCTCTTACCGATCTTCCTTGAAGCTCATCGGCAAGTTCCGAAACCTGATAAGCATCACGAATCGCAATACGTTTAATGTTCTCTAGCGTATCATCTAAATCGGCGTTTTCTTTAATGGTTTTTCTAAGTCCTTTGTAGCCTATAATTGGCAAATCAACACCATCTAAACCGCCGTTTTTAAAAACCTCAAATGCCTTTTTATAAAGCTGATTCATTAATGAACCAACTTTCATTAAAAGCGGAACATCAGGATAAGCTGGACCTCCAGCACCAGCCACTAAGAAGTGGTTTTTAATCCCTAATCCGTTTAGCTTTAATTTCACCCAAACCTCCGATGCGCGGGCGAAAACCTCATTTCTTCTGTTCCAATATTCTTCCTTTTTGGAGATTGATTCATTGAACTTTGTTTCCGCACCACGATGATCGAAGTATAGGATATTGAAAAACGATTCAAATTGTTGCTCGAACCAGTTGCCACTTTGAGCAATCGATTCATCAAAGCCTTTTCTGGTAGTCCGTCCACCAGATACAAACTTTTGTGTTTTCCCACCTGTGTAAAATGAAATCACATTATCCACAGCATGAGCATATTCATGGGCTAAAACTCCTATTCCTTGAGTTTTAGTAATATTTATAACCGAGTATGGAGTTGCTTCATAATGACCAGCTGCACCTCCTTTTCCACGAGCTCCAAGGGCAATGGATAGTTTTCCATCCAGACCAATTTGATGATCTTTTATCTTGAAAATCTTCGCTAAATGATGAAGAGAAAGCATGGTTGCATACAGGAAATTGGCTCTATCCTCCTGATTCATCCAATTCCCAAACTCAATGCTTCTTAAATTAAAATGCTTTAATCCTTCATTGGAATCATGCAGCCAAGCATGGTTCAACACCTCATTTACACCAATGAACTGTTTGGGGAATAATCTGGGTGCATCCTCACCGCTCCAATGCGCATCAATTCTTCCACCGTCCACAATTCTACCAGCATCCTCAATTTTGCCCATTGATTCAGGTTCAAACTCATTCCATATGTCTAGGTTCTCATTCATTGATTAGCTTATGAGCTGTTTTAATTTTCTGCATTCTTCCTCCACGTTTTCTAAGCGTTCGTGGACTTGGTTTATCTTTTCTTTATTGGCAGAAATGCCTTGTTCAATGCCTTTGTTGATATGGGTTTCCAAAACCTTAACCGCTTGATTTAATTGGTAGATGTAATCGGTTAGTTGGCGAATAGCCTCCTTAATTTCTTTGTGCGCTACTTTGAGCCAAAAACCAATTAATCCAACAATAGTGGAAAGCAAAACAGACGATATGATTACTAGCATTTCCTCTCTCATCACACCGTAATTTTTTCGTTTATATCCACCTTTAAACCTTCGGCAACCACGAAACCTTTTAGTAGCAATGGGATTCCGTAGTTGCCTGTGGTTAAATAGTTCGCGCCAACGTTTGCAACTCCCCCTGCTTGCTTAATGATATTCTTGAGTTGTTGTGAGGAGAGCAGATAAGTCAGCGGGAAAATATTGTTCTGACTTGGCTCAATAGTAATTGGCTGGGAAAGTGGATTTTGAGGAGAGGCGATTAGATTTCCCTTTTCATCAAACACATCAATACTGATCTGTTGAACCTCAAATTCACTAGGCGAAAAGTTCCCAATATTCAGCTTGATTGAAGTAGCAATTTCACCAATAAGATTGGTAAGTTTCAGCTTTGGAAATGAAACACCATCCACACCAACTTTAATCCTTTTGGAATGGCGATATTTCTTTACGTATGAATATCCTTTCTTCCCAAGAACAATTAAAACTATTACTATCACAAGCGTTATGAGTTTTCGCATAATGCTAATGTGCAATTATTCAATTCCTCAACTTGGAGTTCAAGGGAGTTCGAAAGAGTTAAAAGGAATTATTAGGAGTAATTAGTGATATTTAGTCTGTTTTGAGCTTGATATTGTGAGGTTGGATGTTGATTTTGAGCAGAATTAGTCAGTTTGAGCAAATCACTTGCTACTACAAAAACTACAGGTTAATTCTCTTTCTATCCTTTAAATACTCTTTTATTTATTACTAATATAAAATATGTAGTATTGTAGTAGAAGTAGGAAAGACTAAAAGAAGAAATGAAATAAAGTTTAAAGCAAAAAAAAGCCCTAGTAAATACCAGAGCTCTTTTATTGATTAACTTAACAAGTTTTAGATTTTCACAGCTTCCCATCTATCTACCCCTCTGAAACCTCTTTTCTCAATTACATATTTTGTTGGGCTTAACTCAGAAAAATTAAAATAATCATATCCATACTTTATTTTTCCATCCATCATTTTATATCTGTTTTTCGACTCTTTTCCGTTAGCCTCAGTATGTAAAGCACTACCGTCTTTAAAATACTCTATTGTATAAGAATCATTTATTCTCCATTTCCCAACTAAAGTAGTGTTAATACCTTTTTCAAAGGTCTCAGTAAAAATATTACCATCTTCAAAATGAGTCTTCCAAGTTCCTGATTTCAATCCCTCAGAGTAATCACCCTCTATTTGAATATTACCATTTTTAAAGAACTTTTTATGGGCTCCTGATAATTCACCATTCTCATAATTTGAAACCTCCGATGGCTTACCGTTTTCATACCAAACAGAATAAGTCCCAACAAGCTTTCCGTTATTATAATCTCCTTGTGTAAATTTCGCTCCATTTTCGAAAAAAGTTGATACAACACCTTCTCTTTCACCATTAACAAGCGTTTCCTCAGATTCTAAATTACCATTTTCGTGCCACCTCTTATATTCGCCATCCATTTTATTCATTACATAGTTTGACTCACTTTTCTTATTACCGTTAGGATAAAATCTTAATTGTTTACCATTTAAACTATCCGCAGAATAGAAAGCGTGACGCTCTAATGTACCGTCTTTATAAAACATTTTCCACTCACCATCTTTCTTATTAAGTAAAAAGTTACCGGACACTTTTATTTGACCGTTTGAATACCATTGTTTATAATACCCATCTTTCTTTCTACTCCCGTCATCAGTCTCAATATATTCATATTTCTCTCTCACTTTTTTACTTATTGGATCTGTAATTTCTTCTTCTATCCGACCAGAACAAGAAGCTAAAAAGATTGAAGTTGCAACTAGGGTTAATTTTATTATTTTCATTTTGATATTTTTTAGGCCCAAAAATACAATTTCAAACTCATTACCAACAAAAAAAGGTCAATTTTTCCTCTCTAAAACAGAAAACACCTTTCTTGGACTTCCACCGTTGATCCTTTTAGAAAAGGAATCCCCGAATTTCAATTTGTCCATAGCAGCTGAAAGTTTTTTAATTGATAAACGCATTCCTGAAAATGCGTTGATATTGGTTAGTATTTCTGAAGTCATTAAGAACTTTGCTCTTGGGTCTTCTCGATCGCATGGGTCGTAAAGTTTTTGAAGCCATTCCTCTTCTGGTGGGATTTGACGATAAATTTCATTGACTTTATTTAGCTTCTGTAATTCTTTTAAAGAGAACCAATAAGGAAAGCCTTCATCAACCAAATTCAAAGCTTGACTCCAAACCTTATCCATATCAATTTGATGCTTGTAATTGATTTTCTCAGCACTAAAAACTAGGTATCTTCTGTTTTCGGTATCTGTTAGGAATTTCGGACTGTTTACACTTCCCATAAATGAGCATATTCTTGGACGAGTTTTAGTGAGTTTATGCCAAGTCTTTCTGTTTGTTACGAATGGTGAAGTTATAATTGCCTTCATTGAGTTGAAGTCTTTTCCAAAGATGGTCTCCAGTTGGTCATCTACATTTACAAACCATTTTTCAGCTAAATAGTTTGCCGTGTTTTGATCGGTTAAAGAGGGATTAATGTGTGAACAAACTAAAAACTGTTTCATATGGGCAGGACATAATTTATTTAACCAAGTGGTTTTTCCAGAACCTTGTCCACCAACTAAAATTAAACAAGTATGATTCACTCCTTTCCCTGTTGCTGTGGCTGCCGTTGCAACTAACCATTTTCTTAAATATGGTTCCCAGAGTTCTTTCAGTTTCACTCCGTCAACTTCAACATCTTTGATTTCAATAGTATCCGCCAATTGCTTAATGTAATCAGTCTTTCCATCGTGAAAAGGCAAATCCTTGAAATAACTTTCTAAAGGGTTAAAAGGCTTTGTAAGCTTAGAATTTAAAATCTTGGTGAGTAAAGTATCCGAACACTTATAACCTTGCATTTGTAAATCAATCCAAATTGAATTTAAATAGGCTTCATCTAAAACAATAAAATTATCCTTATCTATTTTTCGTACTTCTATTTCAAGGGTTAAAACGTTTCTTCTGAATTCATATTCAAGGTCAAGCTGTTCTTTAATTTCAGATATAAGGTGTTTTTTAGATTTGATGCCATCATCTTCTTTCTTAATCTCTTTGTATTCTAAGCTCATTTTGTTGCTTTGCTTTAAGTTCCGCTATCAATTTTTCAATCCTTTCTATCTCCTCATAATGCTTTCTGTTAAGCACTTTATCCAACTGCTCTTTTTCTGCTTTTGGCAATTCATCAAATCGTTCTTTGAGTTTACAAGGCAAAAAAAACGAACCATCTTGGTACGTTTCCTTTGCCTCATGAATCAATGATTTTTTTCCTTGAACAACCCACGCTGGGAAATCTAATATCCCGTGGATGATACATATTGCCTCTAAACACCAAATGGTGTCTTTTAGAATATCGTGACCTTTTAGTTTTCTGTTCGCCAACTCTGTATTTTGCATTTCCAATTCTGAAATGATTCTTTCCGTTTTCTGTTGGTAGTTGATTAAAGCCTTTAATATTCCATTTTGTTTGGTAATAAATTTTTGACTGACCTTACCTTCATTAGCCAGGTATTGCAAGTTGTTTTGAAATGCTATTACTGCTTTTTCAAAAACATCATTCACTTTATCATATGTAGGAATCGTTGCCATTAATATTCTTCAGGCTCTCCAATTAAGTCAAAAATGATGCGGACTTGTTTAAGGGTAAACATTCTTCCCTTATAATCTCCTATTTGCTCTTTGAATGGTTTTAACCAAGCATTTAATGTTTCCAAACTAACATCATAAGCATTGGCTAATTGCATTTTGGACAAAGGTTTTGGTGTATTTTCTTTCATAGAATTGATAATAAATGATCATTAAAGTATCAACCGATGGTATTCTTATCTAAAAACTCCAAAATACTCTTTCGAGAATATTTGATGGTTCTTCCGTGCTGGCTAAAAACAATGTCTCCATTATCTCTTAATTGTTGCATCTTGGATTTACTTCTAAACCCTAAAAGACTTTTTGCCTCTTCAGCTGATAGCCACTCTTTTTCGGTTTTTAATTCTTGTGCAGCATCTTTTACTGCTTTTTTAATTTCGTCCACAAGCTTATAATACGCTTGCTCTTCAAACACAATTACTTTCATTGGTATATAAGTCTAAAAGTTAAAAAAGGAATAATATTCACTTATTTGAGAATATTACGGTATAAAACTAGTTAGTTTATATCACTTTTAAAAGCTAAAAACGCTCATTTAACATTTAAAATGCTAAATAAGTCCCTAAAAACTTTTAACAGACCCAAATAAACCCTAAATTCGCTCAAACCTCTAGCATATGAATAACGTAATTGAGAATATTAAGACTATTCGTAAGACAAAACAGCTTAGCCGAGAATACATGGCTAGTCAATTAGGTATTGAACTTTCCTCATACGGAAAGATTGAAAGAAATGAAGTTGGATTAACACTTGAACGACTTTATGCGATTGCAGAAATCTTTGGGATTGAAGCAACTGATATTCTTAATTATGGAAGGGAAAACTCAGGAAACATCACCTATTTACCCTTAAAAGCTCAAGCAGGAAGCTTATTAGAGTTAACTAGCCATATTGATCCAGATGAATACACCAGCTTCTCTATGCCTATGTTTCAAGAGAGTGGTTTGTTTATGATTAATGTAGAAGGTGATAGTATGTATCCTACATTTTCAAATGGAGATTACATTATAATTAAACAAGAACAAGATTTAGATTTCATTAAATATGGGGAACCATTTGTAATAGATGCAAAAGACGGAAGGGTTTTAAAAAGAATATATAGTCATGATAAACCTGAAGTCCTCACATTAAAATCGGATAATGAAATTTATGAACCTTATTTAATAAAGAAAGAATCCATCAATTCAATTTGGCAAGTAAAGGGTGTTATCACGAAAAGTTTTGTTCCAAAGAACACTTATGAGAAAAGATTACAAGTAATAGAAAGCAATTTAAACCAACTTTCTAGCTATGTAAAAACCACTGAAAAACCCTGAAATTTTGATTAGGACCGTGCAAATATCGTGCAAATGGCATAAAAAAACCCTCAAAATTGAGGGTTTCTAAATCACTGCAAACGCTTGTCCTGTCTGCTTGTGGGCCCACCTGGAATTAGCTCGAACCATTTAGAGGAGGATTTGAGAAGCTTAGAATACATTCAAACCACTGAAAATACTGACGATTAGGAAGTGTAAGATCATGGTGCTGATAAACTGAATTCATCTTGTTTTTTGGTGAAAATTGAAAAGGAGAAGAAGATCTTACTAGCGTTATTTGATGTTAAATTAACCATCGAGTTGCCTCTTTTTTTGATTAAATTGGTTGAGTGAAACCAGAAATTAAAAACTTTTCCCAAAAAGAAATATCCAGTGCTTCCACACTAAGAACCATACTTCTTTTTGGGCGAAATGTATCTACTTATAAGTTTGCGTTAACTTCTGCATTGTTGGAACTAAAACCAAATGATGAGGTTAAGTTTACTGATCTAAGAAATACTTTCGTTAAAGAGTTATTAAAGCATTATCAAGAAAATCCAAACCAATACCAAGCTGGAGAGAATCAACTAACGAAGGCTTTTGATGATTACCAAACGGATAAAAATTGGGACAAACTGATTTCTGTAGCAGAAAAGAACATTTACAACAATGTTTTTGATGCTTTTCATAATGTTGGAGGCAGTTCTATTTCTAAAGAACACATCTTATTTGAAAAGGACGCAAAAGGTAAAAAGATCATTTTAACCGACAACCTAAATTCTTTAATTGAGGACGATAATTTAAAGCTGGAGCTAGAAAATGAAAATCAATCAAGGTGGAGAATTGTTGAAGAGGCTTGGAAAAACAAATTATCTCCAAACCTGCTTGATTACAACAAAGAAGATGGAAACTTTTATTCTGTTAACCAGCACGAAAGGGTTAATATTAGGAGTGCGGTTAGCGCTTTACTTCCCTACCAGCAAGGAAAATGTTTTTATTGTAATAAAAAGCTAAATCCAGAAGCCCATAAAGACCAACATGATTTTCCAGATGTTGACCACTTTGTTCCATTCTCCTTTTTCAATACTGCCATTAGCTTAGCCAAGATTAATCCAAATGGAGTTTGGAATTTAGTTTTAGCATGTCAAGAATGTAATAGAGGAACAAATGGTAAATTTAATTCACCACCTGCAAAATCATACCAGTTCGATTTATTAGAGAGGAATATCCTATTCACTCAAGAGCATAAACACAGTTTAAAAAATTCAATCCTATTAAGTCTCACTGCTAAATCACCTAAGGAAGTTGCGAAGAACATGAATTACATATTTAGTATGTTTGACAAAATTGACGGTTGGAAACCACAAATAATTCACACTTAGTATGTCTGTATTTTTAGAAATCCCTAAAGAAAACTATATCTACGAAACAGAAAACTTCTTTCTAATTAGAGATAAATTTCCTGTTTCACCTGGACACACTTTGATTATTACAAAAGCTTTAAAGGCGAATTATTTTGAACTATCTGAAGATGAAAAAAGCGAACTCAATAATCTTCTTCAAATTGCAAAGGAACTAGTTGAAAAAGAGTTCCAGCCAGATGGCTACAATATCGGAATGAATTGTGGAGAATATGCTGGGCAAACAGTTATGCATTTTCATTGCCATTTAATACCAAGATTTAAGGGAGACATGGATAACCCTAGGGGAGGAATAAGACATTGTATTGAGGGTAAAGGTTATTACTAGAAATTAAAAAAATGACAGTCCTTACATTAATTAAAATGTACCTTAGGATTTCACAATATCGATAAATGAAATATGCCTAGACAGATAATATTTGGAGAAATTGAAGGTATCAAAGAAGGAGATTGGTTTGAAGGAAGAAAAGAAATGATGCCTTCAAGCTTTCATCGTAATTGGGGTGCAGGAATTGATGGGAACGGAAGTGAAGGTACTGCAGCAATTGTGTTATCCGGAGGATACGAGGATGATAAAGATTTAGGTGATGAAATTATTTACACTGGTGCTGGTGGTAACGATCCTAATACAGGGAAACAAATAACTGACCAATCGTGGGAAAATAGAGGTAATGCTGGATTACTTAAAAGTATGAGTGAGGGTTTACCAGTAAGAGTTATAAGAGGACACAAGCATAATTCTCCTTTATCACCGAAGTCGGGATATTTATATGCTGGACTTTTTAGTGTTGTTGATGCCTGGCAGGAAACTGGAAAAAGTGGGTATAAAATTTGCAGATTTAGATTGGTTTATTCGGGCGATAATTTAGAACGTAAAACTGCCGAAGATGTCGAATTAAATCTTGACCATGAAGTAAGAGAGAAAAAGCGTAGACAAGGTACCGTGCTAAGAATAGTAAGGGATACAAAATTAGCTAACGACATAAAGAAACTTTATAATTATAAATGTCAAGTATGTGATATTGCAATACCAACAAAAAATGGACATTACGCAGAAGGTGCTCACATTAAGCCTTTGGGAAAACCTCATAATGGAGATGATAGTCTGAAAAATCTAATTTGTCTTTGCCCTAATCATCATGTTATGTTTGATAAAGGCTCATTTTCAATATCAGATGATTTAAATTTACTTGGAGCTGAATCCGGAAAAATAAAAGTACATTCAAAGCACAATTTGGATAAAACAAATCTCAATTATCACAGAGAAATTCATGGGTATAATTAAAGTAGTTTGTGGTATTATATTCAACCAAGAAAAAGTATTCATTTGCCGAAGAAAAAAAGGTAAATCACAAGAGGGTTTTTGGGAATTTCCTGGGGGTAAAATAGAGAATACGGAGACTGATGAAAACGCACTAAAAAGAGAGCTCATAGAGGAGCTTGAAATGGATGTTGATATTATTTCTTTCGTTGGTAAATCAATTCATGATTATGGTAGTTTTCAGATCGAATTAAGAGGTTATAAATGTGACCTGAAACATTACGCAGGTAAACTAACTGATCACGATAAATATATATGGACGGATGTTAATGAATTATCTAATTACGATATTGCTCCTGCAGACATCCCTTTGATTAATTTAATTGATTGACATCTAGAAAATCCAGGCGTTAATTCATGAAACAATTCTCATTATTTAAGTTTTAGGAAAAACTCCCAAAAACTAACGTCAACTAATGTTAAGCATCGTCAACAGCCGTCAAACGCCGTCAAACGCCGTTAGTTGAAGTAAAACACCGCAAAATCAAACTTGAAATCTGATGTTTTTTCAGTCTATTACGTCATAGATATTCGGCGAAGGATTGCATTTTAGTTAAATGGAAGCTGTTGATGCTAGATTAGTTTTACAATTAATAACAGATAGAGACGAGGATTTTAATTACAAAGAATATTACCTGGTATCAAGAGGTAAAGAACAGATTTTATTGTTAAGTAGTAATGATTGAAAAACTTATTGATTTAAACAACATTTATATCAAATTCTATCCCTTCCTATATCCCATAAAAAATATATCTTCAGTCTTAAAAAGACAGAAAATGTTTAATGAGAAGTTAAATTTCGGAAAATATAAAAACAAGAGTGTACTTGAAATTTGGAAAGGGCAACGCGATAAAATTACACCAACTCTTTTAAAGAATTTCATCAAAGAAATTATTGACTTCTTTTTCGGTTTAACTGATTTCAACAAACTTGTTTTGAGTACAGGTTACTCATTTTCTCCAAAAGAAGTTGAATTCGTTGAATATCTATTCAAAAATCCAGAACTAAGAGACTCAATTGATATAATTAATGGAAAGATTCAGATAAAAAACCTAGAAGATTCCGTTACTGAAGACTTTACAAGTTTGATCATTAAGTTTTTTAACTATTCGCATTTTACCGAGCCTCAATTCAACGCTTTAAAAAACCCTGAAAATCATAATTCAGAGTTAGTGTTTAATGATGTATCGAACTCTTTAGCTAATTGTATACCGGATCCAAAATACATTAATTGGTGTTTGAATGAAACAGACGAACTTGAAAATATTAAAACGAACCTTAATGATCTAATACAGGAAGATTCATATTATCCTATAATAGTGCTCACTAAATTAACTGACAAAGAAATAAATTATAACTTATACTACCACATTCAAGTACACAGCTAAATCATCAAATGGAAATGTATCAAAAAAAAAGTGATTCAAATGCTCAATTAATTGAGACAATGGCGAAAGTCTTTGCAGGGCAAATTGAAAACAAATTCAATATTGAAATCTACAAAACAGATGTTATTAATTTAAACACTTACGAAAGTAAAGGAGATTTTCCAATATGGAGTGGACTATCAAAACCTCCTTTAGAAAGTTTTGACACTGTTTATTTGGTTATCATAGCCTTTGAAATTGATGATATGGACGATTTAGTAACTAAGGATGGCGAATATTCTGGTTACAATGATTGGGATGTACAGGAGTATATGTCTTCTGTTCTTGAACAAGACGTATCTGTAGTTGGAGCATATAAATCAGAAGGTAAAAGATACAGGACTTGTAAATTTTATTCTGCAGTTTAATTTTTTAAAATAGAGCTCTTAAGAACAATTTTATATAAAAAAACACAAATGCAAAACTTAATGCAAAAAGAGTTAGAAGAAAACATTCTATTTTAATAGAGGAATTGAATTAATATTAATTCATAAAATGATGAAAAAATTAAGTGCTCAAATAAGAGTAATTAAGAAGTTTGGATTCAAGAATAAAAAGTTTGGTTTTAACCATTCAAGGTTCGGATTTAAAAAGGTTTTGACTGGATTAGAAGACGAATGGGTTAATGTTTTCAATCGCAACATAGAGCTTCTATTTCAATTTGATGAAGAAAACTATCCAGGTGAAATGAAAGAGGTGGAAGAAAGAGTAAATGCTTTGAACGAGAAGCTAAGAAAAGCTGACACTCTTTCAAAAAGTGTGTAAATCATAATTTGATTCTATTTTCAAATTTAACCAAAAATTGATTGAGTATAACCCCCCAGTTTCTAATTGGCATATTCCATCTTTTAGTGATTTCATTTACCGCTAAATAGACAGATT
>CAXRIN010000116.1:0-9928 GCA_964230605.1 Flavobacteriaceae bacterium
ATCATTCTATAAGTGAGAGACATTTACAAAGCTATGTGAATGAAATCTCTTTTAAATTCAACAATAGAGGAAAAGATTTATTCAATTTATTGATAAAGAACATGTTAGAGGTAACATGTGCCAATATCTAGTAACTTACCCCTCACTGGGGAGCGGTTGACATTATGACTTAAAAAATAAATCAAAGATTTATTTCAATGGCTCCCCAGTGAGGGGAGCTGTCCGCAGGACTGAGGGGAGAGAGCTTTTAATTAAACCAATTCCTCAGCAACTTGAGGTTTTTTACGGGCTAAGTTTTTAATAACAAGGGTAATAATCAGAATTAACCCCATGAAAACGCCAATTGTTGGAACAGTTGGGATGTCAAGCAGAATCGCTAAGAAGTGTCCGGTGATACAACTTGAAACACCAAATCCAACAGAAATTGTTAAGAAAGGCTTTAGTTTACGTGTGAGTACGTTTGCAAAAGATGCAGGAATAACCAATAATCCTATAACCATTATTGCACCAACACTATCAAAGCTGTAAACCGTTGAAATACTTGAAAGTCCTAAAAGGAGGTATGACCAAAATGGGATTGAAATACCTAATGTTTGAGCGTAGTTTTTATCAAAACTGGTGATTTTAAAACCTTTTAACCCAATTAAAATTGTAAGTAATATAATAACAGAGATGATAATTAAGTTGAATGTAGGAGCAGGGATTCCCATGATTTTGTGAACAAGGGGAGTGGTATTAATATCTCCAAATAAAACACAATCTACATCAATGTCTACATTCTTGGCTTTGGTAGTTATGAGAATAATTCCTACTGCAAATAAAAGTGTGTAAATAATACCAATGGAGCTATCTTTTCCGAAACCTCCAACGCGATTTAACCAGTCTATTAATAGTATAGCGATTATTCCAAATCCACTAGCGCCTAAAAGCATCCAGAAGGAATTAATCTCTCCGGAAATAAGGAAGGCAATAACAATACCCGGTAAAACAGCGTGAGATAAAGCATCGCCAATTAAACTCATTTTTTTGAGCACTAAAAAGCTTCCCAAAATACTTGAGTTAATAGCTATAATACAGGCCGTTAATATGATCCAAAAATCAAACATTAATCTTCGTATGGTATGTTTTGTTGATGAGGGTCGTTTTCAGGTTTTCCCATAACCTTTAATAATTCTGCTTCCAATTCAGGTGTCATGATGTGCTCAATAGTTTCGGCACTTTCATGAACGTGATCAGACTGGATTTGCATGAATTTTTCCATGTATAATTCCCATAATCTATGGGATCTAATTATTCTTTTAGCTTCAGTTATCCCTTTTTCAGTTAATGTCCAAATTCCACCTGCTTCTATAATAAGACCATTTCCTTTTAATGTTTTTAATCCTTTCGTAAGGTCTCTGTTGGCGAAAGCTCGGTTATTTAAAATTTCTTTGATTGTTCTTCCTTTTTCAATTTGATTTTCTCTTTCACCTAATTTATAAAGTGCTTTCAAAACATTGTCGGATATCATTTTTCGTTCGTTTCTAAAAGCCCTTAGTTTTTTGGTAATCAAACCTTTTTTTGAAAAGAAAGCCGATAAAATTGCAATTATGGACAGGATTACAACAATCCAAGGCCCAGTAGGCATTTCGGTTAAATAGGAAACTAAAACACCTAAAATGCCGCTTATTGCTGCGAAAGAGCCAGAAAGAATAATAGATTTTTTAAAATTATTGGTCCAGAAAAAAGAAGAGGAAGCAGGAGTAATGATCAAGGCGCTCATTAAAATGATACCCACTGTTTGAATTCCAATGGCTGTACTGATGATGATTAATCCAGAAATTAATCCTTGAATAACTTTTTCGTTTATACCAATAGTTTTTGCAAAGCCACTGTCAAATAATGCGATTTTAAAATGTTGATAGAAAACAGGGATGATAGCTAAAGCTATAGCGCACATCACTGCAAAAACGTACAAGTCAGATTTAACAATTGTTGCTGTATTTCCAAAAAGGAAATCCGATAATCCGCTTTGGTTACTATTTCCAGAGTTTAAGTTGAGTAATATAACTCCTAAACTAAATAAAATGGATAAAGTAATTGCTATAGCAGCGTCTTTTTTTATACGAGAAACTCTAGAAAACCAGTCTACTAAAAACACAGCACCAGCACCCGTAGCCATTCCTCCAGAGATCAAATAAACAGGGTTTTTTACACCAGAGATCATGAATCCAATGCAAATACCAGGAAGAATTGAGTGTGACACAGCATCAACAATTAAAGCTTTTTTACTCAGTACCACCAAAACACCAACAATTCCACATGTAAAACCAAGAATTATTGTACCTAAAAGAACCTTTGTAATGATAGGTTCTTGGAAAGAGAAAATTTCAAATATGTCGTTCCAAATACTCATTAAGCTTCTCTAATTGGGAATTGTTTTTCTTTGAATACTTGTCCAATTTGATCAAGCATACTTAGGTTTCCTCCGTAAGTGTTTTGAAGAATATCAGTGGTAAAAACCTCTTTTGTTGGTCCACTTGCCACAATTCGTTTATTAATTAAGATCATCCAGTCAAAGTAATCCATCGCCGATTGTAAATCGTGGTGTACAACAAAAATTGTTTTCCCTTCTTTTTGTAATTCAACCAAAATATCTACAATAGCTTTTTCACTAGCCATATCAACTCCAGCAAACGGCTCATCCATAAAGTATATGTCGGCTTCCTGAGCCAAGGCTCTTGCAATGAAAACACGTTGCTGTTGTCCACCGGAAAGCTCCGAAATGTGACGATCAGCAAAATCAAGCATTTTAACTTTTTTCAAAGCTTCAATTGCAATTTGTTTATCCTCTTTACTTAACCTTTTAAATAGGCTCTTTTTACCATATCGTCCCATTTCCACCACATCTAAAACAGTAGCGGGGAAATCCCAATCTACCGATTCTTTTTGTGGTACATACGCCACACGGTGTCTTACTTTTTTTAGAGAATCGTCAAATAGTTTAACAAACCCACTTGCGGTTGGGATTAACCCCATGATTGATTTTAAAAGCGTTGATTTACCTGCTCCATTTGGCCCAACAATTCCAACCATTCTCCCTTTTGGGATACTGAAATCAGCGTTCCATAATACTGGCTTATTGTCGTAAGCAACTGTTAAGTCGTGAACTTCAACTATTGGATTCTCTACTTGATTAATCATGTTTTAATGAACTTACAATAGTGTTTGTATTCATTTTAATCATTTTGATGTAGGTTTCAGCATTACTGTTTGCATCGCCTAATCCATCGCTGTAAAGTGTTCCTCCAATTTTTAAATCAAGTCCTTTTGCTTTACAACCTTCAATGATAGAGTTGATATTTTTTTCAGATACAGAATTCTCAACAAAAATTGCTGGTATTTTTCTTCTTATAATAAAGTCTGTTAACTCCGTTATTCCTCTAATTGAAATATCTGCGGCTGTTGAAATTCCTTGAACACCTTTTACTTCAAGATTAAACGCTCTTCCAAAATAACCAAATGCATCATGAGCTGTAATTAATACTCTTGATGAATCTGGTATCTTGGCCATTTCACTCTTTATGTATTCTTCAGTCGCAAAAAGCTCATTGGTGTATGCCGAAGTGGCTGAGTCAATGTAGCTTTTTGAGGCTGGGTATTGGGCAGCGAAACGCTCTCCAGCAAGTTTAATTGAAGTAGCGAAAAGGTTTACATCATGCCAAAAATGTGGGTCATAAGTACTTCCGAATTCAGCTGCTTTTCTTAATCTTTCTTCAGGAACAATGTCTCCTAAGCTTGTGACAAATCCGGTTTTACTAATTTCTTTAATAGCGTCTATCAAATTTGCTTCAAAGTGAATCCCATTGTAAACAATTGCATCAGCTTGCATCATGAGTTTCATTTCAGATGTTTTGCTCTTGTAAGTATGAGGGTCTACTCCAGGCCCCATTAAAGCTTTTACTTCAAAGCTAGGAGGGAGTATGTTTTTTATCGCATCGGCAATAACACCTGTTGTACAAATTACTTCAGTTTTGTCAGAGTTATTTTTTGATTCTCCTCCACAACTCGTTAAAGCTAAAATTGATGAGCTTAATAAACTAACCAATAGTGTTTTGTATGATTTCATTTTATTTTTCTTTTGAGACGTTAAGATTTTGAGCTACTAAATCGGAAAAAGTAAGCTCGGTTTCGTTATTAATTTTGACTTTGATTGATTTGTCAAAGCTGAAAAAATCAACAACTTCTATACTTGAACCTAGTTTTAAATTAATCCCGTCTAAATACCTTAGGAATTCCTTAGAGTCCTCTGAAACACCAATTAAAATGGCTTTTTCTCCAATTTCTAATTTATTTAACTTGAATTTTTTAAGTTCTGGGAAATTTCCATTTTTATCAGGAATCAAATCACCATGAGGATCACTTTTAGGGAAGCCTAAATGTTCGTCCAATTTATCAATCAGTTTTGGTGATTTGATATGCTCAAGTTGTTCCGCAATTTCATGAATTTCATCCCACCCAAACTTTAATTTGTCTACTAGGAAAACTTCCCATAAACGATGTTTTCTTATAACGTGTAGAGCAATTTTTTCTCCTTCTTCAGTAAGTGTTGTTCCTTGGTATTTAACGTAGTTAACTAACTCTTTTTCGGCAAGTTTTTTAACCATGTCGGAAACAGAAGAGGCTTTGGTAGATAATTCTTCAGAAATGGCATTTGTGGAAACTCCATTTTTTAATGGACCACTTAATTTAAAAATGGCTTTCAAATAATCTTCAGTAGTACTAGACTGCATTTATTGAAGTTTTAGGCAAATATAAAATATTTTTAGGCTTGCCTTGATACCATTTTTAGGGTAATCTAAAAGCTGTTGTTTTTTAATGCGCTAAATGACTTTTGTCGAATTTTACAGTGAAAGTTGAACCAATACCTTCTTCACTTTGAACCTCAACTGAACCTCCAAGACTTTCAATTTGTGATTTCACCAAGAAAAGTCCAATTCCACGTCCTTTTTTATCCTTATGAAGTCTTTTGAATAGTTGGAAAACAAAATCTTGCTTTTTAGGGGGTATTCCAATCCCATTGTCAATAATATCAATAACTGGATTCCCATCTCTGATTTCTGATATTATTTTTATTTCAGGTGTTCTGCCTTTATGGCTGTATTTTAAGGCGTTTGTCAATAGGTTTTGTATTATGCTTTTAAGCATGGCAGGTGATGAGTGAATGTGATCCAGCTTATCTAGTTCAATAATTATTCTCGATTTTGTTGATTCTATTATTGGAGATAAATCCATTATAATTTCTTCAACGATAGTTTTTATGGAAACTTTTTTTATTCCGTCCTCAAAGTTTTCATTGATAGAAAGAATTGACATTAAATCCTCTAGAGTATTATCAAGTCTTGTAGTTGTTTGTTTAAGATTCTCCAAATAGGCTTTTTCATCATTGGCAAAATTTACTTTTTGCTCCATGATGTTAACTAATGATTCAAGACTTTTAATTGGGGATCTTAAATCATGAGTGGCTACATATGCAAATTGCTCAAGAGCATCCGTTTGTTTTTGTAAAATATTGGTACTCTTCTTAATATCGTATAAAAGTTGATTTCTTTCAATAGCATAATTGATGGTTTTTCAAAGCAATTTTGAATCGAATTCACCTTTGCTGAGGTAATCTTGAGCGCCACATTTAATAGTGTTCATGCCTTGAGTTCTGTCACTTTCTCCGGTAAGTGCAATTATTGGTGTATAGTCAAATGCTTTTAATAATATTTTAATCGTATCAATTCCTCTGGAATCAGGAAGATTTAAATCTGAAAGAATGATATCAAATGTATTTTTAGATTGAACTAATGAGGAAGCTTCGGTGAAATGAAAAATATCGTAGTTATAGAATAAGGTTTCTTGAATCAAATCTTTCAAGATTTCAAAATCACCAAAACTATCTTCTAATATTGCTATGTTTATCATTTATAGAATGTTGCTTGGGTTAAAGGGATGATTTAGAAAACGTAAAATAAACAAAAATGTTTTTTTTATGATAAATGAAACAAGAGTTTTCAAATGATGTAAAAAAGAAATGAATAAACTCAAGTTACTGTCTCAGTTGTTTTTAATAACTATTCCTATTGTTGTTATGGTAGGTTGGTTTTTAAAGGATGTACAATTGGTTCAAATTCATGAGAGTTTTGTTCCAATGCAATTCAATACAGCACTCTGCTTTTTACTCTTATCGATTGCTAATTGGAACTTTAAAGGATCAAAGCTTTTTACTGCACCAGTTTACTTGTTTTCCGTAATTGCTCTTTTGGGCTATCTATTTGAATCGGAGAGTGGATTAGATACTGTTTTGATTGAGCCTTTTACAAATGAGAAAACACCTTATCCAGGTAGAATGGGGGTGTCGACGGCCTTCATTTTTATAGTTTCAGCTGGTGCTGTGGTTCTTAAAAATGATAAAAATGATTTTGGTTGGCTCCAAAATGTACTTGGAATTGGAGCAGGTTTATTAGGGATTCTTTCTTACGTGCTTAATATTGATGTAACAGATCCAAATATGTTTTCAGGAATGGCTATTCATACTGCATTTATGTTTGTGATGTTGAATGGAGTAAATACTTATTCTCCGAAGGTTTTTACCTCAAAAGAAGTTAAACTACAGCAATATTTAATTACTGGTGTTTTATGTTTCCTTGCTTTTTATTTTGCTAATGTTTTTAAGAATCACCTTGAAATCAATGTGATTTATATAATTGCCATGATTTACTCATGGAATGCAAAGCAAGTCATTGTGGTAAAGCATTTCAAGGCTTTAATCATCTTTACTCTCGTAATTCAGTTATGTTTTTATCTAATCATAGAGTTTTCGATAACGCAAATTGTAAATACAACCTTAACCTTAGTTTGTATTGAGGTTATTGGTAGGGTGATTATTCAATTAAGACTATCAAAAGAACGAATTCTTGAGAGTATTGAAGAAATAAAAACTATCAATAAACAATTGGATGAAAGCAATTTGATTGTTACCAACCAGAACATAGAACTAACACAAGAGCGAGATAATTTCAATAAAATTTTAGAAGCATCGCCAATTGGAAAATTGATTATAAACACAGAGGGGAAGATAGTTTATGTGAACAATATGCTTTGTGATATTTTTAATTTCAAGCAAAGTGAACTTTTAGAAAGTGATTTAAATGTACTAAAACCAATGGGGCAGCAAGGCAATCATTTTAAATACATCAAAGAATATTATACATCCGAGGAAATAAGATCAAGAGTTTCTAAAATGAGAGATGTTTTAGGGGTTAAAAAAGGAGGTGAAGTCGTTCCTTTAGAAATTAATATAACCCCTGTGAAATTGGGTCAAATTGATCATTTACTTGTTGTTATTACAGATTTGACGATTCGTAAAACACAAGAGAGTCAAATCAAATCTTTATACAATTCTCAATTAATTTCTATTGTGAATTTTACGACTGAGGGTGTGATAGTTGATTCGAATGTTGCTTTTAGAGAAATGTTGAGTGGCAAAGGGAATTTAATTCAGTTTGATAGGGTTAATATTATGGATTTTATCGTTGATGAGTTTAATCCAATGGCTGATGTTCAAAAATCTAAAAAGGAAGGAGACGAATCTCAAGAATTAATAATGAGAAAGGTGGGGGGCGAAGAGTTTTGTGCTTTGGCTGGTATTCTACCGCCTGATTCTTATAGGTCCAATTACATTATGTTTTTGCTAGATATTTCTTATCAAAAAGAAATTGAACAAAATCTAATTAACTCTAACATGGATCTCGAAAATTACGCTTACATAGCCAGTCATGACCTTCAAGAACCAGTTAGATTGATTTCGAGCTTTATTGAGAGGCTTGAAGTGGGATTATAAGGCAGTTTGGATGAAAAGAATGAAAAGTATTTATACTTTATTAAAGATTCGACCATGCGGATGAAGGCCTTGATAAAGGATCTACTGGAATATTCAAGTGTTAATAATAACCCTGAAGAGGAAAATGATGTATTTGATTTAAAATTAATTTTAGATAAAGTCATTACAGATTTAGGTCCCAAAATTCAAGATAATAACGGTGTAGTTACTGTTTTAGATTTACCTAAAGTTAAAAGTTCGAAAACTAAATGTTACAGCCTTTTCTTGAATTTAATTTCAAATGGTTTAAAATATAGAAAACAGACTGAGAACCCCGATGTGCAGGTGTTTTCATCTGTAAACAAAGATGGTTCGGTAAATATTCATGTGAAAGACAATGGGATTGGTATTCCCGCAGAACATCATGAAACTATATTCTCAATTTTTAGAAGATTACATACTAGAGAAAAATACAGTGGTACCGGAGTAGGTTTGGCAATTTGTAAAAAAAATAGTTGACTCTTTAGGAGGTGAAATAAAAGTTGTTTCTGAGTTAGGGAAAGGCTCTGAGTTTATTGTTGTTTTACCTGCCCACATTTTTATTTGAAATTTTTCAAAAAAATAACCTCGCCATAGGTAGAAGACGAGGTTATAACAAAATCGGGGTATTTAGGTAGTTTACAGAAAATCTAATCTTTTCTGATTTTCAACAATAAAACGAATGTGTTTCTTGCTGGTTGCCTGATAAATTGAAGTAATTTATCAATGTATAGAAACTATACTATCTAATTCTTTATTATTTCCTTATGAATGACTAATTTAGGGGCTCTAAATTTTTAGATCATTTTTTAAAATTCATATTATGAGCAAAATTACTGTTGTAGGTGCTGGTAACGTTGGAGCAACTTGTGCTAACGTTTGTGCACACAAAGAGCTAGCAACTGAGGTTGTTTTATTAGACATTAAAGAAGGTGTTGCTGAAGGTAAATCTTTAGATATGTGGCAAACTGCTGCAGTTAACATGTACAACACTAAAACTGTTGGTTCAACAAACGATTATTCTAAAACTGCTGGTTCTGATGTAGTTGTAATTACTTCAGGGTTACCAAGAAAACCTGGTATGAGCCGTGATGACTTAATCGCAACTAACGCTGGAATCGTAAAATCAGTTACTGAAAACGTAATTAAGCATTCTCCAGATGCAATTATTATTGTTGTTTCTAATCCATTAGATGTTATGACTTACTGTGCATATTTAATTGCACAAAAAGCTTCAAACAAAGTAATGGGAATGGCTGGTATTTTAGATACTGCTCGTTACAAAGCTTTCTTAGCTGATGAAACTGGTGTTTCTGTAAAAGATATTCAAGCATTATTATTAGGAGGTCATGGTGATACTATGGTTCCACTTCCAAGATTTACAAATGTTGGTGGAGTTCCTGTAACTGATTTAGTTCCTGAGGATAGATTAAACGCTATTGTTGAAAGAACTAAGAAAGGTGGAGGTGAGTTAGTAAACTTAATGGGTACTTCTGCTTGGTACGCTCCAGGTGCTGCTGCTGCTCAAATGGTTGAAGCTATCGTTAGAGACCAAAAAAGAGTTTTCCCTGTATGTGCATGGTTAACTGGTGAGTTTGGATTGAAAGATGTGTATTTAGGTGTTCCTTGTGTATTAGGAAAAGGAGGTATCGAAAAAATCATCGAATTAAACTTAACTACTGATGAGCAAGCTTTATTAGAAGAGTCTGCTGCTGCTGTTAAAGACGTTATGTCTGTATTAGATAAAATGAACGCTGAAGCTGAAGCGTAAATTTTAAACGATTATTTCACCTTATGGTGTTATCAACCTGAGCTCGATTCTTATTAGCTTGAAATTCAGTAAATTATGTTGGTAAAAACTTGTTAGGAAATATGGTGATTTGCAGAAAAATAGCGATTTTCATTACTTCTAAACAAATGAAAATCAAATATTTAACATGCAAATCACCAGTGATAAAGCTATCGAAATTTTCTACTTAGCCGATGAGTTCTGTAGCGAATTTTCAAAAAGTTTTGATGAATACTGTATCGGCAGTAAAGCCA
>CAXRIN010000117.1:0-12694 GCA_964230605.1 Flavobacteriaceae bacterium
GGGACAATTCTCCTTTTTAATAGATGGGATGAGTTATTTATCTCCGCCATCTGAAGTAACAATCAATACTTCAAGTCTTTCTAATGGGAATCATATAGAAGTATCTGGTACTTTTAATTCAATTGTATTAGGAGGTTGGGAATTAATTATTGATAATATGTGTGTAAAAGCTTATGCATCTGTTACCACGGGAATAAATAAGGAAAAATTTAATTTTAACGCAAAAATTTATCCCAATCCTACAAATGATCGTTTAACAATAAATGTAGATAAATTGAAAGAAATCTACACTTATCAATTATTAGATTTAAGCGGTAAACAATTAACCCAAGGTGAGTTAAACAACCCAGAAACATCTATAGATTTTAGTAATTATGCCATGGGAATATATTACATTAAAATTCTTTCCAGTAAAAATGAAACCCTCGAAACTTTTCACGTAATCAAAAACAAATAATTTTTTTATAAAACAATATGAAAGCTCAAAAATTAAAATTTACATTGTTATTATCTCTTGCATTATCAATAGTTTCATGTAAAAAAGATGAAATTGAAAACACAACAACTACAGATTCAGTCGCAAAAACGTGTGAGGGGATTGAGTTTACATGGAATGATGTGACCAACCCCGCGACAGGAAAAACCTGGATGGACCGAAACCTCGGTGCAAGCCAAGTGGCCACAAGCTCTACGGATGAGGATGCTTATGGAGATCTTTACCAATGGGGAAGAGCTGCAGATGGACATCAATGCAAAGACTCTGAGACTACTTTAACAAAAAGTTCAACTGATATACCTGGGCACGGTAAATTTATAATTGATCCAGAGGATATTGCTGGTTGGCAAAACCCTAAAAATGATAATTTATGGCAGGGGGTTAATGAAGTAAACAATCCTTGCCCAAGTGGTTACAGACTCCCAACTAAAACAGAATGGGAAGAGGAAGTTGAATCATGGTCCAGTAAAGATGCAGACGGGGCTTATAATTCTATCCTGAAATTACCTGTGGCAGGCTTCCGCTGTGGCAACAATAGTTCGCTCAACGATGTCGATACCCACGGCCACTATTGGAGTAGTACTGTTAACGGAGCCCATGCAGACTTCCTGGTCTTCACTAGTAGCTATGCATTCATGGCCAACTACTACCGAGCATACGGACGCTCTGTTCGTTGCATTAAGGATTGATTTAATATAATTTAAAAAGATACTAATAGGAACACTCGCTCTCGGGATGATTGCAATCACGGGATGTGATAAAGAAGACGAAAATAACAACAATGAAAGCAATCCTTTTTTTTCTCCTTATTTCAACTCAATTAATCTTTGCTCAATATTGCAATATTGAAGGTAGATTTGCCAATGAAGCCTATTTCAATTTGAATGAAATTGATACGGCAGAAAATATCATCTACGGTGAGGCAGTTGATTACCTAGGGGTTAATCAAGAATTAAAAATGGATATTTATTATCCAAGAACAGATGTAGATCAGTTGAGTAAGAAACCTTTAGTAATACTTATTCATGGTGGAGGTTTTATTTCTGGAGATAGGGATTATATGAGAAATACTTGTGTAGTTTTAGCTCAAAGAGGTTATATCGCAGTCACAATTAGTTACCGATTAGGCTACCCAAATCAATTATTAATTTTAGAAGCAATATATCGTGCTCAACAAGATGCCCAAGCAGCTTTAAGATTCTTAGTAGAACACAAAGATGATTATGAAATCGACACGAATTGGATATTCATTGGTGGAGGAAGTGCTGGAGCCATTACTGCTAATAATGTCATATATACTGAACCATCTGAATGGGAAAGTTATATTCCTGGAGCTGTTTCTAAATTAGGGGCTTTAAATACATCAGGAAATAACCTAATTAATACTTACACTTTGAAAGGAAACTTTAATAATTGGGGAGCCGTTCCACTAAATACAATAGATGCTAAGGAAATGATTCCTCAAATTGCGTTTCATGGTGAGTTAGATGATGTTGTTGAAATTGACACCGCCAATTTGTTAATGGGTTCTCGTTCGATTCACCAAGAATTAGTCAAAAACAATGTATGCTCTGATTTAACCATTCAACCAGGTGGAGAGCACGGGATTTACACCGATATTTCTGGAACAATATTTAGGGGCTCTAAGGCGAGTTGTTTCTTTAAAAGTATCATGTGTGAAGAATGCAATACCCAATTAGCAAATGAACAAGTTGCTCCTGAATGCGCTACCCTAAATTCGATTGAAGACATTAAAACTAAAAACACAATTGCTTATCCCAATCCATTCAACACATCTTTATCGATTAATGGTTTACAAGGGGATGAAAAAATTGAAGTTACCAATGCTCTAGGTCAGTCAGTTGATGTGCAAAATTTAAATTTTGAGGGATTGGTTAACGGGGTATATTTCATTACTATTTCAAAAGGTGATTCTAAACAAACAATTAGAGCGGTTAAGAAATAGAATTATCTCAAACATACTCTTGATATGGCCGAACCTTTTGAGGAAAGAGTTAGCAGAACTCCAAGCTGAAGTGACAGCTTTGGAGCTAAAAAAATGAAGGATACACAAAATATTGCGAAGTTCTCAATACGATAACTTGCGGCAAGGGGCTGATGGAATCAACAACCCATGTCCAACCGGATATAGGCTTCCGACGAAAACAGAATGGGAAGAGGAAGTTGAGTCTTTGGGCCAGCAATGATGAGTCTAGTGCTTACGGATCTGTATTGAAATGCCCATGGCGGGCACCCTCAGCCGAGCTTACAGATTCTCTGTGCGTTGCCTTAAGGATTGACCCTATGGAATACCGCAGAGCGGTAGCTGTGAAACAGCTATTCCACAGGGTTGCCCCTTTGAATAGAAGAAATAATAATTCCTTTTATTGTTTTGTAACTTACAAAGTTGCAAAAAATGCAAAAAAATCAATTTCAAATGCATAAATCAATTACGAATATCTCTTCTATTGCCTGAACTTTGTTTAAATTCAAAACAATACATTATGAAAAAAATAATTTTAGGTTTATCAGTGGTTTTAGGATTCTCTTTAACCTCGTGTAAAAAAGATGAAATTGAAAACACATCAATAAAGAAAGATGATGGAGGAAGCTATACTAATGTTACCTTATCAACAGATCATGTTCCTGAAAAAAGAACTTTTGATATTTTAGATTCAAAAACAATTACGGATGGACTTACAATTGATGGTGCCTCAAAATACTTAGGTACTCCTCCAGCTCCATCAACTGATGAAAATGCTCCATCACTTTATGACTTTAGTTCATCTGAAGTAGTTCATGCAACTCAGGGAGGAAAAGTTAAGATGGATTTAAAACCTGAAAATGGTGAAATTGCAGGAATTTATATGAAAGTACCTGGAGCGGATGAGTACTTTGATATTCCTGTAAAGGCTTCATCATTTAAAAAAGGTAACAACCAAAGTATATTCTCTAAAATAGTTGGGAACAATAATTTCGAATTTAGATCATCCGACAATGAATACTTTGAACTTGAATTACCAGAAAATTTAAGTGGTGAATTTTGTTTTAATTATTGTGTTTATGATTCAGCAGGTTTAGTAAGTAATGTTATTTCTCAATGTGTTGTAATCGAATCTATTGGTGGACAACTTCCATTTAATCACAGCTCTTGGAAAGTATTACATTTCTTCGAAAGCGAAGAAGGAGTGACAACAAAGGCCTACTTGGGAGAGGCCGACGAAATTTTTCGCGACACAATTATTGGATGTTATAATGATGATACTTACGAGTACGATTCAACTTATTTTGAAATTATAGAATCGTCTTATACTCTAGATTATGCAAGTATTACGTTTAATACCGATGGAACATGGAGTGATAATGTGCGTGGTAGCGATAAAGATGTTGATGATAACTGGGATTGTCAAGATGGGCCTGTTCAATATATAACAGAAAAATACGATGAATCTGAAACTGGCTATTGGAACTACGATGACCAAACTAAAGTTTTAGTTTTAATATATGGAGAGGAAGGAAATCAATACTTAGATGAATTTATTTTATCAGTTGATGGTGATAATCTAATGATATCATATGGTGATGATGAATATATACACGCCACTGTTTTAGGAAAAAAATAAATGCTATTATGACATATTTCTGAATTACATTAAGGATTAAAAAGTCGCAATAAATTATATTTGAAAAATGAAAAAGATAATACTAGGATTTATAGCAATAGGATTTCTCGCAGTTGTAGGATGTGAGAAGCAAAGAGGATGCACTGACCCAAATGCAATTAATTTTGACTCAGCCGCTGAAGAGAATGATGGGAGTTGTATATACGAAGAGGATAATAATTCTAATACCGACCAAGACTCTACAGGGACTAATAATGGAGGGACGGACACTACAAACAATGGATCATCCTCAGGAGAGGCTAAAACTTGTCAAGAAATCGAGTTTACATGGAATGATGTGACTAATCCCACGACTGGAAGAACCTGGATGGACCGAAACCTCGGTGCAAGCCAAGTGGCGGAAAGTTCGACCGACAGCCTCGCTTATGGTGATCTTTACCAATGGGGGCGCGGATCTGACGGGCATCAGTGTAGAAATTCCGCAACTACAGATGGTTTAAGCGATAGCGATTCAGTAGGACATGGGGATTTTTTAATAATTTCAACCTTTCAAGATGACTCTCCTTACGATTGGAGGAGCCCTCAAAACGATAGTTTATGGCAAGGAGTTGATGGAATCAACAATCCTTGTCCAAGCGGATATAGACTCCCAACTGAAACAGAATGGGAAGAGGAAGTGGAATCTTGGACTAGTCAAAATGCTTTCGGGTCTGTCTTGAAATTGCCCATGGCGGGCATCCGCCACAACAGCGGTTCGCTCAGCAATGTAGGTACCGGCGGCTACTATTGGAGTAGTACGGTTAGCGGTGCAGGTGCTCGCTACCTGATCTTCGGTAGTAGCGATGCCGGCATGAACCCCAGCCTCCGAGCCTACGGAAGCTCTGTACGTTGCATTAAAGATTGACCCTATGGAATACCGCAGAGCGGTAGCTGTGAAACAGCTATTCCACAGGGTTGCCCCTTTGATAATCGAAGCGCTTTGACAATTTGATACTTTATCCTGCCACCTCGTTAGGGTGGTAGGATTTATATAAATAGAAAAATCAAGCCTACACAACTGTCCGACATAAAAAGCCCTTAAACCTTAGTAGTTTTTGGTGCAAGCTGGTGCCCCAAATGCAAAAAAGAAATCCCCGAAATAACCAAACATTACCAAGAGTGGAAAAACAGTGGCTTAGAAGTAGTATTTGGATCCTTGGATGAAAACGAATTCAGTTTCATCAACTTCGCCGCAAGCTTCCCCTTCATAAGCCTTTGCGACTACCAAAAATGGGACAACACCCAAAAAATCATCCTCCGCCCAAACTCCATTAACCAAACCAACGCCTGGGTAGATTGGTATTTGGTAAAAGGGAATCCGCTACCGAAGAATTAGGTGTTTAGTGTTTAAATGTGACGCGTTATTTTTATAAGGGTAATGTTTGACAATGATAATTTAAGGTCCTTCGTAAGTGCTCAAAATAAAAAGTGATTAAAAACAAAATAAAAATCCGTGAGATTTTGAGATCCGTGGGCGTTTTAACAAGTTCTGATTTCAGAATAATTCAGAGGATTTAATCATTAAACGTTTAAAGTAACACTGATTTTATAGTCGTCGCTATTAATCATTATTGTACCTCCATTTTGGGTAGTGTCCATTAGGAGATCTTCAACTTTTCGGAGAGCCTTTCCGGTTTTAATCCAGGCATCGTCACGCATCATTACTTTCCAACTTGTATTTTCAGTTTGGTTAAGTAAATCCAGGTAATCTTGAATATGTGTGATTTCATCACTTAACAGCGTATTCGATTCGGTTTCCTTGTGCAATTTATAGCGTAAAACTTTGCTTAATTTGTTGATGTAAGGAGCTACTTTGTCAGGACTATCCGCAGCAATTTTTTGAGATTCTTTTAATACAGAATTGGTTAAGCTAAAGCTCATATCATACCTTATTTCCTGAATGTCATCGTCCACTCTTTTGATAGATGATTTTTGTTTTCTTCGCTGACGTTTAAATTCATTAATTGCAATCCAAGACAGCGTACTTAAAGCATAGAAAAAGAAAGATAAGTGCAATATACCTCCTATTATATGACCTTTTCCAACCAAGTGTAAGGGAACAAAGAAATCCCCTAAAAGTTCATAAATGGGATAGTTTTGTGAAATTGAGAGCACCAAATAAAGCGTGAAGCTTATAATTAAACCCTGTTGTGGTTTCTTTTTAGGCATTAATGGAAGAATCACAAAATAGTTGATGTAAAATGCATTTGCGTAAAGTAAAACGCTTAATAAATCCACATACCAAACTTCCTCGGAAAGAAAAAACTGAATGCAAAAATTGGTTGTCCAAAATGCGAAGTGTCCTATGTTTATTATGCTCCTACTTCCAAACATCCAATTCCAATTTTAATTGCGTAACATAATTGTCTGCTATTTGCTCGTGTGAAAATTCATGTTGATTAGGGTATTCCAAATCAAGTCTGTTTTTCAATTTGATTAATCCGTTTCCTGGTTTGTTTTCATCATCCGAAGAAATTTTATTTCGGATAAATACTGAAAACACATTTTTGCGAATTTTAAATTTGATAGTAAAGTTTTCGGAGTCATTTAAATCTCCATGCAAAAAAGCATTTTCTAATAAAGGCAAAATGAATAAAGGTTTTATTTCAAGTTGATGCGGAATCAAGATAGGAAACCATGTATTGGCTTTCATGGAAAACCGCATTTCTTGAAGTTCAATATAACTTCTCAGGAAAGTAAGTTCGTCAAATAAATCAATAGGTTTTCGAGCCTTCATCTTTGCGGATGAATTAATAAGCGTGCTTAGGTTTGAAATGGCAACTTCAGTTTTATTTGATTTTGTAATTGATAAACCATTAATACAACCTAGAACATTAAAAAGGAAATGAGGGTTAATTTGAGATTGTAGGAATTTTAATTCCGATTGTTTTTGAATTTTTTTAAGAGCGTATTTTTTGTTGCTTTCCGAGATTAAATAATTCAAATACTTCCATGTAAAAGCAATGGATAAGAAGATGAAATTAGAAGCTATAAACCCAGAAAAATAAGGCTTTAAAGAAATTAAAAAGACATTACTAAAACCACTCCAAATCCATCCCAAGCATAATGAGTGAATTATAATTAGAATAGCTAAACTAATTCCAAAATCAAGATACTTTTTTCGCTCAAAATACCGTGGGAAGATGAAACTGTAAATACCGTAAAAGTACAAGGTGTGGAAAATTAATACCAAAGGGCTGGCAATCCAAAACAACTCAACTTCATGCCGTGTTGGAATGTGAAAGAAAAAAAAGATGATGGACCACTTTACAATCCAAAATCCAATGTGATATTTAACATCAATTTTATTCAATGGTTTTGACCCTAGTTTTGATTGAATCTGAAAAGTTTTTCAGAAATGGTTTTGTCCCTTTTACAGATAAAATTAACGGACAAACAAAGTTGGTTTTGTCATGAATAATTTTATCGTCGTTCATAATAAGATACTCAGAATTAAATGCTTTCGCAATGGAATCAGTTCTTTTTATAAACTCTTCTCTGTTTGGCTGATCGTGAATTGATCCGTGATAAGCAGGACTTTCGTAAAGTATTAAATCGATATTATTGGAATTACATAATTCAAACAATTTAACTAAGTAATATTCTCTTTTTTCATCCCATTTAAATGTTTGACGTTCTTCGTATAGTTCATAATACAAACTGGAATCTGTTAATTCTGAAATATCTAAATCTGCTGCAAAAACCAAATGTTCAGGAGCTATATAGCCATCGGGACGTGTATGATAAATATTATCCGGGTGAGCAATGTGTCCATCTTTAAAATAAGCATCCTTTTTCCCTTTGAAATAATGTTTTACTCCTTGAATAGCATCAAACGTTTTGTAACTGTTGTAATAGGCAAATCGCATGAAGGGAAAATGAGATTTTGAATAGTAATCAGGATCCATGTCCTTAACAACATTAGCAACAACAGAATCGCTTAAGTAAGGGGCAAACCTGTAAGTATGAAAAGTATTAAATCTTAAATCAAAACTTTCAGGAGTTACATACAAGTAAACTTGTTTTGGTGCTTTATTTGCTTTTAAATAAAGGTATAGATGTAAATAATTATCGGCAAAATCGGTGTGTCTTAAAGCATAGTTGTAAGAATTTGTACCAATTAAGGAATCAATTACTGATGCATCAATCGTGAAGAGCGGTTCGCAGGGACCATGAAACAAAATTTCATAATCAAATCCCCCTTTAAGCGCATTACTCAGTTTAATGTTTCTGTTCTCCTGAATAAAAAATGAATACAAATAATCTAATCCAAAAAGAGCAGATACAACTATAGTTATGGTTATGAAAAGCTTTTTCAATTAAAGTTTTATGGTTTTAAAATCCATTCAACATCTAAATCCCAATTAGCTCTAAGATTTATTTTATCGCTGTACCAATAAACCTTTTCGGGTTGTTTTTTCTCCCAATAATTTCCCGGCGACCATTTTCCATCGTTGTTTACGTCAACGATGTATTTCATTTTATAATTCCCAGGTTTCGATCCTTTTAAATCCAGTGTTCCTGTTTTTGAACTAGGAATAGTTTGTTTTAGTAATTTATCCTCCAAGTAGATTTGTAAAATTCCATTCTCGGGCGAAGAAGTAAAATCGTACTTAATTTTTAAGTTACCCAATGCACTGTTCGCAGTTGTTGAGAAATTGATGTAAAGTGTGTCTTTATTCTCTTCGTTGAAAATGGTTTTAAATCCACCAGGTAAAATTTGTAAGAAATAGATTGAACTTTCCTTTAACTCCGCATTTAATTTAAAAGTGCGCAAACGATTATCTAATTGAGAAATGTTTGCTGGAACAACTACCGAATCTTTCTTTAAAACGATTTTTGAATTGTCATATGAAGAAATTGGTTGACTTGTAGTGAAAAGAAATTCTTTTTGATAATAGTTATTCAACCCTTTAAAGTTTTGATCCAATGTGATTGTTTGAGTAGTAATGCTTTTTCTTTTTGATAAATCGTAAAATAGAGTGTCTTTTAACTCATCATACTCAATGGCAATTTTAATACTATCCATTGATAGCATTTCCAAACTCCAAATAATCAAGCTGTCTTTAGTTTCATTAAACTCTTCAATTTTCCAATCTTTTTTAAATGAATGATCGATTACATGCGTTTTAAATTTGCTGATTGATTTAGAAAAGCCAAGATCAATACGACCATTAAAATCACATTTTTTTTGAGTTATATATAGTTTTTTATCAGCAGAAGAAAAGGCATTTAAAATTAGCTCTTCATTAGAAGCTTGATCTGAAACGACAACTCTATTATTCAAGAAGGCAATCTTTTCATCGGGTAGGTCATATTTGTAATTGGCGTTGTTATCCTTCAATGCAAATATTGAATACTCTCCAGGAGCAAGGTTTGAAAATTCAAAATGCCCATTTCTTACTTTGGCGAAATAAGATGGAATTTCTTTAGCTACGATTGAATCATTGGCTGATTTATATAAATGAACCATTCCCTCATTAAGAGCGGTCATAGTTTCTGCATCGTAAATTTCACCATGTAATGATAAACTATCAATTACATCACCTGTACTAAAAACAAGTAAATTATTTTCAAGTGGGTTTCCTTCGTTTAAATCTTTAACTCCAGCACCTAAAAAAATACTGTAGGTTGTATTGGCACTAAATGCCGAATCGAACTTCAACGTTAATTTCTTACCTAATAATTTAATTTTTGGCTGACTTTTAATAGGTGGCGAAACAAGAATTTCATTGTTCAAGCCATTGATAGTAACATATTCGTCAAATTTCCAAGAAACCTCTTGTCCACTAAAATTTGTTGCGCAGCTATCAGGCCAACTTTTTACAACTTTGGGTGGAGTTCTATCCGCATCCCCTCCAGATGGAGAACCTCTTTGTCCACAGCTCCAAATAGTTAAAATAATAGCAGCAATAAGTACCTTAAAAACAAATGAATGATGTTGCTTTCCAAACATAAGTTAAAGATAATGAGAATTCCTGTAGAGACGAGGTTTTATCATTCATGGATGAAAAAGAAAAGGCCCCTTGAATCATATGATTTCAGGAGCCTTTATAAAACAGGATAAGGTCATGCTCTCTTTTCCAATAACAGTGCCAAAAAAGATTAATTAATCAAACTCAGGTTAATAAAACTTAACTTTAAAAAATGGATCTGAAAATTCAACAAAAGCTAGCGGATATACCAAAGTCTATTTTCCCAGTCATGACTGCTTTAGCCAATAAACATAATGCAATAAACTTGGCGCAAGGTTTCCCAGGTTTTGGCGCAGATACTGAATTGATTCAATTAGTGAATAAATACATGTTGGCGGGTAAAAACCAATATGCTCCCATGGCGGGAGTTCCTGAGTTAAGAGAAAGACTTTGTGAAAAGATTGATTTCATGTACGGCTATGCTTATGATCCGACTACGGAAATTTGCATAACAGCTGGTGCAACTCAAGCGATTTTTACAGCAGTAAGTTCGGTTGTTAATCAGGGTGATGAAGTGATAATTATTGATCCAGCTTTTGATTGTTATGAACCTGTTGTAAGATTTAACGGAGGGATTCCAGTAAGAAGCGCCTTAAAACCTCAAAATTTCGAAATAGATTGGGAAGATATTCGAGCAAAAGTTTCCGAGAAAACAAGAATGATATTCATTAATACACCTCAAAACCCTACAGGTAAGGTGTTGGATATTAATGATATAAATAAATTAAAAAGTATAGTATTAGATTCGAATATTATTATATTATCAGATGAGGTTTATGAGCATATAGTTTTTGATGGTAAAAAGCATGAAAGCATATGTAAATATCCCGAATTAGCTGAGCGTTCATTTACTGTATATTCTTTAGGTAAAACCTATCATACAACTGGCTGGAGAATGGGGTATGTTTGTGCACCACAGGAGTTAATGAAGGAGTTTATGCGTGCTCATCAATACCAAGTTTATTCAGTTCCAACTCCGCTTCAGTATGCACTTGCTGATTATACTTTAAAGAAAGATAAGTATTTAGAATTGTCTCAATTCTTTCAAGAGAAAAGAGATTTCTTTTTAAAGTGTTTGTCTGGAAGTAAGTTTAAGCCAGTTGAATGTTCCGGAACTTATTTTCAGTTGTTAGATTATTCTCAGATTACGACTGAAAACGATGTAGATTTTGCTCAAAGATTAACCAAAGAAAATGGTGTAGCTTCCATCCCAATTTCTGTTTTTTATGAAAATAAAAGACAAGATAATATGCTGCGTTTTTGCTTTGCAAAAGATGTAGAAGAACTTGAAAGAGGAGCTGAGAAGTTGCAAAATATTTAGGACGCTTAGTTCGCGGAGAAGTCACGGAGGAAAAGAGAAATCTTCATAGACTCTGTGTCTACTCATTTTCTCTGCGTCCAAAAAGAAAAGTCTCATTACCTTAGCAACATGAAATTCATCGCAATCATTCCCGCGCGTTATGCGTCAACTCGTTTCCCTGGAAAACCATTAGTCGATATTCATGGGAAACCAATGGTTCAGCATGTTTATGAGAAGGCTTTAAATTCTGGATTATTTGAAAAAGTAATTGTTGCTACAGACGATGACAGAATTAGAGATACGGTTATTGGATTTGGAGGCGAAGTTGCCATGACAGCTGAAAATCATCAAAGTGGAACTGATAGATGCGGGGAAGTGATTAATCAATTATCGGATGAATTTGATGTAGTGATAAATGTTCAAGGGGATGAGCCATTTATTCATCAATCTCAATTGGAAGAATTGACTAATCTTTTTAAGTCTACTCCAGCTCAAATTGGAACACTAAAAAAACGACTTTCAAATGTGGGAGATGTTTTTAATCCTAATGTGGTTAAAGTAGTAACGGGAATTGATAAACGAGCACTTTATTTCTCCAGAAACCCGATTCCTTATGTACGTGATTCAGATCAGTCTGATTGGATAAGTAAACAACAATTCTTTAAGCACTTAGGTTTGTACGGTTATAAATCGGAAGTATTAAAAGAATTAGTGAAGTTGGCGCCGTCTGAATTAGAAAACAGTGAAAGCTTAGAGCAATTAAGATGGCTGGAAAACGGCTACTCTATTTTTATTTCTGAAACTCATCACGAGAGCATCGGGATAGATACTCCTGAGGATTTAATGAAAATATAAGTGGTTTAATTTTCCTTAGATTCTGAAGATGGGTAGAATTTATATTTTTTTCTTGTTTTTGTTAATGGGGTTTTACTCATTTGCTCAAACTGAAACAGTTTCGGTTTATTTCACAAACCAAACAACAAGAGAACCAGTAATTGGAGCAATAATTTTTGCAACACAAGATACTTCTCAAGATGGAATTGCTTATTCAACGGATGTGAAAGGACTCATTGGGATTGTGATTGATACAAAGAAGGATACATTTTATCTTTCCCAAGAAAACCTCGGATTTAAATCCTTTAAACATTTACGATTTTTAAGAAGCAGCGAAGACCATTTTCATGTTTACATGGAGCAAGATGCGGTTGATTTGAATACGGTTACGCTAAATTTTGCAGGTTCAATTTTTCAAAAAGGTGAT
>CAXRIN010000118.1:0-5455 GCA_964230605.1 Flavobacteriaceae bacterium
GATAAAAGGTAAATATCTACAAGCGTATTTAGACGAGTTTTGCTATAAACTTAACAGAAGGTATTTCGGAGAACGATTATTTGATAGACTTGTATTAGCTGTAGCTAAAATTTATAGGTAAGATTGTGGGGAATCAGTTAAAGAAATCAACAAAGTTTTTATTCTATGGCATACAAATAGCGGTATTTCTTTACTATCTTTACGGACCACAATTGTAAAATCCATAAAAGTAACATACCAATGAGCGAAATAGCAGAGGTAAAAATTGGTGGACAGACTTACGAATTACCTGTCATCACTGGAACAGAAGACGAAAAAGGAATTGATATTACGAAATTAAGAGCGCTTTCTGGAGCTGTTACTCTTGATTCTGGATTCAAAAATACTGGTTCTACCAAAAGTGCAATTACTTACCTAGATGGTGAGAATGGTATTTTAAGATATAGAGGGTACTCTATTGAAGAATTAGCAGAAAAAGCATCTTTTATTGAAGTTGCCTACCTTTTAATTAACGGTGAACTTCCAACTAAAGATCAGTTAGAAAAATTCACAAATAACATTACTAAGCACACTTTAATCCATGAGGATATGAAGCGTTTTTATGAAGCTTACCCTTCAAAAGCGCACCCAATGGGAATTGTTGCTTCGTTATTATGTTCGCTTTCTACTTTCTATCCTGATTCTCAAAATCCAAATAGAACAGAAGAAGAAATCGAATTAACTATCTACAGATTACTAGCTAAGTTACCAACTATCGCTGCATGGGCTTACAAAAACTTCGTTGGTCATCCAGTTGTTTATCCTAAGAATAACTTAGATTACAACGCGAACTTCTTAAACATGATGTTCGGTTTACCTTCTGAAGAGTATAATTTAGATCCAGTTGTTGTTGATGCTTTAAATAAACTTTTAATCTTACACGCTGATCACGAACAAAACTGTTCTGCTTCAACAGTAAGAATTGTTGGTTCATCTCACGCAAACTTATATTCTTCAATTTCTGCAGGTGTTATTGCTTTATGGGGACCACTTCATGGAGGAGCTAACCAAGCTGTAATTGAAATGTTAGAGGCTATCCACAAAGACGGTTCACCATTAGAAGATTGGATTGCAAAAGCAAAAGACAAGAATGATCCATTCAGATTAATGGGATTCGGACACAGAGTATACAAAAACTTTGACCCTAGAGCTAGAATCATCAAGAAAGCAGCAGACGATGTATTAGAAAAATTAGGAATTAACGATCCTTTAATTGACATCGCTAAGCAATTAGAAGAAGTTGCGTTAAATGATGAATACTTCAAAGCAAGAAACTTATATCCTAACGTTGATTTCTATTCAGGAATTATTTACAAAGCTTTAGGAATACCAACTGAAATGTTCACTGTAATGTTTGCTTTAGGTAGACTTCCAGGATGGATTGCTCAGTGGAAAGAAATGATTGAAAACAAAGAACCTATTGGTCGTCCACGTCAGATTTACGTTGGAGCAAACGAAAGACCATACGTTCCAGTTGAAAACAGATAACAATCTTTTCAAAAAAATAAAAAAGAGGCTTCTTTTTAGGAGCCTCTTTTTTATTCAATTCTCTACATTTACAGAACAATTCTACAAAATTCCCGTATGGGGGTAGATATTTTGGAAATGAAAAAAGCCTTATTCAAATTACTCTTTTTATTTAGCCTATCTCTGTACTCACAGAGTTATCATTTCCTTAACCTTACTGTTGAAGATGGGTTAGCCGAAAATGAAGTTTATGATCTCATTCAAGACAAAAGAGGAGAAATATGGATGGCTACCCATAATGGAGTTTCTGTTTACAATGGCGTAAATTTCAAATTAATAAACGATGAAAACGGTTTGCCTTCCAATATTGTTTACAGTCTTTATGAAGACGTTAAAGGACATATTTGGATCGGGACTCACAAAGGATTAACCGTTTATGACGGTATTGAATTTAGAACTTACACTCAAGATGATGGTTTACCTTCAAATGTTGTAAAATCAATTTGTGAAGATGGTTTTGGTAGACTTTGGATTGGTACGCAATATGGCGGACTATGTATGCTTGACAATTTCACAAAAGAGGAAAAAAGATTTGTTCCCTACGAAATTGATTTTGGAACTTCTCGACAGTTATCAGTAAACAAAGTAATAGAAACTCCTGATGCTAAAATTTTTATTGGAACCAATCAGGGACTTGCCGAAATTTTCAACGGAAAAATCAAAACTTACGGCACCAAAAATGGACTTCAAGGAAAGAATGTTTATGACTTACAAGAGGATGTTAATGGAGATATCTGGATAGCAACTTCTTCAGGATTATCTTTATTATCAAACGGAACTTTCAAAAACTTTAATTCTGCATCGGGTTTTCCAGTTGATGCTGTTTTAACACTGGAAATTGATCAAAGTGATAATCTGTGGATTGGTACTTCAAAAGATGGAATTATCAGATTAAATATCAATACTTATGAATATGAAATCTATAACTCCGATAAAGGTTTAAGTGAAGATATTGTCCTTTCAATTCTTGAAGATAAACAGGATAATGTTTGGGTAGGGACCAAAGGAGGTGGAATTAACAAATTCACGGGTATAAGCTTTACTTATTTTGGAGAAAAAGAAGGGTTAGCCAACGACAAAATAAACGATCTAATTCAAGACTCTGAAGACAATTTTTGGTTTGCTACTAGAGGTGGATTAATTAAATACAATGGTACAGATTCTTTCAGAATTTATAATAAGGCTTCAGGACTACCAATTGATTACACCACAACTGTTTTTGAGGATGACAATGAAACAATTTGGGTAGGAACTTTACTCGGCCTAGCTAAAATTGTTCATGATGAAATTGTTAGAGTATACTCTATAATGGATGGAGTAGTTAACCCTGTAACTTGTATTTTTCAAGATGATGCAGGTACAATTTGGATTGGAACTGAAGGCGGATTAGGTGAACTGAAAGATGATGGATTCAAGTTTTATCGAATGATCAACGGAATGAATAATGGAAGGATAAGCTCTATTACTCAAGACAAATCTGGTAAGCTATGGATAGGTACCAAAGGTGGAGGAATTAACTGGTATAATGGAATTGAGTTCGGTTACCTTACGGAAGAAGATGAATTAGTTCCTTCCAATTTCATTAACTGCATGGTTAGAGGTCCGCGTGGTGGAATTTACATTGGTACAAATGCTGGAATTACAAAGTATGATGAAGCCCATCATAGTTACAAAACTTTCAATTCTAAAAACACTAAACTAAAATCGGATAATATCAAAATGATGATTTTTGATGAGGACAACCAACTTTGGGTTGCAACGGATAAAGGTTTAGACCGAATTTCTTTTAACCCTCCGCAAATTACTCGTCAAACTGGTGAATACATATCTGAAATCAAACACTTTGGGAAATCTGATGGTATTACAGGAGGAGAAATTAACGGAAATGCTGTTTGTGAAGATGTAGATGGAAATCTTTGGTTTGGTACTAATAAAGGAGCAATTAAACACGATAGAAGTGCAGATTATACATCTGATATCGCCCCTCAAACGTATTTCACAGGACTTGAATTAAATAGTCAGAAAGTTGATTGGAGAAGCAGAAAATTTAATGTTGAAAATTGGAGTGGAATGCCGAAAAATTTGGTTCTTCCATATGATTCTGCTTCTGTTACTTTCAATTTTGTTGGAATTAACCACGATAATTCTGATGGCACAGTTTACTATTGGTATTTAGAAGGATATGAAGAGAAAAATTTTGTACCAAGAACAGAGCGTAAAGCCGAATACAAAAAGCTTCCTCCTGGCCAATATACTTTCAGAGTTTATTCTTGTAATAAAGACGAAGCTTGTAGTGATGAAAATCCTGCAGTATTTAAATTCTCTATTTCACCACCATTTTGGCAAGAGATATGGTTTATAGTTCTAGTTGCCCTTATTATTCTCGTTTCAATTGTATTATTTATTCAATACAGAGAAAGAAAACTTCGCGCTGAACGCGAACTTCTTGAAGCAAAGGTTAAAGAACGAACTCAAGAGGTTGTGGATAAAAACAAACAACTAGAATTAGTTAACCTTGAAATGATTGCTAAGAATAAAGAAATTGAACAAAAAAATAATGATTTAAATTCTAGTATTCGTTACGCATTAACAATTCAAAAAGCTTCGTTCCCAACTATCCAAGAATTAAAAGAGCGCATTCCCGATTCGTTTATTTATCACTTGCCTAGAGATATTGTTTCGGGGGACTTTTATTGGTACAGAAAAACAAATAACAAATTTGTAATTGCTTGTGCAGACTGTACAGGTCATGGTGTTCCTGGTGCTTTAACAAGTATGATTGGAATTGCATTACTGAATGAGATTGTTGGAGGAAATAAAATCACAGATCCTGCAATTGCTTTAAACAACCTAGACAAAGGAATTTTAAAAGCTTTTGAAAATAGTGAATCCGAAACTAACGATGGAATGGATATCAGTTTAATTACTGTTGACCTTGAAAGCAGAACAATTGAATACGCTGGTGCTTATCGTCCGTTAGTTATGATTAGAAACGGAGAATTAACTGAATACAAAGCGACAAAAATGTCAATCGGATTCAAAGACGTTAGAGATAAGGTTTTTGAAAAGACCGTAATCAATTACGAAGACGGGGATTGCTTTTATATGTTCTCAGATGGTTATCCTGATCAATTTGGTGGACCGAATAATAAGAAGTTCAAAACCAAAACAATGAAAGATATGCTAACTGCTTCTTGCAGTTTAGATATGATTGATCAAAAGGAAATTATCGATCAAAGATTAAAAGAATGGATGGACACTACCGAACAGGTAGATGACATTTTGGTTATGGGATTAAAGTTTTAACTTTAGCTACTTACCTATTCCTTAAGCTCATGAAATTACTCTTTAAGCTCCTAGTATTTTCTTTACTTTTTTACAGTTGTCAAAAAGATGAAGAAATCAACTCTGATAAAAATAAATCAGATGAAAACGAAATCATATCCGAAATCGATTCATCTGGAATTCTAGACTATTTATATTTGGGTCATCCATACCAATCAAATTCTAAAGTTGACAAAAGATTAGAGGAAATGGATTTATCTAAATTTTCACAAATTTGGTTAGGTGGTGATGTTTGTTCCGAAACAACTCAAACACAATCTACTCTAACCTATCTAGACAATTTATTTGATTTAAGTAATCCTGGTAACTTTTGGTCGTTAGGAAACCATGATATAAGAAATGGGAATACGCAATGGATTTTTGAAAAAACGAAAAGAGGATCATTTTATACTACTTATTTAAGAACCTGAGCTCGATTCTAAAAAATAGTTAATTGGCATGTCTTAATTTCTTGAAATTTAATCTTCGGTTTTTTAGGGAAGAAAGAATATGCAATTAAAGCTGCAATAGTATTTACAATAAATCCCTTAAAAGATCTATGTCG
>CAXRIN010000119.1:0-17280 GCA_964230605.1 Flavobacteriaceae bacterium
TTCTAAATGATTAATACATTCTTCCTGGGTTGAATAAAGCTTTATAGTCTCTAGTATTTGCATAACCTTAATTTTAGACAACTAAAATCTCTATCCACTCCATATTGAGCTTACGGTGTGCCAATATCTAGTAACTTACCCCAGCGAGGGGAGCTGTCCGCAGGACTGAGGGGAGATAGGTATATGAATTTTAAATCTCGCTTAAAGCACTTTTCTCAATCCAACCAAATGTGTTGTTTGGAGCTTTAACGTTAATCCAATCATTACTTTCGTCTATGATTTCCAATTTTGTTCCTTCATGAATCTCAAAAAGGAGGGTAGATGATGGATTTGGTTCACTAAAAACATTAGATGATTGAACGATTAAGATTCCTGCTTTATAATTATCGATTGCTGATTTTTGTTTCCATCCCCAAAATGTTAGTATGATGCCAATTAGAGCAGAGACTCTGGCGATTTTAATGAATTGTTTTTTGTTTTCTTTTTTTCCAAAAGCGAATACGCAAGCTCCAGTTATAAGCAATATGATTCCTACAATTGAAATTGATTCATAACTGAAAACAAGGTTAACTCCTCTTAAAAATGAACTAAATGAAATTTCGGGAACTTCATCAAACTTGTCCATGATTTTGGTGTTAGCTAGTTCAAGGTTGAATTTAGCATCTTCATTAGAAGCGTCTATTTTAATAGCTTTCTCAAAGTTTAGAATACTTAATCCAATTTCACCATTTCTATAATAGGCATCTCCTAAATTGTGGTGAAGATTACTTGAGGTTAGACCTTTGGATAGTATGCTTTCATAATGTTGAATTGCTGATTCGAAATTGCCTTTGTCGTAATTTGATTTGGCAGAATCTAAAAGTGGTTCGTTGGCTTTTAGGTTTAAGCAAAAGACAACGATAAAAGTAAAGAGATATGCGAGTTTTAGTTTCATTTTATATGTCTTTCTAATTCATTAATTACATTTTCAGCTTGCTTGTACATTTCATCAGGTGGCAGAACCATAGGAGAGAAGCGCGCCATTTTACAATCGTTGGAAACTTTTAGTGTAGCTGAAATTAAATCAGCATTGATTTTTAAATCTTCAAGTTTTTGAGTGATTACAGTTTTGTTTAATTCAGATTGCTCAATCATTAGTTTACCTAATAAATATTTGTTGAGCGCTTCATCAACCAGCTCATAAAATTTGTTTTTGTCACCATTAATCTCTTTAGCAGCGTCTTTTAAAAATTTCTGAGCAACTTTGTTCGCTTTAGCTTTTTTGTCCGATTTAATTTCTGATTTCGTGTAAGTTCTCTCTTTGAATACAAAAGAGGCGCCTGCAAATCCTCCTAAAGCCAGGAATAAAAGGATATATTGTAAAACAGATCCAGTAAATGATGTAGAACCTTTTGCGTTTAAATTTTCAATATCGTTTAGGTATCTAATATCACTTCCTTGTAATTCAACTTCTCTTCCTGATCCTGAAGCTACATAAGGTGCTGCATCCGAACTTCCATCACCATTAACTTTTATTTTTATTGGGTCTGTTTTTAGACTGTAATAATTTTTTGTTTTTGGATTGAATGCCCAAATAGTTTCTGATGGAATTTCAAATGTTCCTGATTGTCTTGGTATAGCGACAAACTCAAAAGTTTTAAATCCGTGGATTCCCGAAATGTCAGTTTTTACATTGTCTTTAGAAGTAGGAGGTAGAGCTTCAAAAGCGGATGGGAACTGAATATCCATGTTTGAAATCTTATTTAGATTACCGTTTCCACTCAGTTTATACCTAACAGTAATGGCGTCGTTCACTTCTAGTTCATTTTTGTCAATGCTTGTTGTGAGTTTAAAATCTCCTACTAAAATTGGCTCTGTTGCTTCTTTTGGTGGTGTGGGCAATGGTTTTACTTCAAGTGTGAGCCTTCCTGTTGAGATTTCCCTGGTTTCTGTTTGCTGGAAGAATCCTCTTCCCGTTGTTAAGTATACATCACCTTTAACTTCAGGCAGTTTTATTTTTCCAGACTTAATAGGAGTGAGGATGAAGGAGTATTCTTTATTGGTAAGGTATTTTTTACCATTAATTGTTTTGACTTTTACTTTCGTGTCAGATTGAATTGTTTTGACGATGAATCCATCAAATTTTGGGAGTTCTTTCATTTGAAATCCTTTAGCTTGAAATGCAGAATACCAGTAAAGGTCGTATCGAATAGATTCTCCAACGTAAACGGAATTTTTGTTCGGTTTTAATTGGAGCATTAAGTCTCCCGCAACATTAGTGTCTTTTGTTTTGGGTGTGATTACAACACTTTTTGTTTGTGTTGTATAGTTTTTACCATCCATGGTAATTGTTATAGCGGGAATGGTATATCTACCAGGCGATTTAGCTTTTAAAAAGTATTTGTATTTGAAAACAGAATTATCGCCGAAACCAAAGCTCATACTTCTGTCCTGACCATGTTGAATTACTTCTAATTCTCCAAAATTGGCGGGTGATACACTGAATCTTGGGTTCATTAAAGTATAGCTTCCAGAGGCTACTAATCGGTATTCAACCAAAAACTGCTCGCCAACCTCGAATTCGTTACCTTCAACTTGAGTAATTCCTTTAAAATTTCCTCCAGCAAAAAGAGAGGAGGACATTAAAAAGGCAAGTACAGTTAACATACTATACCAACATTTTTGAGGAATGCGCATGAATTTTTTCATTACCAATCTTTTTCAGTTTTCTTTCTAGGCTTTTGTTTCATTTGAGATCGAATCATCTTTTCTCTAATAGCCTTTTCATTGTTTTCAAGTTCCTTTAATAATTGATCAGCTTGAGCTTTAGAAATTGCTTTAACTTTTTGAGGTTGTTTTTCTCCATCAGCTTTTTGGCCTTGTCCTTTTTTATCGGTTTCTTCATTTTTGTTTTCCCCTTCTTTTCCTCCAGCTTCACCATTTTCTTCATCTCCTTTTTTTTCTTTGGAGTCTTTATCTTGTTCTCCTGGCTTTTTCCCTTCTTTGTCTCCTTTTTCTTGTTTGTTTTCTTCTTTGTCTTTGTCCTTTTCTCCTTGATCGTCAGGTTGGTCTCCTTTTTTATCAGGATTCTTTTTGTCGTTTTGCTGTTTATTTTCTTCGCTTGGATTTTTCTCGCTTTTTGAGTCCTGACCGTTTTTATTGTCTTTGTTTTCTTTGTTCTGTTGGTTTTTTGGGTTTTGATCTTGATTTTTATCGTCTTTATTCTGATCGTTGTTTTCGCCGTTATTTCCTTGGTTATTTTTTTGCAATAAGCTTTGGGCGTAGGTTAAATTGTATCTTGAATCAGCATCTTTCGGATTGTTCCTTAAAGCTTGTTTGAATGCTTTTATAGCCTCTTCAGGTTGATTAGCTTTTAGGTAGGCGTTTCCTAAGTTGTGATTTGCAATTGCTTTTTGATTTTTTTCTTCTAATTGCGGAATAACATTGTTGTAGGATGCAATCGCGGCTTCGTAATCCTTTTGATTGTAATAAGAGTTCGCAATGTTATACTGAGCTTCAATTGATTCTGGATTTATTTCTGATGCTTTTAAATACATCGAGTCAGCCATTACGAAATTGGAATCCGCAAAATACTCATTACCTTCTCGAATATAAGATCTCTCCTCTTGACCAATTAGGTTAAGTGTAAGGGCAATTAAAGTAATTATATGAATTACAGACTTTTTAACCACGTTCCTTTTCGTTTAAAAATCAATAAATCAAGTAATAAAAAGATAATTCCAATTGCTAAAAACCATTGATATCTGCTAGAGTAGGAGGTGTACTCCTTGGCATCGTATTCGGTTTTTTCAATTTCGCTGATTTTCGCAAGCATTGCTTGAAGTCCTAAATTTTGATTAGAACCTCTAACATAAGTTCCACCTCCAGCATCGGCAATAGCAACAAGAGCAGGCTCGTTGAGTCTTGTAATTACAGTGCTTCCGTTTTGGTCTTTTTTTACACCAATTCTTCTGCCGTTTTTAAAATCTGGAATAGTTGTTCCTTTCGCGCTTCCAAGGCCTATTGAAAAAACTTTAATACCATCTTTATTCAATTCTTCGGCAATTTCAACCGCTTTTCCATCATGTTCTTCACCATCAGTAATTACTACAATAGCTTTATTAGTTGGAGAGTTTTTAGGGAATGATCTTTCTGCTAGTTCTAAAGCTGAAGCTATGTTTGTTCCGGGGATAGGTATTATTCCTGTATTAATTCCATTAATAAATAACTCTGCTGCAGAATGATCATTTGTTAAAGGGAGTTGAAGAAAGGCGTCTCCCGCAAAAACAATAACTCCAATTCTATCTGATCCTAGATTGTCGATTATCTTTCTTATTGCACTCTTTGCTCTTGTTAGTCTGTTCGGTTTTAAATCTTCAGCTAACATACTTTTAGAAACGTCCAAACAAAGCATAAGATCAATTCCAGCTCTTTGCACTTCTTCTTTTTTATCACCAAATTGAAGGTTAGCTCCACCGAGAATAATAAATATTAAACCTAAAGTCCAGACAGTGAATTTAATAGTGCTGCGAGTCTTTGACAAAGCGGGTAAAAGATTTTTAATTGTCTCCGAAGACTGAAACTGATTAAGTCTTCGCTTTTGAATCTTCCTACTAACCAAAAAGAAAATAACAAATGCAACAACTGCAAATAGCAGCCAAATCACCCATTCATTTTGCCATTTAGCAAAATCTCTATCGCCAAAAAATTGAGATGATATGTTTTTCATCCAATTCACTATTCGATGGTTTTAAAAATGGTTAATTCAAGCCCTTTAGCAACAAGAATCAAAGCGATTCCTATTATTACAAAAGGCAAAAACAAATCTGTTTTTTTGTAGTATTTAAAACTTGCTAATTCAGTTTTTTCTAATTGATCTATTTCCTCATAGATGTTTTTCAACGCATTTTCTGATTCTGCTCTGTAGTATTTTCCACCAGTGATTTGGGCAATGTTGTTCAGAGCTTCAGTATCAATGTTACTTTCAATTTGTTGTGTGATAGGTCCAAAGAAACTTTGTTGCTGAATAGTAAACTTTTCTTTACCTATTCCAATAGTGTAAACTTTGATGTCAAAAGTGTTGGCTAGTTCAGCCGCTGTTTTTGGGGAGATCGATCCAGCATTGTTTTCACCGTCTGTTAAAAGCACAATCACTTTACTTTTCGCTTCACTATCTTTTAATCGTTGAACAGCGGTAGCTAATCCTGATCCAATAGCAGTTCCATCTTCCAAAACTCCCATTCTGATGTCTTTGAATAATTCTACAATTCTATCATGGTCGATTGTAAGCGGACATTGAGTAAAACTTTCTGCGGCAAATACTACCAATCCAAAGCGGTCATTTGGTCTTGTTTGAATAAATTCTGATGCAATTTTTTTTGAAGCTTCTAATCTATTAGGTTCAAAATCAGGCATATTCATGGATGACGATATGTCCATTGCGATCACCATGTCTATACCGTTAGTGTGAGTCTCTTCCCAGCTTTTTTGATCTTGAGGACGAGCAAGTGCCACAATTAAAGAGGTTAACGCGACAACAATTAAAACAAAAGGAATATGCTTTAAATAAGTTAGAATTGTAGTTGATCCAAAACCTTTGGAAGAGGAGAACTTAAAATCTACTTGATCGTGGATTTCCTTGAAATAATAATACCCAATTATAAAAGGAATCAACAAAAATCCCCAAAACCATTCGGGATTTGCATAGCTTTCTAGCTCAAAGAGTTTATTGAAAGCTGCACTGAAGATTTGTATGAAATTCCCTCTATTCACTTGCTGTTTCTTCTCTTTCAGTATGTGATTCTAACAACTCTCTTAAAATATTTAATGCGTTTTCGTGTTGGGTAAATGCACCTTTTTGCTTGGCGAATTTTACCATGTCCGAAAAGTTTAGAATATGTGAAATGTTATCTCGGTTAACTTTATCAATTCCAATAGAGTTTAATTGGTGGATAATGTTTCCTGTTGTCTCTTCAAGCGCCTTTATTCTGAATTTGAACTCTAAGAATTTTCTCAGGATGAGGGATAGCTCACTTTGGAATTCTTTTTCTTGATTTTTCTCCCATACTTTACTTTCGGCAAGATGATTGAATCTTTCCCATAAAACTTCCATCACTGGACGCGTAGGGATGACTGGTTCTTCCTCAGGTTTGTTAAAGTATTTTCGATAAATGAAAATTCCTACAAAGACTAAACCTGCAATAATTAATAAGATTAACAATGTCCCAAGGACAAGTTCTTTTATTTCATCAAAAATAAACGGAGTGTCCATTTGTTCTTTGATGGGTTTAATGTCTTCATTTGAGTTAATGGCAACAGTATTGAATCTTAAAAGAGAGGGAGCAGAAGATTCATTGTTTATTTGTATTGGAGGAACCAAATAATAACCTGAATCCCATGCTGTAACATATATCTTTTGCTGATAATTCCCCGGGCTTAATGTGTCTATTTTCGATTGCTCAACAATTTCTAAATCCTTAGTTAAAGTGTCATTAAACTTAGGCCAAATCACCTCTCCATCACCTTGGTATTCCAGTGTGAAAATAGCTTGCTCACCAATCAGGTAAGTAGTGGAATCTACTTTAAAAGTAACAGCAGCTTGAGTAAAAAGCGAGATTGTGAATAATATGCTAAGTATTTTAACTCTCATTATTTTCCTTCTCTTCTTTTAAAAACTTTCATTAATGGGGTAGTGTAACCTTCATCGGTATTTAAAATAACTTGATCTATTCCAGTTTTTTTACAGTAATCATCAAACTGATTGGTTAAGTTTTGCCACCATGTTTTATATGATTTTCGAGTAGATTTAGAGTTTGTGTTAACCCAATTCTTTTCACCCGTTTCAGGATTCAGCATTCTAACTAAACCAATTTTAGGTAATTCACTTTCTAATGGATCAATGCATCTAATGGCGATTAAATCATGCTTAGATTTTGCCATTTTTAGAGAGTTGAAATAATCTTCCGAAATAAAGTCACTTACTAAAAATGCGGTACATCTTCGTTTAACCGCATGGGTTAGTTGCATTAAGCCAACATTTAAATCTGTTTTGGTGTGAACCGGTTTGAATTCTAATAAATCCCTAATTATTCTTAGGATATGATTTTTTCCCTTTCTAGGAGGAATGAATTTTTCTACTTGATCGGAGAAAAATATAACTCCAACTTTATCATTATTCGAAATAGCAGAGAAGGCTAAAACTGCACAAACTTCTGTTATGTATTCTCTTTTTGTTTGATTGGTTGTACCGTAAGATTCTGAGGCAGAAACATCGATTAACAGCATGACTGTTTGTTCACGCTCTTCTTCGAATGTTTTAACGAAAGGCTCATTAAATCTGGCAGTTACATTCCAGTCAATAGTTCTTGTTTCGTCTCCGAAGTTATATTCCCTAACTTCAGCGAACGTCATTCCTCTTCCTTTAAAAGCACTAGAGTAGTGGCCTGAGAAAAGTTGTTTAGACATTCCTCGAGCTTTGATTTCAATCTTTCTTATTTTACTCAGTAACTCCGTTGATTCCAACTTTGGTGACTTTTAGAATAATTAAGGAACTTGAACTTTATCAATAATCTCTAAAATTATTTGGTCAGCGCTAATTTCTTCCGCTTCCGCTTCGTAGGTTAAGCCAATTCTGTGACGAAGCACATCTAAGGCAACCGATCTTATATCTTCAGGTATCACATATCCTCTTCGGTTCATGAAAGCCACAGCTTTTGAAGCTTTGGCTAAAGCAATTGTTGCTCTTGGGGAACCACCGAAACTAATTAAGTTTCTGTGTTCTGTAAATGGTTCTCTTGTCGCAAAGACTAAGTCTACGATATATTGTTCAATTTTCTCATCAACATAAACATCTTTAACCATTTTTCTGGCATCTAGAATTTTTTCAGTTGTGATAATTGAATTTGGTTCAGGGAAATCTCTCAATAGGTTCTGACGCATGATTTTTTGCTCATCTGTTCTATTGGGATATTCTAACTTAACCTTAAGCATGAATCTATCAACCTGAGCCTCAGGAAGAGGGTAAGTACCTTCTTGTTCAATAGGGTTTTGAGTAGCTAATACCAAGAAAGGTTGAGGGAGTTTATAAGTTTCACCACCAATAGTTACTTGCTTTTCTTGCATAGCTTCTAATAAGGCACTTTGAACTTTTGCTGGGGAACGGTTAATCTCATCGGCCAAAATGAAATTGGCAAAAACGGGTCCTTTCTTAACTACAAACTCTTCCTTTTTCTGATTGTAAATTAAAGTACCGATCACATCAGCTGGCAGCAAATCTGGTGTGAATTGAACTCTGTTGAATTCTGCGCTAACAATTTTCCCTAGTGTATTAATAGCTAATGTTTTTGCTAAACCTGGTAAACCTTCAAGTAAAATATGTCCATCAGATAGCAAACCAATTAAAAGAGCATCAGTCATTTGAGGTTGTCCTACAATAACCTTGGACATTTCCATTTTGATTAAATCGATAAAGGCACTTTCCTTTTCGATTCGTTCATTTAATTCAGCGATATTAATTTCAGTAGAAGTAGTTTGTTCCATAGTCGAAATTATTGGTATTCAAATTTAATAAACCCTTATAGAATATGAGCTTTAGAAATTCTAAGAGGCGTTAAAATTTGTTAACAAAACCAATTTTTTTATCACAATTTTCATTTCAGTGTCCAAAAATGACATTTCAGTAAATAAAACAATCTTTTAAAGATTAATTAATGGACTTGGAGCTTCCTTGAAATTAATTTTGTGTTCGTTGTGGCATCGTATTTGTAAAACCGCGACAGACTAAACTGACAAAATGAAAAATTTAACATCAATTATAATTGTGCTAATGTTTGCTTTGCAATCATCATTCGCAGCACCGAATCAACAAATTAAATATAGAATCCAATGTGCGACAAGTGCAGATAAAGATTTAATGGGAATGCTAGAGAAAGTTCCTGAATTAATGACTTTTACACTTCCTTCAGGTAGTAAAATTTATTTTTCTGGTGGATACTTTAATAAATACCAATCGGCTGAAGCTAGACTTGAAGAGGTGAGAAAAGTTGGGATTAAGTCTGCTTTTATTAGAGTTTTTAAATATAGTAACATGCTTTCAAAACCTGTTGGTGATGAGTATATAAAGAATGCGAAGAATAAAATAGCGATTGCGGAATCAGAAAAGAAATCGCTTGCTTCAGCTCCTGTTTCGAATGCTGTAAAGATAGAATCAGCCCCAAAAATGTACACTCGTGAGGAAATAGATGCATTAAAGAAAAAAGCTGCTGAAAGAAAGGCGAAAGAAGAGGAAATGGCGGTGAAAAAAGAAGTTGTTAAAGAGGTTGTAGAAGTAGAGAAGAAGCCAGAGGTTATCGTTAAAAAAGAAGAGAAGAAAAAAGAAGCTGAATATGCAATTGATGAACCTCCTGTTTATAAGATTTCCCTTGGTAAAACTAAAAGTAAAAATGACAAGTTTGAGGCTGTAAGTAAGCTTAACGATGAGATTATTTACACTCACGAGTCAAATAACGAAATCATTTACGCTATAGGTTTTTATGCTAATGAAGCAGCAGCGCTAAAAGACTTAGCTAAGTACAAAAAGATTTCTAGCGATGCAGAAGTAATTGGGCTATATAAGGAAAAGGTGATTAGTTTGAAGTTAGCTAATCAGTTATTCGAACAGTTTAATCTACAGAACAATTAGGCAACCTTTTACCTAGTTTACTTTACAGGCATAACTAAACAACTTATATATGGAAGCAGTAATGACAGTTGAAGAATACAATCAAACGATTAAAAAGCTTGTTAAACTTATGAATATCCCTTCTGTTTCGGAAGAAAGAAAAGAAGAATTGGAAGAGATGTTAGATCAGATTGATTCATACAACGGGATGGATTTCCTAAAAATCAAAACCGCGTAATTACGCTAACAACAAACCAAACTGCGGGGACTTTTTAAGTCCCTTTTTTTATGTCTAAGTTTTTTTGGTTTGGCTAAACTCTAACACCCATAATAAGAATGTCGTCAAGCTGAGGGGTTTCTCCTTGCCATTGAGCGAGTGCTTCTTTTATTTTGTTTCTTTGTTCGCTCATTGGTAGGTGAGCGATTTCGATTAGAAGATTTTTAAGAGCACCAACTTTGTATTTCTTTTTTTGCGGACCTCCAACTTGATCAGGGAATCCGTCTGTGAAAGTATACACTATGTCATCAGTTTGTAGTTGGTATTCATTCACTGAAAAATTACTTATTTCTCTTCCATAGGGGTCTTGTCCTAAAGTGATTTTATCCCCTTTTAATTCAATTAAATTATGCTCTCTTACAACATAAACAGAATGGGTTGCTCCAGCTGTTTCCAACACAAGGGTATCTTTATTGAGTTTACAACAAGATATGTCCATTCCATCCTGCGTTTGATAAAGAGAATCTGATTTGTTTAAATGTCTTTTTAAATAGGAGTTGATTTGAGTTAATATTTTCCCTGGGCTACTTTGTCTTTTAATAATTACTGCTTCATTTAACAGAACCGTTCCGATCATGCTCATCAATGCACCTGGAACTCCGTGTCCTGTACAGTCGGCAGTTGCCCAAAATACAGTGTTAGAAGACTTATGATTATAAGCCCAGTAAAAATCTCCACTAACAATATCTTTTGGACGATAAAGGATGAAATATTCATCAAATATTTTTTCAATGTAATCAGTTGAGGTAAGCATAGCTTCCTGAATACGTTTTGCGTAAAGAATACTATCTAGAATCTCATTATTTTTCTTTTCAATAAGTTTATTTTTTCTTTCAAGATGTTTATTGTTTTCAAGAGACTCTTTGTTCTTCTTTTTCATTAATAAAACAATAACAACGAAAATTCCTGATCCCAAGAAAAATGAAAGTATGAACGTGAAGGCTTTGTTAGCTTCTGCTTCTTTTTGATTAGTGGCCACCTCCAATTTTTCTTCAATAGTTTCAGTTTGATATTTCACTTCCATTTCCGAGAATTGTCTGGCACTTTCAACAGAGTAGAGGGTATCTCGGAGGTTATCATGCTTTTCTAAATAATGATATGCTTTGCTGAAATCGGATTTGTCAGCATATATTTCTGAAAGAACTTTATAGGCATCAACCAATTGAGGGAGAGCGTTGGCTTTTTCAGCAATTTCAATACAGTTGTTTAAGTTTTCAGTGGCTATGTTTATTTTATTTTGAAGCAAAGCTACTTTTGCAGAAAGTAAATAGCATTTTGAGATCCCAATTTGGTCTTCAATTTCTCTGTACAATTTTGCAGCATAATCTATATAACCGTTTGCCCGTGTCCATTCCTCTTGAATAACACTGGTTTCACCAATGTTTAAGTTTGATAAAGCCATACCTGCTTTGTCTCTTAATTTTTCTTAAATCAGTAATGCTTTATAATCATAACTTAATGATCGATCGATTTCTTTTTGATCTCTGAAAACAACACTCACTCTATTAAATAGTTTTGCTAAGGAGGCTTCATCTTGTTCTTTTTCAAATATTGTTCTTGCTTTGCTGTAATACTCTAGAGATTGATCGAAGTTTTTTTGCATATGGTTAATATGCCCTAAATCACTGTAGCAAGTAGCTACTCCAACATTGTTGTTTAAATTTTTGAATATTTGAACTGCGTATTGGTGACACTTAATCGCATTTACCATATCACCTAAACTGGCGTAAACATTACCCATCTCAGCGTAACACCTTCCTAGGTAATAGTTTTTTCTGAGGTTTTTGTAAAGTGTTGATGATTCTTGATAATGGCTTAAAGCTTTTTTTAATTTCCCTAGTTTATGTTCGGTTTGAGCTAGAAGAAATAAAGATTGAGCCTCTCCTGTTTTGTAATTTATACTTTTAGCTGTTTCGGAAGCATTTAAGGCGTAAATATTACTTTTTTTTAGATTTTTTTCAAAGTAATAAGAGGAGATGTAAACATAGTTGTTTACTAAAATAGAGTCCTTAGGAGCTTTTTGAAGAGATACTATAAGACTATCGATAAGCTGCTGTTGATCTTGCGATTTAACAGGCTTAGCAGTTAAAAGTATAACTAAGATTAGAAAGGAAAAAATTCTCATCACTCACAAAATTACCAAATATTGATTTGGCGAAATCCTAGACTTTTACTGATAATTAAAATAAAAGTTGCCTTATTTAGGATGTAGTCTCTAATATTTCAAATCTTACTAAGCGCAGGGTGTATATTCTTTGTAATTTTATTTAAAATATTCATTATGCTTGGACTAAAGCTACCAACCGATCCTAGATGGGTTAACATCGTAGAGAAAAATGTAAGTGAGATTTTAACTGATCATGCATATTGTGAGCAAAAAGCCGCCTCGTACGCTATCTCTTTGATTACTAAATATCCAGAATATCCAGAAATTGTGGATAAAATGACAGCTTTGGCGCAGGAAGAAATGGAGCATTTTCAAATGGTTCATGATATTATAAAAGAAAGAGGACTGGAGCTAGGTAGGGAAAGAAGAGATCCGTATGTTCATGATTTGATGGCTTTTATTAAAAGAGGGGGGAATGATTATATGGTGTTGGTTGATAGGTTGCTTATTGCGGCTATGATAGAAGCAAGAAGTTGTGAAAGATTTCGTGTTTTGTCTGAAAATATTGAAGATGAAGAATTAGCTAAGTTTTACCACGACTTAATGGCAAGTGAAGCTAGACACTATACAATGTTTTTAAAGTTGGCTAAGAAATACGGGAAGGGAGTTGATGTAAATAAAAGGTGGAAGGAGTTTTTACAAAAAGAAGCAGAAATTATTGCGAATTACGGTAATAAAGAAACTGTTCATGGATAGTTTATTAGAACAGCCTTGTCATAAGGTGTCCATAAACTAGCTTTTATTCCTGCCTTTTTTAATGTTAAATTAGTCCATGTATTACATGTTTTAAATAAACTATAAGTTCCCAAAGCATTGTAAAAACAATCGTTTTCTCCATAGCTTTGGTTAGCAATTACTTTTGGCTGTTCTTCCGCAAAGGAGGCTTTGATTTCTTTACATAAATTCTCATACTGCCTTTCAGTGACAAATATCTTTTTACACATTTTTGATTCATGAATTTTATTATGAAAGGTTACATGCATTGCCGTGTTACTAAGGCCAAACATTGCTTTTATTGCTGTGCTAAATTTTAAATCACTCCAGGTAGGTGTTTCTAAATAGAAACCTTTGTCTCCCCATCCAAATCCAACCTTATTGTAATTTAATTGTTTGGGTGCATCAGAAGGGGAAGTGAAATCAGACCAGTTTTGAAGTCTGTTTTTTAAAGGAAGTATGATGTCTGTATGAACGCCTGTAGAAAGAATATAAACGGGTATCGTTTTATCGTTTGCTTGCTGAGAAGCGTTAACTCTAATTTCGGATAAAATAAAAACCAAACTAACATAGAGTGAAATAACCAGTAAAAACAATTCAAACGTTCTAAGGAAAAGTCGGGCGATTATCATTCTGGTTTTAAATTTGAAAAGCCAATATATAAATTACTTATCCATTAACCTTTATCTATTCTGAATCCTCTACGTATTCTATATTAAAATCATTAAATTAGCGCTCCAATTTTAGAATTATGTTTGGAAGTCTTCAGGATAAGTTAGATAGAGCGTTTAAGGTATTAAAAGGTCACGGTCAGATTTCGGAAATCAACGTTGCAGAAACAACAAAAGAGATTCGTCGTGCTTTATTGGATGCCGATGTAAGTTTTAAAGTTGCAAAAGAGTTTACCAATAGAGTTAAAGATAAAGCTATCGGTGAAAATGTATTAACCACATTACAGCCTGGACAGGTTCTTACTAAAATCGTTCACGACGAATTAGTTGAACTGATGGGAGGGACTGAAAGTGAAATTAAAATATCAGGAAATCCTGCCGTTATTTTAATCGCTGGATTACAAGGTTCGGGTAAAACAACTTTTACAGGTAAGCTAGCTAACTATTTAAAAACTAAAAAAGGTAAAAATCCATTATTGGTAGGAGGTGACGTTTATCGTCCGGCTGCAATGGATCAGTTAGAAGTTCTTGGAGGACAAGTAGGAGCTGAGGTTTATTTAGAAAGAGAAAATAAAAATCCGGTTGAGATAGCTGAGAATGCAATTAAGCACGCTCGTCAAAATGGATTTAATGTCGTTATAGTCGATACAGCTGGACGTTTAGCAGTTGATCAAGAGATGATGGATGAAATAGGAAGAGTTAAAGATGCTGTTAAGCCTCAAGAAATTCTTTTTGTAGTTGATTCCATGACTGGTCAGGATGCCGTAAATACAGCAAAAGCATTTAATGATAAGTTAGATTTTGATGGTGTTGTATTAACCAAATTAGATGGTGATACAAGAGGTGGAGCTGCATTGTCTATCAGGGAAGTTGTAACCAAGCCTATAAAGTTTGTTGGTACGGGAGAGAAAATGGATGCGCTTGATGTGTTCTATCCTTCAAGAATGGCTGATAGAATCTTGGGAATGGGAGATGTTGTTTCTCTTGTCGAAAGAGCAGAAGCGCAATTTGATGAGGAGCAAGCCAAAAAGCTTCAAAAGAAAATTGCCAAAAATCAATTTGATTTTAATGATTTCTACGAGCAAATTCAGCAAATCAAAAAGATGGGTAACCTAAAAGATTTAGTTGGAATGATTCCTGGGATCGGTAAAATGATGAAGGATGTTGATATTGACGATGATGCTTTTAAGGGAATTGAGGCTATCATTCAATCAATGACTCCTTACGAAAGAGAAAATCCAAAACAGATTGACGGTTCAAGAAGAAAAAGAATTGCAAGAGGTAGTGGGAATGATGTTACTGAAGTAAATAAATTGATAAAACAATTTGAGGAGACTTCAAAGGTTATGAAATTAATGAGTAACAAAAGTAACATGGCTAAAATGATGAAAAACTTTCCAGGTCTAGGAGGGAAGATGTAATAACTAATTACTCAATTAAGCAATTCCTCAATTAATCTAAAAATTGTCGATTTGAATAATTGAATAATTAAATAATTAAACAGATGATTTTAATTGATGGTAAAAAAACATCAGCTGAAGTTAAAGCTGAAATCAAAAAAGATGTAGAAGCTTTTGTTGCTCAGGGAGGTAAAATACCTCATTTAGCAGCTATTTTAGTTGGTAATGATGGCGCTAGTGAAACTTATGTAGCATCAAAGGTTCGTTCGTGTAATGAGGTAGGGTTTAATTCTACATTAGAGAGAATGCCTTCTGAGACAACCGAAGAAGAGTTATTAGCTAAGATTGATGAGTTTAATAATAATGCTGACATCGACGGTTTTATTGTCCAATTGCCTCTTCCTAAACATATTGATGAGCAAAAGGTGACAACAGCTATTTTACCAGAGAAAGATGTAGATGGATTTCATCCGGTAAATGTTGGTAGGATGGCTTTAGGGCAACCTGCTTACATCTCGGCAACTCCTTATGGTATTGTTCAAATGTTAGAGCAATATGATATTGATACAACGGGGAAGCACTGTGTGGTTATTGGAAGGTCAAATATTGTTGGTTCTCCAATGAGTATATTAATGGCTAAGAACTCAAAACATGCAAACTGTACAGTAACGCTTACGCATTCCAGAACGAAAAACATTGAAGAGTTCACTAAGGCTGCTGATATAGTTATTGTTGCTTTAGGTAAACCAGCTTTCTTGACAGGTGAAATGATTAAAGACGGAGCTATTGTAATAGATGTTGGAATTACAAGAGTTCCAGATGATTCAAAAAAGAGCGGTTTTAGAATTCAAGGTGATGCCGATTTTGATTCTTGTGCACAAAAGGCTTCTTATATTACTCCAGTTCCTGGTGGTGTTGGTTTAATGACTGTTGCTTCGTTGATGAAAAACACTTTAGCTGCTGCTAGAAAAGATATTTACGGTGGTTAGTTCGCTATAAATGCTTCATTCTTTTTAGTTAAGAATTTAACATACATCTTGCTGCTAAGCTCCCAGTGATGCATGTATCCATTTGAGAATAGGTCAACATTTATACCGCCTAGCTGTGCTGTGAAGTCAATTCCTAAAACCCTATTTATTCTTTTGCAATAAGATAAATGTAATTTCACATCAAACTTACTTGGGGGTCTTATGTTTAATAATTCAGAATTGAAAATTCTTAGTGCGTAACTTCCTACCTGTCCAATGTAGAAACGATCTTTATTTTTAAGAACTTTTCCGTACAGAAGATATTGGTTTAAATTATAAGTGTGCAAAATATTAAGAAATCTAGAGTCATAAGCAAAACCGTTTAAGGAGTGCCCTAAACCTGTTCTAAATATTCTTCCATTGTTGTATTGTTTTTCGAAAAAGAAGTTCGTTGTATATCCGACTTTTGGGTGTAATATTTTAGAAGTTGCATAGTTTAGGGCTCCTGTGTAATTTAATCCAAAATCAATAAGGAAATGTTTCTGTTGAATGTTTTTTTGTGCAAACAATGAAGATGTGAATAAAAGAAATAATATTTTAAAATGTGAAAACTTCATTTCTATTTAATTAGTATTTTCTGATTAAAGAATTGGCCTTTGGATTCTGCTTGGATAATGTAAAAACCTGGTGAAAAATCTTCTGTTATTCTTAAGTTAGAGTTAGTTGTACAATTTTGATTTTTAAATATTTCTTTTCCGTTTAAATCATATATAGACAAAACAATTTCATGAACCTCTGGCGAAGATAATGTAATTATTTTGTTTTCAGTTGAGTAAAATATTACAATTGCTGTTTCAGATTTTATTTCGACGAAAATTTTTTCTGAAAAACTGTAGTCGCCATTAAAATCTACCTGCTTTAGAATATATAAATATTTACCGCTTTCTAGATTTTCGTCATTAAAGTTGTATTCTGTTTCAACTAAAGAATTTCCTTGTCCCTGAAAAGATTCCACAAAAACGAATTCTCCGCCATCTTTTGAGCGATAAAGTTCAAAATGGGAGTTGTTAATTTCAGAACCTGTTTTCCAATAAACAAAATTACTGTGATTTATATTTTTTACTTTAAATTCAATTAACTCAACAGGAAGGGCAGAAAGTCCTTCAAATCCCGAAAATTTGCTGAAGGAAGTTGCGAATGATCCTGTAAGGGTGTTTAAACTAACATTTGCAGAATCAAACTCAATCCATTCAGTTCCGTATTTTTTAGCGATAATTTGGTTTTCATCTCCAATTACATCAGATTCTAAATAGTCGCTCCTTAAAAATCGATATTTAGTATTTTTTGAACGAATAAAAATTTGATGTTATAACAATCAAAAAGACCTCTTGCTTTAATAGCATCATCATTTTCTTAAAATTCCAACCTGCTGCGGCTAAAAACGCA
>CAXRIN010000120.1:0-7036 GCA_964230605.1 Flavobacteriaceae bacterium
TGAATTCGCCTTTTTCTACCTGACCTACTACAAGTAATTTAAAGGCCATTGTGTAATCGCGTTGTGTTCGCTTAACTCCTTGATTATTCCGTTTTTTCATAATAAGTCCTAAATGTGTCAACTTATTTCAGGACGGGACAAAGAAATTTAAAGGCCCGAGTTTTTGTCTCGGGCCTTTATATTATGCGAATTTCAAATGCTTTACTGAGAGTCGATTGTATTTGATTTCTTTCAAGGCGTCAATTCCAATTTTTATATGCGTTTCAACATAATTAGCGGATACTTTTTTATCTGATTCTGAAGTTTTAACTCCATCTGGAATCATAGGTTGATCACTTACTAATAGAAGAGCGCCAGTTGGAATTTCGTTATAAAAACCAGTCGCGAAAACTGTTGCCGTCTCCATATCAATAGCCATTGCTCTAGTTTCTCTTAAGTATTCTTTGAATTTTTCGTCATGCTCCCAAACACGTCGGTTTGTCGTATAGCATGTTCCTGTCCAGTAATCAAGATCATAAGCTCTAATGGTAGATGAAACAGCTCTTTGCAAACTAAATGCTGGTAGTGCAGGTACTTCGGGAGGGAAATAATCATTTGATGTTCCTTCGCCTCTAATAGCAGCAATGGGTAAAATGAAATCTCCGATATTATTTTTCCTTTTTAATCCACCACATTTACCCAGAAACAAAACAGCTTCGGGATCAATTGCAGTAAGTAAATCCATAATAGTTGCAGCATTGGGACTTCCCATTCCGAAATTAATCATGGTAATGCCATCGTGAGTAGCAGCGGTCATCCCTTTGGTTTTGTCTGCAACCTCTGCGCCAGTCATTTCACAAAAATGCTCCATGTAACCTTTGAAATTGGTTAGTAAGATGTGTTTCCCAAAGTTTTCCAAAGGCATTCCTGTATATCTAGGTAGCCAGTTTTTCACAATGTCTTCTTTACTTTCCATAGGTCGTATTTTTAGAGTTCTACAAATAATTTGTGAAAAAGGTTCGCCGTTGTATTATTGATAAACGATTTTGTTTAAAACAAATTACGTTACCTATTTTTCAGTTGATTAACCCTTTGTAATTTTCAGTTTCAAAAATTATTCCAATGGATAAGTTAACTGCTCAAAATAGAATTGAAGTTTTAAGTAAAGAATTACATGAGCATAATTATAAATATTATGTTTTATCAGAGCCGGAAATATCAGATTTCCAATTTGATACAATGCTTAAAGAGCTACAAGATCTAGAAGAGAAGTTTCCTGAATTGGTTTTGGATAATTCACCTACTAAAAGAGTAGGTGGCGAGGTAACTAAAGAATTTAATACGGTTACTCATAAATACAGAATGCTTTCATTGAGTAATTCCTATTCCAAAGAGGATTTGATAGATTTTGAAAACAGAATTCAAAAACTAATTGAAGATGAAGTTGAATATGTTTGCGAACTGAAATATGACGGGGTTGCTATTGGCTTAAAATATATTGATGGTAAATTAGTTCAGGCAGTTACTCGAGGAGACGGGACTCAAGGAGATGATGTAACGACAAATGTAAAAACTATCAAATCTATTCCTTTAGAATTAAAAGGTGATTACCCATCTGAATTTGAGATTAGAGGAGAGATTTTCTTGCCTTTAAAAGCATTTGAGAAAATAAATGAGGAAAAGGCTAAAGCTGGTGAACCATTAATGGCAAACCCTAGGAATACAGCATCTGGAACTTTGAAAATGCAGTCGAGTAAAATTGTAGCTTCTAGAGGATTAGATTGTTATCTCTATTATTTATTAGGTGAAAACTTGCCAGAGAAAACACATTTAGGAAATCTAACAAAGGCTGGAGAGTGGGGCTTTAAAGTCCCAAAGGAAGCTGATAGGATGATTGAAAAAACCAAGAGTATTGATGGGATTTTAGATTTTATTAATTACTGGGGTAATAAGAGAAAGGAATTGCCATTTGAGGTAGATGGAATAGTTATAAAAGTAAATAGCTATGAAAAGCAAGAAATTCTTGGTTTTACTGCAAAATCTCCTAGATGGGCCATTGCTTACAAATTTGAAACGGAGCAAGCTGTAACTACTTTGAATTCTGTGGTTTATCAAGTGGGAAGAACTGGAGCTGTAACCCCTGTCGCCAATTTGGAGCCTGTTGCTTTGCTAGGAACTACAGTCAAAAGGGCATCGTTACATAATAAAGATCAGATTGAGAAATTGGATTTGCATATTGGTGATCAAGTTTTTGTGGAGAAAGGAGGTGAAATTATTCCAAAGGTAGTTGGGGTAAATGTAGCATCAAGGCCATTAGATGCATCACCTGTTGAATACATTTCGCATTGTCCAGAATGTAATTCCGAATTGGTAAGAAAAGATGGGGAAGCTAATCATTACTGTCCAAATGAAAATGGATGTCCTCCTCAAATCACAGGTAAAATAGAGCATTTTATTTCTCGTAAAGCAATGAATATTGATGGGTTGGGAGGAGAGACTGTTGAGCAATTTTTTAAAGCTGGTTTAATTAATAATATAGCTGATTTGTATGATTTGGAGCAGAATGCTTTAAGGATGCTGCAGTTGGATAGAATGGCTGACAAATCTGTAAATAAAATCATAAAAGGAGTTAGAGAGTCTTTGTCTATTCCATTTGAACAAGTTTTATTTGCCATAGGAATCCGTTTTGTGGGATCCACTGTTGCCAAAACTCTTGCAAAATATTTCAAAAACATCGAGAATCTAAAAAACGCAACATTAGATGATTTAATAGCTGTTGACGAAATCGGAGATAAAATTGCTGAAAGTGTTCAAGAGTTTTTTAGTGATGAAAAGAACTTAGAGATCATTGACAGGCTTAAGCAAGCGGGTGTGCAAATGTCTGTAATTGAGTCCGAAGAAGATGCTAGTATAGAAAAGGTACTCGAAGGAAAATCGGTAGTTGTGTCTGGCGTGTTCCAAAAGTTTTCAAGAGATGAACTCAAAGCCGTAATCGAAAAATATGGAGGGAAAAATGTTGGGAGTATATCCAAGAAAACCTCTTTCATTGTTGCAGGTGATAAAATGGGACCTAGTAAACTTGAAAAAGCTGAGAAATTAGGAGTGCAGTTGATTTCTGAAGATGAATTTATTGCTATGATATCCTAAGTTTTGCTCCAAAATCCATAGTTGATAGACCATTATAATAATTTCTATAAGTAAAGTGTTTTATAGACTATAGTCTATGGTCCATAAACTATTGACTTAAAACCGAAAATACTTCGGTTTTCTCAAAAACTAATCCTATTTTTGCGGTTCGATTTCAATGGGAGTATTGGATAATATAAAACGCAAACTATCCGACTTCTCTTTCAAGCGTAAACAATCGCCCACCAGAGAAGTAAAGGCGATTAATATTAAAAATGCTCAAACCGTTGGAATTGTTTATCGCGGAGATAATGAAGAGGCGAAAGAGTTGGTTGAACGTTATGTGAAGTTTTTAAAGGATTACAAAATTAAGTGCAAGACTTTAGGATTTTACAACGAAGATGAATTACCTCGCTACGTTACTCCAAAATTGGAGTTTGATTATTTCGTGAAAAAGGATTTGGACTGGAAATTAGAGTCAGAATCTTCTGATGTAGCAAATTTCATTCAAACTGAATTTGACATATTGATTGACACCACTGTAATTGAGGACGAGGTATTAAGGTTCATTGTTCGTGAATCAAAGGCTAAGTTTAAAGTTGGAGGAGCAGGAATGAAAGATCCTAGGGATTTAGATTTTTCTATAAATCTAAAAGAAGGAGAAGGAATACGTCAATTAATGAAAGGAATAGATAACTATTTACACTTGATTAATAAGAATTAGTATGGTTGTAAGGAAAATAGAAGGAACAGGAGTAGCATTAGTAACACCTTTTACTAAAGATGAAGAAGTAGATTTTTCTGCTTTAGAGAAATTAGTAAATCATGTTATTGATGGTGGCGTAGATTACCTTGTTGCCTTAGGTACAACGGGTGAAAGTGTGACACTTACAAAGTCTGAAAAGATTGCTGTACTTGAAAAGATTAAAGAAGTATCTGGTGGAAGAGTGCCAATCGTTTTAGGACATGGAGGGAACAATACCAAGATTTTAATCGAAACTTTAAATGATTACGATCTAACTGGTATTAGTGCTATTTTATCGGTTACACCTGCTTATAACAAGCCTTCTCAAACTGGTTTGTACGAGCATTATAAAAAATTCATTGAAGCTTCTCCGCTTCCTGTGATTCTTTATAATGTGCCAGGAAGAACTGGTGTTAACATGCTGCCTAGTACAACATTGAGATTGGCAGAAGAGTTTCCAGAAAAGGTTATTGCTGTTAAAGAGGCATCTGGTGATTTGTCACAAATGATGGAAATTATCAACAAAGCGCCTGAAGGTTTTGAGGTTATTTCTGGAGACGATGGAATAACATTACCTCTTATTGCTGCAGGAGGAACTGGATTAATTAGCGTTATAGCTAATGCGTTTCCGCATGAAATGAGTAGTGTTGTAAACTTTGCCTTGGAAGAAAAGTACAATGAAGCGCGAATGATACATTATCAGTTGTTAGACTTGATTGGTTTAACGTTTGCAAATGGTAATCCTGGAGGGGTAAAGGCAATGTTGAGTAAAATAGGAATTATTGATAATGTTTTGAGATTGCCACTAGTTCCTGTAATTCCTGAAACTGAAGAAAAGATTTTGAAAGCTATTGATGTTTTAGCTAATTCATGAAAAATGAAATTTCAATTTTAAAGGTCAGATTTTATCTGACCTTTTTTTGTTAAAAATTTCTTTATCAAAATTGTCTAAATAAACTTATTGCTATTACAACGCATTAGACTTTAAATTCGTTAAACAAACATGGACTCAAATATTAAATTTTACAGTTTAGGAAAGGTTTATCGCTTAGAGGCAAAACAATTTCTTCCTATTAGTTTAGATGAAGCATGGGATTTTTTTTCGAGTCCGAAAAATCTTGCGACAATAACACCAGATAATCTTGGTTTTGTTATACTCAGTGGTGCTGATACTAAAATGTATGCTGGTCAAATCATTCAATATAAGGTAACTCCTTTGCCATTTTTTAAAGCTACTTGGGTTACTGAAATTACGCATGTTGACGACAAGAAATATTTCGTTGATGAACAACGTTTTGGGCCATATTCACTTTGGCATCACAAACATTTCTTTAAAGAAGTTGAAGGTGGAGTAGAGATGCTAGATATTGTTGACTACGTGCCTCCATTCGGAATTTTAGGAAGAATAGTGAACCCATTCATCGTGAAACCTAGGTTGATGGAAATATTTGAATACAGGAAAAAGAAGCTGGAACAAATGTTTCCACAATAAAGGCAATAATCAACATTCAGGAAAAATTACTGGAATATTTAAGGCTAAACCTCCTTCTGAAGTTTCTTTATAACGATTATCCATTGATTTTGCAGTATCCCACATTGTTTTAATAACAGTGTCTAAGTCGACTTTAGAATTTTCTGGGTTGAAGGTTAAAGCCAAGTTTGCCGCGGTAATTGCTTTCATTGCTCCCATTGAGTTTCGTTCGATGCAAGGAATTTGAACTAGTCCGCCAACAGGATCGCAAGTTAATCCTAAATGATGTTCCATTGCAATTTCCGCAGCCATTAAAACTTGTTCTGTATTTCCGCCCAAAACTTTTGTTAATGCACCAGCAGCCATTGCTGATGATACACCAATTTCAGCCTGACAACCTCCCATTGCTGCTGAAATAGTTGCTCCTTTTTTAAACAGTGAGCCTATTTCTCCTGCTACCAAAAAGAATTGTTCAATATCGTCTTCATATTCATGTTCGCAAAAGAAATAGTAATAGAGTAGAACCGCGGGTATTACTCCAGCCGCTCCGTTCGTTGGTGCGGTTACAATTCGTCCCATAGCTGCGTTTTCTTCATTTACTGCTAAAGCGAAACACGAAATCCATTGATTTACTTCGTTAAATTTCCATTGTTTTCCATAAATAGCAATCTCAATATCTTCCCATGTACGAACAGCACTGGGCACAAGACTTTTGAGCAAAACGGAGGCTTTTCTAACAACTTTTAATCCTCCCGGAAGAATACCTTCCGTTTTTACACCTTTTAAAATGCACGATTTCATCGTACTAAAAAGCTCCTCTATTTTAGTTTTAATTTCTATTTCGGGTCTGAGTGATGATTCGTTTTGCCAAACGACTTCTGGAAAGTTTAATCCAGTTTTAGCGATATGATTTTTTAAATCTGCACCTGTTTCAATAGGAAATGGTAATGGTTTGATATTTTCTTTATCCTCACTTCCTTTTTTTGCTACAAAGCCTCCTCCTACAGAATAATAGGTTGATTCATAAACGAATTCTACGTTTTCAAAGATTTTAAACTTAATCGTGTTTGGATGGCCTGGTTTATCTTCGTTTGTAAAAATAATATGCTCTTCAGGATTAAAATAAAAGGTGTTTTTACCAATTGTGATTCTTAAGCTAGAGTTAAGGTCTTTAATAATGTTATCAATTTCATTTGTTTCAATGGTTTTCGGGTCGTAACCCAATAATCCAAGTATGATTGCTTTATCTGAGGCATGTCCTCGTCCAGTTTTGGAAAGAGAACCGTATAGTCTGATTTCAATTTTATCAAATGATATATTTTCGATTTCATTTAAAAATAATGAAGCAGCTTCCCACGGTCCAAGTGTATGAGAGCTAGAAGGGCCAATGCCTATTTTGAAAATATCGAAGATGCTAATAACCTCCATGGGGGATTATACCTGTTAAGGGTAGGTGATGGTTACGTTTGAACTATCTCCCCTCAGTCCTGCGGACAGCTCCCCTCACTGGGGAGCCATTGGAAATAAAACAAAGTTTTATTTCTTAAGTGTTTATGTCAACCGCTCCCCAGCGAGGGTAAGTTACTAGATATTGGCACATGTTACCTCTAACATGTTCTTTATCAATAAATTGAATAAATCTTTTCCTCTATTGTTGAATTTAAAAGAGATTTCATTCACATAGCTTTGTAAATGTCTCTCACTTATAGAATGAT
>CAXRIN010000121.1:0-13380 GCA_964230605.1 Flavobacteriaceae bacterium
AAATTTCAGTAATTTTATCTACCATAAGAAAAAGGTTTTTTGGTTTTAAATATTTGATATTCAGTAAATTAAATATAAGCCAAAAACCTTTTTTTATGAAATAATATTAGGGTTTTCTTACGTCGAACTCACGTTATTTTAGGACGACTCACATTATTTTTTCGACAATTTATTTTTCTTACTCTCTGCGACCCTCAAAACGGTAGATCTATTTTCAGTTTTTACAAAATTCAAAAGACCTCTTAAAGTTTTATAAGCCCTAATTTTCACAATCGCCTCTCTTGAAGTCATAGCCATACTCCCAACAAGTTTAACACTTGCCTCATCAATCACTTTTTCAACAACTTGTTTATTAACAGGTGTTTTTCGGATCACCTTTTTTTGAGTAAGCTTCCTTGGGGTAACTTTCTTTACTACGCTAGAAACTTCCGGAACTTTTTCCTCAATAGAAATTATACCTTTTCCCTTAAGCTCTTTTTTTGACTTCTTCTCGGATTTACCTTTCTTCTTCAGCTTTTTATCCTTCTTACCCTCCTTTTTCTTGCCTTCCTTTTTCAAAGCCTTTTTCTTCTTTTTCTCCTCCTCTTTTTTCTTTGATTTTTTTTTGTCTTTTTTACTCATTTGATATTTTATCTTTTGAATCTTAATCTTTTCACTACTCAAATTAGACATTTTTAAGTTAAATAAAGAAAGACTCAATGAATAATGAACATTATCTATCAGTTCATTATTTATTTACTGCACTCATTTTAGTACTTTTGCAACATGAATTCATCAGAGGTAAAACCTTATCAAGACGAGGACGGAACAAAGAAAGAGCAAGTAGCAAAAATGTTTAATAACATCGCTCCTAAATACGATTTATTAAACCATACACTTTCTATGGGAATAGATATTCTTTGGAGAAAAAAAGCTGTTAAAATCTTAAGAAAATCAAACCCTAAAAAAGTTCTAGATATCGCTTGTGGAACTGGTGATTTTGCTATTGAAGATTTAAATTCTGGAGCAAATGAGGTTATAGGTTTAGATATTTCTGAAGGAATGGTTCAAGTTGGAATCGAGAAAATTAAAAACAAAGGCTTATCTGATAAAGTAAGCTTGAGAGTTGGAGATTCAGAAAACATTGACTTCCCCGACAATACTTTTGATGGAATTACAGTTGGATTTGGAGTTCGAAATTTCGAAAACCTTGAAAAAGGTTTATCTGAAATGCATAGAGTTCTTGTACCTGATGGCAATTTGATAGTTCTTGAGTTTAGTAAGCCGAAAAAGTTCCCTATAAAACAACTTTACTTTTTTTACTTCAAGTACATTCTTCCTAAGATTGGGCGATTAGTTTCAAAAGATAAAACTGCCTACACTTACTTACCTGATTCAGTAAACGCCTTCCCTGATGGAAAAAACTTTACCGATATTTTAGAAAAGGTTGGATTCAAAAGCACTAAAATTGTTCCTTGTTCGTTCGGGATTGCATCAATCTATGTTGGAACAAAGTAATTAATGAAGAAAGGGCTTCTAATAATATTAATTCTTGTATTCGGATATACGAATGCTCAAAGAGGGGTGAATCAAAACTTAAAAGGGTTTGATGAGAACCGTAAAATTCATTTCGGATTTCTTTTAAGCGTAAACTATTTAGGCTCTAACCTAAAACTTAACAACTCTATCTATACTGAGGATACTATTTACTCTGTTAACATAAAACCTTCCGCTGGTTTTAACCTGGGAATCGTTACGGATGTACACTTAGGTAAATATTGGGATTTTAGAGCTTTATTCCCTACTCTCATTTTTGGCCAAAGAGATTTTGAATATTTAATTACTACAGATGATGGTTTGTTCCCAGATAAACGACCATCTGAGTCAACCTACCTTGCTATCCCACTAGAGTTGAAATATAAAGCTGAACGTTATGGAAACTGGAGACCATATTTAACTACAGGTGGATTTATGGCTTACGATATGGTATCTCAAAAAAACACTGAAGAAGGTGTTTCCATTGTAAGACTCAATAAATGGGATTTTGGCTACACAGCTGGTTTTGGATTCGAATTTTTCTTGGAATACTTTAAATTCTCAACTCAAATTAAGTGGGATAAAGGCCTTAGAAACTTAATTAATAATGATGGTACTCCATTTACAAATGTTATTGATAAAGTAAACTCGAATACATTTACAATTTCTTTTACTTTCGAAGGATGATTCAGGAAACCAATATTCGAATTCTTCCGGAATTTATCAATCAACCTGATAAGATAAAAAAAGCAGCCGCTAAACAACTTGGTGTCTCGTTAGAGAAGATTATCGATCTTAAAATTCTCAAAAGAAGTATTGATGCTCGTTCGAAACAAACTTTTTATCAATTAAGAGTCCAAGTTGGTATTCAAGAGAAAATCCCTACTTCTACTACAACAACACTTGAAAAAAAGGAAGTTAAAAGAGCAAAACCTGTAATTATTGTTGGCGCTGGACCTGCTGGACTTTTCGCTGCACTTGAATGCATTCAATTAGGACTAAAACCTATTGTGCTTGAAAGAGGAAAAAATGTCCGTGACAGAAGAAGAGATCTAGCTGCAATTAATAAACAGCACACCGTAAACCCTGAATCAAATTATTGTTTTGGTGAAGGTGGAGCTGGAACATATTCTGATGGTAAATTATATACTCGCTCCAATAAAAGAGGGAATGTTCAAAAAGTATTAAATATCCTAATTGAACATGGCGCCGATCCTATGATTGGTATTGATGCTCACCCACATATTGGAACCAACAAATTACCAAAAATCATCGTCTCTATTCGTGAATTTATTATCGAATGCGGAGGTGAAGTGCACTTTAATACAAAAGTTGAAAAGCTTTTAATCGAAAAAAATCAAATTAAAGGGGTTATCACTAATCAAAAAGAATTTATTGCCGAGCATTTAATTTTGGCCACTGGTCATTCTGCTCGTGATATTTTCTCGATGCTTGAAGAAGCTAAAATTGCGATTGAAGCCAAACCTTTTGCTTTAGGAGTAAGAATTGAGCATCCTCAAGAGTTAATTGACAGTATACAATACAAATGTGAATCAAGAGGAGAGTTCCTTCCCCCTGCCTCGTATAGTTTAGTAACACAAACTAAATTCAAACCTGCATATAGCTTCTGTATGTGCCCCGGAGGAATAATTGCCCCATGTGCAACATCACCAGGAGAAGTAGTGACAAACGGATGGAGTCCTAGTAAAAGAAATAATAAGTTTGCGAATTCAGGAATTGTTGTCGCTGTGGATGAATTTGATTTCAAACCTTTTGAAAAACATGGAAACCTCTCCGCAATGGCTTACCAATCATCTGTAGAGAAAAGAGCTTGGGAATTTGGAGGTAAAACTCAAGTAGTTCCAGCTCAAAGAATGACAGATTTCGTTAATGGCAGATTGAGTTCTTCGTTACCTGAAACAAGTTATCAACCTAGAATAACAAGCGTAGATCTTAAAAACGTTCTACCTACTGCAGTTACCAAAGCATTAAAGCAAGCTTTTCAGGATTTTGGTAAAAAAATGAAAGGTTACTTAACAGAAAACGCTGTTTTACATGCTACTGAATCAAGAACAAGTAGTCCGGTAAAAATCCCACGCGATTCAGAAACCTTAGAACACATTCAAATAAAAGGCCTTTACCCATGTGGAGAAGGAGCTGGATACGCAGGTGGAATTATGAGCGCTGCAATCGATGGACAAAAGTGTGCTCAAAAAATAGCAGAAAAAATTAGAGTTTAGCGATTAACATTTATTAAGACTCTTCTGTGAACAATCAGTTCTCAAATTCCGTATGAAAAACTGAAGCTTTTATAGCTTTGTCTTAGGAGTAAAAATTACAAAAGTTTATTATTATGTTAAGAAAAACCTTAGTAATTCTGTCACTTCTTACAACAGAAATTTCCATTGCAAGTACGGGAATAGAATTCCATCATGGATTCGGTGGCGGTGCTGCCTGGCAAAACACTCCAGGTAGTTTTATCAAATACAACGGAAGAATGAATTTAACAGGAACAGATACTTGGACCACAAGTATATCTGGGGCTATTGGTATAGGTCATGAATACAATAGACCCGATCAAGATGCCATAAGACCATATTTCATGACTCCTATGACACTCGATTTCAATTGGGGAATGGGATCCACCTATGAATGTTTAAGATACAAAGGCTATTCAATCAAACTAGGCGCTGCAATTTCTTCATTCGCAACTACACAAAAACAAATTTGGAATTCAAACATCAAGTCTGTCCCCAAATACATTGGGTTCGATTACAAATTCCAGACAAGAAATCTAAGAACATTTTCAATCGAGTTGGGAGGATTAATCACCCAATTCAACGAATCTTACCTTGAAGATTTTGGAGTTCTCTTAGCCTTTAATTATCACTTTGGTTTGTATTAAAAAAGGAGGCTTATACCTCCTTTCAAAAACTTTGTATACGATTACTTTAGTTTAACGGGAAACTTAATTGCTCGCCCTCTTTAACGAATATCTCCTGCGTCGCGGTATTCACCATAGAAGTTGAGAACCAACCTACGGCCTGTTCAGAAAGCTTAGTTCCTGAACTATAAATATTAGTTCTAACATTAGCAGTAGGAGTTGCAAAAATTGCCCCCAAAGCTCCATCCACGTTTTGATTAATTACTTCGGCCCAAAAAAGAGAAGTCTCTTTTGTAATACTCCATAACTCATATGTTACTTTATCTCCTATACCCAAAGAGTCATCATCAGCACCGGGGAAATAATATGCTGCAGGAGGAATAAAAAACTCTCCATCTGTACTTAAACCAACATTAGAATTATCGGTAACAATGATCTGAGATCCTTTATTAAGGTTGTATTCACCATTAACCTTTACTCTTAACCACGAATAATCAGTTGCTCCAGTAAGATCCTTTATAACAGCTTCAGTCCCGTAAGTTCCGTTTCCACCAAAAACAGGTGGCGCATATTCCCAGTTTATACTATCAATAGTTGCCACTCTTTCACTGGTAGTTTCCGATGAATAAATAACATCCCCTGCTTTAATTGTTAAATAGTATGTTCTGTTTAGATTTACCAAGGAAGAATCAGTTTCATTCCAAACATACTCTCCATTACCATTCAAATCTTCAAATAAGTAAAAATTATTCAAGTCATCCTTCACATAAACTGAGTCGGCAGCAAATGGATTTTGAGAAATATCATCAAAAAACTGTTTCGTTTCCTTTAAAACAATCTTCTGTTGTTTGTCAGGTTCATTTGTTAAAAAAGCATCAACCGACAACTGAATAGTTCCTTCATCTACCTCAACGGAGATTGGATCCTCACAAGATGTTAAAGCCCCAATTGCAAATATTCCAAATAAATACTTTTTCATCTTCAATTAAAATTTAAAATTATATGTAATTGATGGTATTACAGTTCCGATAATCGAATATCGAATTGCTTGTGTTTCTCCATTTACCTCATCTTGAAAATAAACGGTAAACGCATTTCTTCTAGCATAAACATTATAAAGACCAAAATTCCAGTCTCCTTGCCACTTCCTTATCTCTCCTTTCTTGTTTTTTTCTTTTCCATGAATAATAAAAGCAAGATCTAACCTATGGTAGTCTGGCACTCTTGAGTTATTCCTAAGATTCTCAGGATTATGAGAAACGCTTATCCCTTGAATACCGTAATTAATTGATGAAGCTGTAAAAGGCGTTCCTGTGTTATAGGCAAAGTTGGCACTCAATTCATACCTAGGATTAAATTCATAATTCAATACAAGATTCCCATTTACTGGTTGATCAAAACGAGTTTTGTAGAAATCACCGTTATTGACTTCATCAACTTTGATTTCTGTTCTAGCCAAAGTCAAGCTTAACCAACCTGTTAACTTCCCTGTTGTTCTTTTGAGTAAAAACTCAGTTCCGTATGCTCTTCCCTCACCAAAATACAAATCGGCTTCATAATCATTATTACTTAAAAGATCTGCAGTAGGAATATATCCAATTTGGTTTTGAAGTATTTTGTAATACGCTTCAATAGAAGCCTCCCAATCTAAATCCTTCCCAAAATTTCTAAAATATCCTACAGCAACTTGATCAGCTAACTGTGGTTTTATATTGTTCGATGAAGGAGCATAAATATCTAAAGGAGTTGCAGCAGCTGTATTACTCAACAGGTGAATATACTGAATCATTCTGTTGTAACTCATTTTTACAGACGAAACACTATCAACATCAAATTTAGCACTAAATCTAGGCTCTAGATTGTAATAATCTTTAATTGATTGACCAGTAGAATACTCATTAACTCCCAATGAAACACGACTAGAAGTAATATCAGGTCTATCTCCGTATAAATATTCTTTACTTGGTGCTAGATAGTGATATGAACTAAGCCTAAGCCCATATTGAAGTATAACACTTTTCTTAATCTTCTGTTCATTACCTATATAAACCGCATTTTCTAAACCTACTCTATTATCCCTATTGTTATTTAAGGGACCATCTGGTAAGAAAACGGTACTGTTTCCAGGCGAAAAATCGTAAAGAATAGATTGGCCACCAAATGACAATGTATTTTTACTATTCAAATAATAATTAAAAGAAGGTTTAAATGAATAAGTTTCATTATTACCTTTTAAATTAAAACCTCCATCCTCTTCATTTCCAACACCGATTTCAAAATCATAATTCGAAAAGTATGTTGTAAAGTTCCCAAATAATTTATCATTAAAAATTCTATTCCATCTAACAGTTGCTGTCTGGTTCCCCCAATTGAATCCAAATCCCTGTTGAAAAACATCCCTACCAAAATACCCCGAAACAAATACATTATTCTTATCATTAATTTCGTAATTAACCTTTGCAGTTAAATCATAGAAATAAAATTGAGCATCTGAAAAGTTTTCATCAAGAAATGGTTTTGCAAGTACATCTGCATAAGACCTTCTCCCTGCGACAACGAAAGACGCCTTATCCTTTACAATTGGAGCTTCAATTGCGAACCTGCTAAATAAGGCTCCAATACCACCTTCTCCTGCTAACTTCTTTTTATTCCCTTCCTTCATTCTAATATCTAAAACAGAGGATAACCTCCCTCCATACTCAGAAGGTATCCCTCCCTTAATGAGTTTTACATTTTTTACAGCATCTGGATTAAAAACAGAAAAGAAACCGAATAAGTGAGATGAATTAAAAACAGGTGCTTCGTCCAGTAAAATTAAGTTCTGATCAATACTTCCTCCTCGTACATTAAAACCTGTCGCACCCTCTCCTACAGTTGACACTCCAGGGGTAAGCTGTACAGACTTAACAACATCAGGCTCCCCCAACAGCGCAGGGATTTTCTCAATTGCTTTAACATCAATTTCAATTGTACTCATTTCAACCTTCTTGATGTTATCGGTATTCTTTTTACCTGTTACAACAACAACATCAACCTCTTGAGCTTGAGGAGCTAATTCGACATCTAACTTTAAATCCGAAACTAAATCAATCTCTTTAGTGACTGTTTCATATCCACTGTAATTAAACAACAATGTATATTTTCCCTTAGGTAATTGTAAAGAATAGAAACCATAAACATTGGTTGCAGCACCGTAGTTTCCATCCGAAGTGTAAACCATTGCGCTTATCATTGACTCTCCATTTGAATTATCCTTTACTGTTCCAGAAACAGTGAAATTTTGTGCAATTGAAACAACCGACAAAAAAATAAGAGATACAAATAGAATTTGGATTTTATTCCCTCTCATAATGAATGAATTTTACAAGCAAATGTATAACAATTGATGTTTAAGAATATTATTTTTTTGATAAACGAAATAAATCACCCATATAGGGCGTATTCCAATTTGATAAGCGGTAAAAAAAATGATTTATCTTTACGCGACCTTGAACGAAATTTAACAATAATCTTATGAGTACTAACGAAAACACTACTAACACAAAAAACAACAAAGGACTTTTAATCGGTCTAGGAGTTCTTTTATTGGCGTCAATCGCATTTAACATTATTCAATTTATTAACTGTAAAGCTGAAGCTGAACAAGCAAAACAAGAATACACTAAGCTTTCAAACGACCACGAACAAGTTAATCAACTGCTTGAAGACTCAAAAGAGTTGACAAAAAAACTGGAAGGAGATGTTGCTGAAAAAGACGAGGAAATCCAAAGCAGCTTGGCTCAAATTGAAAGAATAAAAGCAGAAAATGATTCTTTGATTAAGTCTGGAATGGATAAAGAAGAGCTAAACAGAAGATTGAAAGCAAACTTGGCACTTGTAAGAAAACTTAACAAGCAATTAGAATCAAAAGTTGATGAGCTTTTAATGGAAAACAAAAAATTAGAATCTAAGAACAATGAACTTACTGAAAACTTAGACTCATTAAATTCTGTTGCTTCAGTTCTTTCTGAAAAAGTAGCTATTGCATCTGCATTACAAGTACCAGAACCTTCAATAAATACTTACAAAAAACGAAATAGCTCTTCAAACCCTTGGAAAAAAACCTCTCTTGCCAGAAGAACGAACAAAATTGAAGTTGAGTTCACTGTAATGGAAAATGAAATTGCTGAACAAGGAGAAAAAGAAGTTTTATTAAAAATCATCTCTCCTGAGGGGAAAACAGTTGGATCACTAAACCAAAAAGGTGGTGATTATGATGTGCAAGCAAATGGAGCAACTACTTACGCTGCTCACAAAACCTTCACTTACTCTGGACAAGCTCAGAAAGTTGTTTTAGAGTATGTGAAAGCAGAATCAAATTTACAGGAAGGAACTTACCATACTGAAATCATCATTGATGGTGAATCTGTAAACAAGTCTTCTTTCGAATTGAAATAAGCTCATAAAATTTAACTAATAAGCCATCAACCTAACGTTGATGGCTTTTTTTATTTTCGTAAAATGCTTTTAAAAGTTGAAGATTTATCACTTTCCTATGAAGACTGGAAAGTACTAAAAGGTCTTTCTTTCGAAATGAATGAAGGTCAAATATTATGCGTACTTGGTGAAAGTGGCTGTGGTAAAACGTCTTTACTAAAAGCTATTCGAGGATTTATGGATAGAGACAGTGGAGAGATTTTTTTTCAAGGAGAAAGAGTTTTTAATAAATCTGAGAAATTGGTCCCCGGCACCCCTGGAGTAGCCATTGTTCATCAAGATTTCCAACTCGAGCCTGGATATACTGTTTACGATAACATAAGACATCACTTAATTAAATACCAAAAATCTTATCAAGAATCAAAAACAGAAGAGATTATAAGACTTTGTGGTCTTGAATTGTTAAGAAACAAAACATCAAAAGAATTATCGGGAGGGCAAAAACAAAAAGTTGCTTTAGCAAAAGCTATGATTGAAGAACCCCCACTCCTATTGCTCGATGAACCTTTTAGTAATTTAGATAATATTTCTAAAGAAGATTTCAAATCAATTCTTAAAAACATTGTTAATGAACTTAACATTGGTTTACTATTCGTGACTCATGACTCTAAAGATGCCCTAACCTTTTCGGATGAAATTATGGTGATTCAGAATGGTAAATTATTAAAAAAAGGCACTCCATTTGAGCTATGTTCAACTCCGCCTTCAAGATACGGAGCTCAGCTTTTGGGATTAAATAATATTTTTAAAGGTGAAGAAATCCAATCTTTATCGAATTTTCAATTAGAACCCAATAAAGACTACTGGATTCCTCAGAAAGAACTATCTCTACAAGAAGGAAATAGTTTTAAAATTAAAACAACTCAATTTTTAGGCGACGAGTTTATTTACAAACTATCAAACAACCTTATTACAATTATTTACAAATCGAAAGTTGAATTAAAAGAAAACCATTTTAATTTTGATCTTCTTTCGCCCGTTACCTTGGGCTAGTTAAGAGTTTTGCATAAATTTGCAAAACCTAAAAAACTGTAACTCTTAAAACACTTGCTATGACTAAAGGTATGGAGCGCATTATTAATGAGCTTAAAGGAGAAAAGAAAGAAAGTGCAATTGAGCGCCTTTATTCAGAAAATGAAATGGCGAAAGAAACTCAAAAATTAAGATTGGCTTCTGATATCAACAACCTTATTTTCTATTTAAACAATCCAGATATTAAACCAGGCGGAGTAAAAAAAGAGGATTTATCTTTATTCGAAGAGCTTAAAATTTCTTTGGAGTCTTAATTATTTCGAGCAATTAGATTCGATAAAAAGTTTAGCAGGAAGAGGTATCCCCATGTAGTCTTCTACAGCCTCTATCACATCTTCAATTTGGGAATAAGAGTCTTTATTAAAAATACCAGCTTTCAACCAAGCTGTTATTTCATTTAATGCCGATTCGTGATCTGAAATATTTTCTATTTTCATTCCCATAATTTTCCCTAAAACGCAGAATCCATTTAATGGTTGCTTGGAAAGCGAAGTTAATTAAATGTTAACACAAACACATTATATTGAATATTAATATTCAACGATTTAGGGTTAATAATTAATAATTCGGTCAACAAAATGAATTTTGTTACTTTGGATAAAGTTGGAAATAGACAATTCAAATAAAACAGACGTTGAGCTAATTGAACTCTATAAAAGGAATAATAAGCACGTTTATTTAGGTCAACTTTTCCAAAGATATTTCCACCTTGTATACGGATCATGCTTAAAGCATTTGGAAAATGAATCTGACGCAAAAGATGTTTGCATGGAGATTTATGAATTGCTTTCCAGTAAATTACTTTCTCATGAAGTAACTCACTATAAAAGCTGGCTTTATAGGGTTACGTTCAACCAGTGTATGCAATTCTTGAGAAAGAAATCAAGATCAAATGAAAAAGCTAAAGAAATTCAAATGAATCTTGATGAAAATATGGAATTCGACTTGTTTAATCATCCAAGTATAGATCGAGAAGAATTGTTAGTTCATTTGGAAGACTGTATTGAAAATTTAAAAGAAGAACAACAAAAAAGTATCCAGTTGTTTTACCTTAAACAACTATGTTACAATGAAATAGTTGAACAAACTGGTTACGTCTTGAAAAAGGTAAAAAGCTACATTCAAAACGGAAAACGAAATTTAAAAATTTGTATTGAATCAAAAAGTGAGTAAAGAGAACTTAAATAGAATTTTTGAAAATTCAGATTGTTTATCTGAACAACAACTTCTTGATTATCATCAAAACAAATTATCAAATAAGGAACGAAATCGAGTTGAAAGACACTCAATTAATTGTAAATTTTGTTCGGACGCACTAGATGGATTTGAGCTGGTAAATACAACAGAGGTAAACTACTTAGAAGCTAAAAATTCTATCCCTAAGGCTCATAAAAGCAACCGTCTTAAAACAATTTTCATTGGAGTTGCAGCATCATTAATTGCTGTTCTTTTAATTAAAAACTTTATAGATTTTAATAAAGAGATGTCTGCTGAAAATAAAAATCAGTACGACGATATAGTTACCGAAGAAAAAGAGGACAATGAAGTTATAGCTTATGATTCCGTTGCAGCAGTCGTGGAAAGTTCAAACATATATACAGCTGATTCTGTAGCAGATTTCCCTGAGCAAGAATCAAAAGAATTCAATTTAAAGGAAAACTCACTCGCCCACTCTGCTTCAACTCCAAAACCAAAACAACTTGAAGAACCAAACTCATACAATTGGACAAATGAAATTCAAGTAGATGAATTAGAAAAAGAGCAAGAAAAAGTGATAGATGAAGATGCTGATGCTGATGCTGATGCTGATGCTGAAAGTATAGAATTTAATGCACCAACTTTATCTATAGAAACGAAAGATATTAATTTGAAACCTGACCAAACAAAAGAAGGATATGAAGTTACTGATCAAACAACACTAAAAAATAAGGCAATAGAAATTGATAAAGAAACAAGAAAACAAGAAGAAAGAGTTGTTCAAGAAAATGAAGAATTAGCTAAAAAAAGAAATGAAATTGTTAAAAGTGCGGAGGAAACTGTAATAAAAAAGAAATTCGACTCTACTGGAATAATTCTTTCTAAAGTACAAATCCGAGAATCAAAACCTAAAACCGACGCCCAAGCAGACAACATAATTGCTCTGGAAACAAAAACAACCGTCGAATTTGAAATTAAACATGGGATTACTTTATTTAACCAAAATAACTTCAAGGAAGCAATAAATTATCTTTCCAATGTCTCAGAAAAAAATAACGATTATCCAGAAGCACAACTTTACATTGGAAAATCATACATAGCACTTCAAAAACCAAATGAAGCCAAACCATATTTAACAAAAGCTCTAAACGGTTCTGAAATTATTAAGTCTGAAGCTCAAAAGTTATTAAATAGCATCAAATAGCTTCTAGTATGAAGTTTATGTTTTATTCTATTAAGTTATCTTTGTACAATGTTATTTACACCTGGTAGAATTGCGTTTGCTCTTTGTTTTGTTGCTGCTTTTGCAATAGCATTAGTTTGGGGCTATCGAAAAGATAAAAAAGAAAGATCCGCTAATTATAAAGGTTCAACTAAGATTATAATTACTGTTTTTATTCTTTTAGCGCTACTTGTTAGCTTGGTTAAGGTTTTGAAATTTATTTAATTAGAATTGGATCACCTTCAAAATAAGGTCCTTTTCCTACTAAGACCTCAAAAACTGCTTTTACTCTAGCTAACTTTTCCCTGTAACCATTATAAGGGGCATACCAACTAGGCACATCTTCAGCTGGTATTCCAAATGCTTCCATCCCGTTTCTCCTAGCAATATAAATAGCTCTTTCTAAATGGAACTTTTGAGAAATAACAATAAATTCAGATTGCTGAAAAATCATTTTCATTCGCAACATGGAATCAATAGTACTGAAACCAGCATAATCACAATAAATCTTATTTTCAGGAACACCAGCTTTAATTAAATCTTCCTTCATTTGGGAGGGCTCATCGTATTCCTCTCGCCCATTATCTCCAGACACTACCAGAAAGTTTACTAATCCTTTCTTATACAATTCAACAGCCTTTTGAATTCGGAATTTATAAAATAGATTCTCATTTTTATTCCAAACATATTTAGCAGTGCCTAGCACTACTCCAACATTTAATTTACGTTTCAGAACGATAAAATCTTTTGATGAATCTTTTATTAAATCATCACAATAAAAGGACAAAAACACACTAAGTAAAAGCCCTATACACCCTAAATAAATTATTTTCTTAATCATGAACAAGTATAGCTTCAAAAGCTACACAAGAACATCAGAACCTATTATTCGACTTGGTTTATTTTTTATTCGAAATCATTATTGTCCGATAAAAACACAAAAAAATCCAATTGACACTGCAACTGTTTGATTTTAAAGCTTATACATTTTACATTTTAACGAAAATAAAAAGTAAGCCCCTTTAAAATAGTGTAGGTCGCATCAATTCTTCAT